>URST01000021.1 GCA_900550585.1 uncultured Eubacteriales bacterium
TTAAAATTTCTCTCGAAAATTTTGTTTTGGGGCTTGACTTTTAATAGTTAGTCTTTCGGTCAGTCTTATCGACTCACAATTACAAAATCACTCGACCTCGATCATTTCGGTGTCAGCCTTCCGTAGGCTCAGCTCGTAGCCGCGGACGGTGACCTCCATGGGGTCGCCCAGAGGGGCCACCTTGCGGACGTAGACTTCCACGCCCTTGGTGATGCCCATGTCCATGATCCGGCGCTTCACCGGGCCTTCGCCATGGAGCTTCACGACCTTGGCGGTCTCTCCGATCTTTACTTCGCGCAATGTTTTCATCGTTGCTCTCTCCTTCTATGTAATTTCTTTTTTGATCTGCTCACACCATGATCTTCCGGGCCATTTCCTCGCTGATGGCTACGCGGGCTTCTTTCACCTTTACGATGATGTTGCCGCCCATGGCGGCCACCACAGTGGCGGTACCGCCGGCCACAAAGCCCAGATCCTCCAGATGCTTCTTCACTTCGGGAGAACCGCCCACCTTGCGGATCAGGTTCTCCGTGCCTACATCGGCCAGTGCCAACGGCATCATAACGATCCCTCCGTTTTCTTCGGTTAGTCTGGACTAACCTGTATCTGAAAAAGAATGGCTGTCACTGCCGCCCTCCGCAGGTAGTTAGTACTATCTAACTGACGCAGATAGTTTAGCTGCTCTAACCCCTTTTGTCAAGAGGTGTAAAGAAAAAAAATTACCCGCTTGCAAATTTAGTTAAACTGTGTTAACCTATCTGTATTCTGAAACGAAAAGTTGGTGAACTTATGCAGATATTACGAGCCTCTGAGGACTATCTGGAGGCCATGCTGATGATGCAGCAGGAGCACGGCTACATCCGCTCCATCGATATCGCCGACAAGCTGGGCGTCACAAAGCCCAGCGTCACCTACGCCACCAAACGGCTGCGGGAGAACGGCTATATCACCATGGACAAGGACGGTCTTATCACTCTGACGGAACGGGGCATGTCCATCGCCGCCAGCATGCTGGACCGGCACCACACCCTGACCCAGTTCCTCATGGCGTTGGGCGTCGATCAGGAGACGGCGGAGGCCGATGCGTGCAAAATGGAGCACGACATCAGCCAGACCAGCTTCGAGGCCATCTGCCGCCATGCCCGCAATCACCTGTAAACCGCATAAAAGAGGGACCTTTGCACCAATGGTGCAAAGGTCCCTCTTTTTATGTTCTCACAGCGACATCAGCACCGCGCCGCCCCGCTTCTTCAGCCACAGATACAGCACGATGCACGCCGCCAGCGTGGCTGCGGCAAAGCAGCCCATGTACAGCGCCGCGCCCAGCTGCCAGCCGACCAGCAGGTAGCCGCCGCCCAGCAGCAGCGCATAGGCCCAGCCGCCGAACAGCGCGATGGCCACACAGGCGCTCTGCTTGATGGGCGTGATCTCGCTGGTCCACGTCAAGTTGGGCATCTTCAGCCCCAGGAACAGTCCCAGCATGGCGGAGAGCGCCACAAACAGCAGGGACACCGCCGCCAGCATTACCGCCTCCGCCGCCGGCATGGAGACGGCCAGCACCGCGCACAGCAGGCACACCGCCGCCGGCACGCCGGTAAGCAGCAGCTGCATATCCAGCTTGGCCCGCAGCACCTGCCACGGCGTCACTGGCAGCGACTGGACCAGCCACAGGCTCCTGCCCTCCAGCGACACCGAGGGCGCCGTCATGTCGTTCATGGAGACCAGCATGCACACTGCCGCAGCCAGCAGCACCGGCAGCAGTCCGGCGGTGCCCGGCGTGCTGCCCAGCGCCGCCTCCACATCGCTGCCCTTCCACAACAGCATCACGCCGGCGATCGGCATCAGCAATATGCCCAGGCCGCAGTTGAGCATATAGTTGGGGCTGGCGGTGAACCGATCCAGTTCCCTGGCCAGCAGCGCCGCCGGTATGGAACGCCGGGCCGCCGTCTTTTCCCGATAGACCCGCCGTGCCGTCCGCCCCGTGGCGGTAGCCATGTGCAGGAAACTGCGGGCGATCACTGCCCACAGCACCGCGAACAGCGCCAGCACCACAACGGAGACCACCAGCATGGCCAACCCGTCTCCGGTGCCCACCTGCCCCAGCAGGTACAGTGGGTACGCCGCGCTCTTGATCTTGTCGCCGTAGGCCGCCGCATTGCCCACCAGCTCCTCCACGAAGGTCTGCGCCCTGAAAAAGAAGAAATAATAGGCGCCGATGAACACCAGAGACGCCAGCACCGTGATGAAGCTCTTATTCTTCAGCTTCAGGCTGATCTTCGCCACCACCCAGCCTAAGGCGCAGGACAGCGTCAATACGAAGATGGACAGCAGCAGAAGCAGCAGCACGCCGCCCAGAACGGCGCCCGCCGACACCGGTGTCACCACCCAGTAGACGATGACGGCCGGCAGGATCACCACGCTGCTGTACATCAGCCCCATGAGATACACGCTCAGCAGCCGGGAGGCCATCAGCGTGTTCACCGGGATGGGCATGCTCAGCAGCAGGTCGTTGTCCTTGGCCAGATACAGTCCCGAATATGTGTTGAACACGCTGCCGAACGCGCCCAGCAGCGTGGCCAGCAGGCCCATCAGCGCAAAGTACAGCCAGTCCAGACCGGCGGATACCAGCGCCCCGCACAGTCCCAGGGACAGCATCGTGAACATGCCGCCCAGAACGCCCACCATCAGTACGACGAACATAATGATGTACCCGGCCACCGCCCCCTTGGAGCGGGCCTTGTTGGTCTTTGCATTGTAGAAATAGCTGCGGAAGATCTCCGTCAGCTGCTTTTTCACCAGAATTTTCAGCATCACGCCTCATCCTCCAGCTCCAGAAAGACCTGCTCCAGCGAGTCGTCTCCCTTGACCTCCTCCATGGTGCCGGAACGGATGAGCCGTCCGCCCTTGATGATGGCCACCTTGTCGCACAGCTTCTCCGCCACCTCCAGCACATGTGTGGAGAAGAAGATGGCGCCGCCCTGGTCACACAGCTCCCGCATCATGCCCTTCAGCAGGTGGGCCGCCTTGGGATCCAGTCCCACGAAGGGTTCATCCATGATGATGAGCTTGGGCTGGTGCAGCCACGCGGCGATGATGGCCAGCTTCTGCTTCATGCCGTGGGAGTAGGCGGCGATGGGCTGGGCCAGATCGTCCGTCAGCTCAAAGCGGGCTGCGTAGTCCCGGATACGCGCCTGCCGGTCATCGGCACCGACGCCGAAAATGTCCGCGATGAAGTTCAGGTACTTGATACCGCTCATGAAGTCGTACAGGTCGGGGTTGTCGGGGATGTACGCGATCTCCCGCTTGCAGGCCAGCGGCTCCGTCTTGATGGATTTTCCGTCAATGGCGATCTCCCCGGCGTCGAACTGCAGAATCCCCACCACCGCCTTCAGAGTGGTGGTCTTGCCCGCGCCGTTATGTCCGATAAAGCCGTAGATCTCGCCGGGCCGGATGTGCAGGCTCAGGTCGTCCACGGCCTTTTTTTCGCCGTAGGTCTTTGTCAGATGCTCGATTTTCAGCATAATGTACTCTCCTGTCTGTCTCGCTCTGCGGCGCGCGATCCGCACCGAACGTTTTAAACCAAATGTTGTATAATCTTTGTTATACATCCCGCTTATTATACGCCTGCTGTTTCCGCTTGTCAACACCTCCGTGCCATTTGCCGAAAGGACGGCAAATGCGGCGCGCCCGCCGGGCGCGCCGCTTTTCTTCACTCTGCCGGGAACGTGACGCGGATCTCCGTGCCCTTCCCTACCTCGCTCTTGAGCTGGATGGTGCCGTGGTGGTACTGCACGGCGTGCTTCACGATGGACAGTCCCAATCCCGTGCCGCCGGAGGCCTTGGAGTGGCTCTTATCCACCCGGTAGAACCGCTCAAATACGCGGCTCTGGTGCTCGGGCGGGATGCCGATGCCGGTGTCCCGCACCGTCACGGCGGCGCTGGCGCCCTCCTGGGCCACCTCCACCTCCACGCGGCCGCCCTCGTTGTTGTACTTGATGGCGTTGTCGCACAGATTGAACACGATCTCATACAGCAGCCGCCGCACACCGGGGATCGTCGCCGGCTGGCCGGTGACATCCACCGTCACATGCTTGGCCTCCGCCGCGCTCCGCAGGTTTTCCGCCGCCTCACGGGCCACCGCCAGCAGCTCCACGGGCTCCGTGGGCATCGCCTCGCCCTCATCCAGCTGGGACAGCCGGATGATATCGCCGATCAGCGTCACCAGCCGCTGGGCCTCCGCCCGGATGTGTCCCACGAACCGGGGCACGTCCTCCTGCTTCACCATGCCGTTTTCCAGCAGCTCCGCGCTGCCGATGATGCCCTGCAGGGGCGTTTTCAGCTCGTGGGACACGTTGGCGGTAAACTCCCGCCGGTTCCGCTCGGCAAACGCCCGCTCCGTCACGTCGAATACCAGCAGCACCGTGCCCGCCGTGCGGCCCTCCGTCTGGATGCGGGTCACGTCGAACTGATACTCCCGTCCGTTCCGCTCGCCCCGGAACTCGCTGTGGCCCTGCTCCGCCGCCTGACGCATCGCATCGCTCATGGTCACGTCCCGGTCCACCGTCAGGAAGTCCTGCCCCACGCAGTCTTCATCTGCGTCCAGCAGCCGTCTTGCCGCCGGGTTGATGCTCAGGATGGCACCCACCTCGTCCAGCAGCACCAGTCCCTCGTTCATGCTGCCGGTGATCTGGTCGAACTCCTCCGACCGCTGCCGCAGCTCGCCTATCTGCTGGTCGATCTGACGGCGCTGATGCTCCATACGCCGCAGCAGCGGTGCCAGCTCCTCGTAGGTGTCGTTCTCCAGCGGATGCTCCAGATCCAGCCGGTTCAGCGGCTCTGTGATGCGCCGCGCCAGCCGTCCGGCCAGCACGCCCGACAGGATCAGTGCCGCCGCCAGCACCAGCAGGATGGGCTGGAGCATGTTCAGCACCAGCACCCCCGCCGTCACCCGGACGGCGGACAGCCGCAGCACCGTGCCGTCCGGCAGCAGCTTGGCATAGTACACCGTCTTTTGCAGCAGCGTGCTGCTGTACCGGCTGCTCTCGCCCTCGCCGGTGGCCAGCGCCTGCCGCACCTCCTGACGCTGGGCGTGGTTCTCCATGGTCTCCGCGTCGACCTGGGTATCATACATCACCACGCCGTCCGCCCGCAGCCATGTGATGCGGTACTGGTCGGACTGCAGCTCTGCCAGATAGTCCGTGCCGTTTTTCTCCACGCCCACGGCGGCCAAGCTCAGCTCGTCCCGCAGCTGGGACTCCTGCACCCGGCCGAAATAGCTGTACAGCACGCCCATCACCAGCGCCAGACTGGCGATGAGCACCGCCACGCCCACCAGCAGCGTGGCCCGGAAAATGCGTTTTGTCATGGTACTCATGGCTGTGCCCTCCATCGGTAGCCCACACTGCGTACCGTCTCGATATGCTCGCCGTAGACGCCCAGCTTCTGCCGCAGGGTGCGGATGTGCATGTCCACCGTCCGGCTCTCGCCGTAAAAGTCCATGCCCCACACCTGTTCCATCATCTGATCGCGGGTGAACGCCGTCCCCGGATGGGCCAGAAACAGCCGCAGCAGCTGGAACTCCTTATACGTCAGTTCCACCCGCGCACCGTCCACGGTGACGCTGTGCTCCTGCTCGTCCACCGTCAGTCCGCCGCAGCGCAGCACCTCCGTCTGCCGGGGCCTGCACCGCCGCAGCACCGCCTTGACCCGGGACACCAGTTCCATGACGCCAAAGGGCTTGGTCAGGTAGTCGTCCGCTCCCAGATCCAGCCCCAGTATCTTGTCATACTCCGCGCCCTTGGCCGTGGCCATGATGACGGGAATATCCCGCAGGGCCGCGTCGGCCTTCATCCGCCGCAGCAGCTGGATGCCGTCGATCTCCGGCAGCATCACGTCCAGCACCACCAGCTCCGGCCGGGCCTTCTCCAGCGCCGCCCAGAAAGCCGCGCCGTCGGCAAAGCCCTCCGCCTCGAAGCCGGTGGAGTTCAGTGCGTATACCTCGATGTCTCGGATGCTGGCGTCGTCCTCCACGCACCAGATCATGGGTCACTCCTCCTTGTGTACGCCTGTGACGGAAAACTCCACCCACTCGGCGATATTGGTGGCGTGATCGCCGATGCGCTCCAGATACTTGGCGATCATCAGCAGATCCAGCGCCGTGCCGCCCTCCTCCGGGTCATCGGCGATGCGCCGGATCAGCGTCTGCTTTACCTTCTCAAAGGAGTCATCCACCGTGTCGTCGGCGGCAATGACCTGCTCCGCCAGCGCCACGTCCTGCCGCACATAGGCGTCCACGCTGTCGCTGACCATGCCGATGGCGGCCTTGGCCATGCTCTCCAGCAGCGCGTGGCTCTCCGCCGGCACATCCTCCAGATACAGCACGATCTCGGCGATGTCGTCGGCCTGGTCGCCGATGCGCTCCATGTCCGTGATCATCTTCAGCGCTGCGGAGATGCGCCGCAGGTCGCCGGCCACCGGCTGCTGGTGCAGCAGCAGCCGCAGGCACAGATTCTCGATGTCCCGCTCCTTCCGGTCGATCTCCCGGTCCAGCGGCGGCACCTGCTGCGCCAGCGTCTTGTCCCCCGTGGTCAGCGCCCGGGAGGCCAGTGCGATCACCCGCTCACACAGCGCGCCCATTTCGATCAGCTCCCGGTGCAGCTGCGCCAGCTGCTCGTCAAAACGGCTCCTCATTATCCAAACCTCCCCGTGATGTAGTCCTCGGTCTTTTTCTGCGTCGGCGTGGAGAACATCTTCTCCGTATCGTCGTACTCGATCAGCTCACCCAGCAGGAAAAACGCGGTCTGGTCGGAAATACGCAGCGCCTGCTGCATGTTGTGTGTCACAATAACAATAGTGTACCTTTTTTTCAGCTCCATTGCAAGTTCTTCTATTTTCGACGTGGAGATGGGGTCCAGTGCGGAGGTTGGCTCGTCCATCAGCAGCACCCGCGGCTCCACCGCCAGCGCCCGGGCGATGCACAGCCGCTGCTGCTGGCCGCCGGACAGGCCCAGTGCGTTTTTCTTCAGTCGGTCCTTCACCTCGTCCCAGATGGCCGCCGACCGCAGGGACTGCTCCACGATCTCATCCAGCTTGGCCCGGTTGCGCACGCCATGGGTGCGGGGGCCATAGGCTACGTTGTCATAGATGCTCATGGGGAACGGGTTGGGCTTCTGGAACACCATGCCCACCTGCCGCCGCAGCTCATTGACATCCACATCCGCGGCGAAAATGTCCTTTCCGTCATAGCGCACCGTACCCTCGATGCGCACACCGGGCACCAGATCGTTCATCCGGTCCAGCGTCTTGAGGAACGTGGACTTGCCGCAGCCGGACGGCCCGATCAGGGCGGTGATGCTCTTTTCCGGGATGTCCATGCTCACATGGTGCAGCGCCTGTGTACTGCCGTACCACAGGTCCAGTCCCTCCACCGTGATAATATCGCTCATAGGCTCCTCCGTTTCTTGAAATACCGCCCCGTCAGGCTCACCGCCAGATCAATGAGCAGTGCCAGCGCCATCAGGATGGCGGCAATGGCGAAGGCCACGTCGAACTCGCCCTGCTCCTTGGCATAGACGTACAGTGCCACGGACAATGTCGCGCCGGAACCCTCCAGCGTGTTTTTCAGGCCGTTATACAGCGTGTGGGCGAAGCCGGCCGTATACAAAAGCGCCGCCGTCTCGCCCAGAATGCGGCCCACCGCCAGGATGCACCCGGTCAGCACGCCGTCCACACAGCCCGGCAGCACCACCGTCCGGATGGTGCGCCACTTCCCGGCGCCCAGGCCCAGCGCGCCCTCCCGGTAGCTCTGGGGCACGGTCTTGAGGCTCTCCTGTGTGGTGCGCATGATGGTGGGCAGGTTCATGATGACCAGCGTCATGGCGCCGGCGATCAGAGACTTCTTCATCCCCAGAAACTGGCAGAAGAACATCTGTCCCACCAGACCGTAAATGATGGACGGAATGCCCGACAGCGTCTCCGCCGTGTATTCGATGGCCGCCGCCAGCCGCCGGTTCGCGGCGTACTCCGTCAGGTACACCGCCGCGCACACGCCCACCGGCAGCACCACCACCAGTGTGGTCAGCACCATGCACACGGTGCTGATGATGTCCGGCAGGATGCCGATGGTGCCCTCCAGATAGCTGGGCTTCGTGCTCAGCAGTTCCCAGCTCAGGTGTGGAATCCCCTTGGCCAGCACATATATAATAAGGAACACGGCCAGTGCGCAGGTCAGCGCCGCGCACAGCACCATCAGTCCCCGCATCATCATGCCCCACGCCCGCCGCCGGGCGGAAAAATTCATTTTATCCATTTTTTACTTCTCCTTACTGCGCTTCAGGAAGAAATTCAGCGCCGCGTTGATGAGCATGATGCACAGAAACAGCACCAGCGCGATGGAAAACAGTGCCTGCCGCTGCAGGCCCGCCGCCGCGTAGCCCATCTCACTGGCCACGGCGGTGGTCAAAAACCGCACGCTCTGGAAAAGAGACGGCATATTCGGCACGTTGCCGGACACCATCATCACCGCCATGGCCTCGCCGATGGCGCGGCCTACGCCCAGCACCACCGCTGCGGCGATACCGCTGCGGGCGGCGGGTACGGACACCCGGAACCACGTCTCCGTGGCGGTAGCGCCCAGCGCCAGCGAGGCGTCCTCGTACTCCCGCGGCACCGCCTCCAACGCCGTCATGGCCACATTGATGATGGACGGCAGGATCATAATGGCCAGCACGATGATGGCCGCCAGCAGACCGGAGCCGTCGGGGATATGGAAGATCTTCCGGATGCCCGGCACCAGCACCAGCATGCCCACCAGGCCGTATACCACCGACGGGATGCCCGCCAGCAGACTCACCGCCGCCGACACCGCTACCTTCAGCTTCGGCGGCGCCATCTTGGCCAGGAACACGGCGGTCATGAAGCCCACCGGCACACCCAGCAGGATGGCCCCCGCCGTACCGTAAACACTGGTGAGGATGAAGGGCAGGATACCAAACTGCGGCGTAGCCGCGTTGGAGTCCCACACCGGACCGAACAGGAACTTCACCAGCCCGATCTCCCGTATGGCCGGGATACCGGAGATGATGAGATAGACCGAGATCAGCAGCACGCAGCCCACCGTCACCAGTCCCATCAGCAGGAACCAGCCGTGTATGGCGTTTTCCATAAATCGTTTTGCTTTCATGTGCGCACCTCCGCATACGGGGCAAGGCGGCGCCCGTCTCCGGACGTCGCCTGCCGCGCCTTACTTTCAGTTGGCCGCTACCGCACCGGCCTTAGCGATGATGTCCGCCGCGTCAGCGGAGGTCACATAGTCGAAGAAGGACTGTGCCGCCTCGGAGAGGGCCTTGCCCTCCACGGTCACCAGCACGAAGGGACGCTGCACCTTGTAGCTGCCGTCTTTGACGCTGGCCTCGCTGGGGGTCACGCCGTCCACGTTCAGAGCCTTCACGCTGTCCTTGATGGAGGCCAGGGAGGCATAGCCGATGGCGTCGGGGTTCTGGCTCACCGCCGTGATGACATCGCCGGTGGAGGTCAGCTCCTGACGGTACTGGCACTTGTCTTTGGTGCCGGTGATGGACTCGAAGCCGTCGCGGGTGCCGCTGGCCGCCTCGCGGCCGATGAGCACTACCTGCGCATCATTGCCGCCCACATCCTTCCAGTTGGTGATCTCGCCGGTGTACAGCTGGGCGATCTGCTCGATGCTCAGGTCGCTGACGGGGTTATCAGGATGCACGATGATGGCAATGCCGTCGTAGGCCAGCACCGTCTCCTTCAGGCCGGCCGCCTTCTCCTCGTCCTTCAGGGCGCGGGAGGAAAGGCCGATGTCGCAGGTACCCTCCTGCACGGCGGTGATGCCGGCGCCGGAGCCGGTAGGATTGTAGTTCACGGTGACATTCTTGTTGACCGCCATATAGGACTCGCTCAGTGCGCCGATGACCTTCTCCATGGAGGTGGAGCCGTCGGTGGACACCGTACCGCTGATGGCCGCCGCGCCGCCGTTGTTGTTGACGCTGTTGTCGCCGGTGTTGGTGTTGTCGTTTGCCTGATTGCCGCAGCCCGCCAGCAGCGCCAGCGACATCACCGCGGTCAGTACCAATGCCATGATCTTTTTCATAAAAGCATTACCTCGTTTCATATTTTTTGGATATCTCCTGTGTACGCTCTCATTGTAGGAAGGCTGTGTAAAGTGAAAAATCACACCTTTGTAAAATCCGTGTAAACTGCGAAAAGGCATACATAAGAGGCGTCCCCCGGCTTTACCGGGGGGACGCCTCTTATGTATGCAAAACCGCCCTCCGGCCAATGGCCGGAGGGCGGTTCAACGTATTCTGAATAACCAGAGCTTACTTGCCCATGTTCATCTGCGCGGCGACCTCAGCGGCGAAGTCCTCCTGCTTCTTCTCGATGCCCTCGCCGGTCTGGAAACGCACGGCGTCCACGAACTTCACGGAGCCACCCAGCTTCTTGGCAGCGTCGGCCACATACTTCTCCACGGAGCCCTGGAAGATGTCGCTGCGGACGAACTCCATCTGCATCAGGCAGTTCTCCTCGTAGAACTTGTTCATCTTGCCCATGACGATCTTCTCCTTGACAGCCTCGGGCTTGGAGGCCATCTTGGGATCGGTGTCCATCAGAGCCAGCGCGATCTTCTTCTCCTCGGCCAGCACCTCGTCGGTGACCTGGGACTTATCCCAGAAGCGGGGATTCAGAGCCGCGATCTGCATGGCGATGTTCTTGCCGATCTCAGTGGCGTCGATGCCGCCCTCCACGGCCAGGTTCACCAGCACGCCGATCTTGCCGCCGGCATGGACATAACCCACGCTGGTGTTCTCGGCGAAGCGGACGAAGCGGCGGATCTGCAGATTCTCACCGATGGACATGACCTTCTCGGGCATGGTCTCGGAAACGGTCAGATCGCTGCCCACATACTTGCAGTTCATCAGAGCGTCCACATCGGCGGGATCCTGCTCGGCGATGACCTTGGCAATGTCCTTCACGAAGGCCACGAACAGGTCGCTCTTGGCGCAGAAGTCGGTCTCGCAGTTGACCTCCACCACAACGCCCACACCGTTCTCGGTCAGAGCATAGGACATACCCTCGGCGGCAATGCGGCCGGCCTTCTTGGCAGCCTTGGCCAGGCCCTTCTCGCGCAGCCACTCAACAGCCTTATCCATATCGCCGTCGCACTCGACCAGCGCCTTCTTGCAGTCCATCATACCCACGCTGGTCATCTCGCGCAGGGTCTTCACATCAGCAGCAGTAAAAGCCATTTTTGTTTCCTCCTGTAAAATATTGATTGAAAAAGGGGCAGGGACACTTCCCTGCCCCGTGAGATTACGCGGTGTTATTTGGACTTACTCGGCGTCCTTGGCCTCGGCGGCCTCCTCGATCTGCTCGCCCTGGCGGCCCTCGATCATGGCGTTGGCCATCACGGAGGCGATCAGCTTGATGGCGCGGATGGCGTCATCGTTGCCGGGAATGGGGTAATCGATCTCGTCGGGATCGCAGTTGGTATCGGCAATGGCCACAACGGGAATGCCCAGACGGTGCGCCTCGGCGATGGCGTTGCGCTCCTTGCGGGTATCCACGATGAACAGGGCGCCGGGCAGCTTCTTCATTTCCTTCACGCCGCCCAGATACTTCTCCAGCTTCTCGATTTCGCCCAGGTGCTTGATGACTTCCTTCTTGGGCAGCATATCGAAGGTGCCGTCGGCCTGCATGGTCTTCAACTGGTTCAGACGGTCGATACGGGTGCGCATGGTCTTGAAGTTGGTCATCATGCCGCCCAGCCAGCGGGCGTTGACGTAGTACATACCGCAGCGGGTAGCCTCGTCCTTGATGGCCTCCTGAGCCTGCTTCTTGGTGCCCACGAACAGCAGGGACTGACCGTTCTCAGACAGCTGACGCACGAAGGCATAGGCCTCCTCCAGCTTCTTCACGGTCTTCTGCAGGTCGATGATATAGATGCCGTTGCGCTCGGTGTAGATATAGGGAGCCATCTTGGGGTTCCAGCGGCGGGTCTGATGACCGAAGTGTACACCGGCCTCCAGCAGGGCCTTCATGGATACGACGTTCTGATTTGCCATTTTTGTTGTTTCTCCTTTTGATTTTAGTTTGTACCTCCAGCTCCCTCCTCCCCCCGGCCAACCTTGCGGCACCGACCGGAAGTCCGAAGCTGTGCGGATTCACCGAAATATAATAGCACGGCTTTCTCTGTTTTGCAAGGATATTTTCCCATTTTCCACGGGAAAATTCTCACTTTTTTCGCCGCGCGTCACGCCTCCTGCCGGAAATATTCCGCGCCCGCGCCGCACAGGGGGCATTTGTAGTCCGCCGGCAGCTCATCGCCCTCGTAGACGTAGCCGCACACCTTGCACACATAGCGGTGCTTCGCCTCACCGGAGGCGTCCTCCTCCGCCTTCTCCGCCAGCACATCGGCGGCGATGGCGTCCGCCAGACGCTCCATCTGGGCCTCCTGATCCGGCCGCAGCGCCGACTTCACCGTCAGCACCGGCTCCACCTCCGACCAGCCCTGCAGCGGCGAGAGCAGCGCCTGCATCTTCCTGCCGCTCACCGGCGACCACGAGCCGTTCTCGATGAGGGCGTACCGCCGGTCTGCCAGCGCGTGGGCCGCGATGTCGTGGAGCAGCTGCTCCATGGTGACGAAGATGCCCATGTTGTAGGTGGTGGACGCAAACACCAGATGGCTGTACTGGAACGCGGCGGACACGATGTAGGATGCCGGCGTCACCGATGCGTCGAACATCTTCACCCGGATGCCCTTTTCCGCCAGACGGCAGGCCAGCACATTGGCGGCATTCTCCGTGCCGCCGTACACCGAGGCGTAGGCGATCATCACGCCCCGCACCTCCGGCTCGTACCGACTCCACAGGTCGTACTTGCCCAGAAAATAACCCAGATCTTCCCGCCACACGAAGCCGTGGAGGGGCAGCAGCATCTCGATATCCAGCGCCGCGGCCTTTTTCAGCACCGCCTGCACCTGCGGGCCGTACTTGCCCACGATATTGGTGTAGTACCGCCGCGCCTCGTCCAGATAGTCCCGGTCGAAGTCCACCTCGTCGGCAAACAGCGCCCCGTTCAGCGCGCCGAAGCAGCCGAAGGCGTCCGCCGTCAGCAGCAGCCGGTCCGTCTCGTCGTAGGTCATCATCACCTCCGGCCAGTGGACCATGGGTGCCGCCACGAAGCGCAGGGTGTGCCGCCCGGTGCACAGCGTCTCCCCCTCCCTGATGACAGCGATGCGCCCCGCCAGCTCCTGTCCGAAGAACTGCCCCACCATGGTTTTCGCCATGGCGCTGCACAGGATCTGCGCCTCCGGATAGTCCCCGGCCAGCTCGGCCAGCTCCGCCGCATGATCCGGCTCCATGTGGTGTACCACGATATAGTCCAGCTCCCGTCCCGCCAGCGCGTGGATCAGGTTCTCCCGGAACGTGCGGCGCACCGCGCTGTCCGCCGTGTCGAACAGCACCGTTTTCTCGTCCGTCAGCAGATAGCTATTGAAGCTGATGCCGTCCGGTACGCCGAACACGCCCTCAAACAGCGCCAGCCGCCGGCAGTCGGCGCCCACCCATGTATAATCGTCGTTGACCTTTCTCGTGCAGTACATCGTATCATCCTTTCCGCGGCCCACGCCGTTTTTTCCGCCCCATTATAGCAGAGCTTTCCTCATTTTTCCACTGTTTATTACCCGCGCACCGCAAAAAACACAGCGCCCCGCCGGAACGGAGCGCTGCGCGTATGTTCAGTTGGCCTTCTTGGCGATGTCGCACAGGGCGGCAAACGCCACGGCGTCGTTGATCGCCATCTCGGACAGCATCTTGCGGTTGATCTGGATGCCGGCGACCTTCAGACCGTGCATGAAGGTGGAATAGTTCATGCCCTGGGCCTTGACAGCGGCGGAGATACGGGTAATCCACAGCTGACGGAAGTCCCGCTTCTTCAGGCGGCGGCCCACATAAGCGTAGGTCAGGGACTTCATGACCTGCTCATTGGCCATCTTGAAGTGCTTGGACTTGGCGCCCCAGTAGCCCTTGGCCAGCTTCAGAGTCTTATTTCTTCTTTTACGCGCCATCATTGCGCCTTTAACACGTGCCATATTTCAATTGCCTCCTATTCTAACGATTCCGTCTCTTATTTGTAAGGGATCATCTTGCGGATGGTCGCCTCGGTGGTGCAGTCAGCATAGGTGGTGCTGCGCAGACGACGGCCACGCTTGGTGTCCTTCTTGGTCAGGATGTGGCTCTTGAACGCATGAGCTCTCTTGACCTTGCCGGATTTCGTCAGGTTGAAGCGCTTCTTTGCGCCGCTATGGGTCTTCAGTTTAGGCATAATATTACTCCTTCCAAAATGATGCTTTGGGAAAACGCGGTTACTTGCCGGCCTTGGGGGACAGGAAGATGGACATGTTCCGCCCCTCCAGCTTGGCCGCCTTATCGAGGGTCGCCACTTCGGTACACAGGTCTGCAAACTTGTTGAGAAGATCGCGGCCGATGTCGGTGTGCGCCATCTCGCGTCCGCGGAAACGGACGGATACCTTGACGCGGTTGCCGTCGGACAGGAACTTCTGAGCGTTCTTCAGCTTGGTGTTGAAGTCGCCCACATCAATGCCCGGAGACATCCGGATCTCCTTGACCTCCACGACGTGCTGGTTCTTTCTGGCTTCCTTCTCGCGCTTGCTCTGCTCGAATTTGTACTTGCCGTAGTTCATCAGCTTGCACACAGGGGGCGTCGCCTGCGGGGAGATCTTCACCAGATCCAGCCCGTGCTCCTCCGCGATGCGCAGGGCTTCTTCACCGGACACGATGCCCATCTGCTCTCCGCCTTCGCCGATCAATCGGATCTCCTTGTCGTTGATCTCGTCATTCAGTTGATGCTGTACCTTGCTAATACCGAAGCACCTCCGATCTAAAATAACAAAAACGCGAATGCTCTCCGCATCCGCGCAACAACACAAACCACCCATCCGGGCGCTCTGCTGACGCTGTTGACCTCTTTGCCTGGGGCGGGAGGTGAGGCGGATGCACCGACCTTCTTTGTTTTCTATGGTATTTTACCGCACTTCTCTCCCCTTGTCAACTATGAATTTTTATTTTTTCCCCGCATATTTCAGGCATTCCCGGTCATACTGACGCTGTACCTGCCGCTGCGGCGGCCAGTCAACAAAAAGGAGGTGCCCCACATGGAGGAGCGCAAAAACACCAAGAACGAGCAGAATACCAACGAGCAGAACACTCAGAACACCAACAAGAACGCCAAGAACACGAAGAACACCAAGAACTGCGAGTAACCCGGCACGCAGGCAGAGAGCCGCGGCAAACGCCGCGGCTCTTATTTTGCGCTCAATGGGTCACACCCAGATACTCCTCCAGCGTGATGCCCTTGTTGAAGATCTCCTGCGCCACATCCTTACCTACATAGCGGTAGTGCCACGGCTCATAGATGATGCCGGTGATGTCGCTCTTACCGTTGGGATAGCGGTGGATAAACCCGTACCGCCAGGAGTTGGCCATCAGCCACTTCTGCGTGGGGGTCTTTTCCTGCTCCTCCGTGAGATTCTGGTTGCCCATGTCCACGATGTCCACCGTCAGACCCAGCTGATGCTCGCTGGTACCCGGCACCGCGATCTCCTTGGCGGTCTCCTGTACCGCCTCGTCGTGGCTCTTGCCCGCCGCCTCCAGCTTGGCCACCTTCGCGTCGAACAGGCTCTGCTGCGTCTCCATAGACCGATAGGCCGAGCAGATCAGCGGCTCATTCCCCGCCTCGCGGCAGGCGTCCATCATGCTTTGCAGAGCGTCGTAGCACCGGCGATCCACCTGTAAGCCGTTGCTCAGATCCACCGGGTCCACCTGCCAGTCCTCCGGCAGCTGGTTCCACGGATTCACCAGCGTCAAAAGCTCGTTGTCCGCCGCCGACGGCTTGGGCGTCTCCGGCTCTTGGGGCACATCCTGCCGTGCCAGCGCCTCCGCCGCCTGTTGCTGCTGCTCCTCCTGGGCCTGTTTTTTGTCCCTGCACCCCTTCACGATGAAGATGATGCCCACGATCAGCACCACCAGGAACGCCGCCGCGATGATGCGGTTGCGCATGGCCTCCCGATAGCGCCGCTGTTTTTTCCGTTCTCTTTCGTCCATCGCTCTTTACCTCAATTTCTGCGGGTACACTCCCGCCTCGTGCAGCTTCTGCAGCTCGCCGGACACCCGTGCCCGGTCCTCGTGATACGTCATGCCGAACCACCGGTCCTGGGACTTCAGCACGGACACCGTCAGCCGGCCCTCCCGCAGCAGCTCCCCTACCATGTTGGGCAGCAGGCACTCCGCCTTGATGTTCTCCCCGGCGTCATGCCGCAGGAAATCCTCAAAATACCGCTCCATCTCGTCGAACACCGACGGCATGAAGCCCCAGAAGTTCATGGATACCACCGTGTCCGGCTCCAGCAGCACGCCGCTGTCCTCGTCGGCGATGGTGCCGTCCTCCCGCAGGCGGATCTTCAGCGTCTCATGGATGTCCGTGAGATACCCGTTCCGCGCGTGGCACACGCCGCGGGACACCGTGCCGTACTTCGTCACGGTGTTCTTCAGCAGATAACCCACCATGGTGGCCGCGCCCTGCTCCGGCAGGCGCTGCAGCTCCTCGTAGATGGTGCGGTAGGCATCCACGCCGTAGTAGTCGTCAGCGTTGATGACACAGAACGGCTCATGTACGAACTCCCGCGTACACAGCACCGCGTGGGTGGTACCGAAGGGCTTCATCCGCTCCTCCGGGATGCGGTAAAAGTCCGGCACGGAGGAGAAGTCCTGAAAAGCGTAGCACACCTCCACCGGCTCTCCCTCCGGCGTCCGCAGCCGCGCTGCCATGTCGCCGCACAGCCGCTTCATCAGCTCCAGCATGTCCGGCTTGATGATGAACACGATCTTATCGAACCCGGCGCGCACCGCGTCATAGACGCCGTATTCCATCAATATCTCCCCATTGGGGCCTACGCCGTCCGTCTGCTTGTTGCCACCGTAGCGGGAACCAAGCCCCGCCGCCATAATGACCAAAGTCGCTTTCATGCGCTTTCCTCCTATTATCCCCCTGTCGTTCCGCCCTCAAACCGGCGGCATATTTGTCAGTATAGCACAGTCTCCGCCGTGCTTCAACCGCTTTCGACCCACCGGACTCTTAAGTTTTCCCTAATTTCGCTTTTTTTCGGTCTTCCCCTCATCTTCCTCTGGATTTTTCTCCCTGTACCCCTTATAATATATGTTTGTGACTTTCCTCCGGCCCGCCCGCGGGTCGGAAATCGACTTGTTAGGAGCGAACGAACATGTCAACTTCCAAGAAGGTGATGGGCCATGTCTACGCCATCTTCACCATCCTCGTGTGGGGCAGCTGCTTCGTGCTGACCAAGGAACTGCTGAAGGCCTACACCGCCATCCAGATCATCCCCCTGCGCATGGGCCTTGCCTATCTGGCCCTGTGGGCGCTGCGTCCCAAGACTCTGAAGCTCCCGTGGAAGGATGAGCTGATGTTCATTCTCATCGGCATCACCGGCGGCAGCTTCTACTTCTACCTGCAGAACACCGCCCTGACCTACACCTACGCCGCCAACGTCAGCATCATCGTGGCGCTGTCCCCCATCCTGACGGTGATCCTGGCCCAGCTGTTCTCCCGCAGCGGCGAGCGCCTGGGCAAGTACGTCTACATCGGCGCGGTCATTGCCATCGCCGGCGTGGTACTGGTGGTGCTCAACGGGCAGATGACGTTCCACCTCAACCCGCTGGGCGACCTGATCGCGCTGGCCGCCGCCCTGATGTGGGCCGTGTACTCCATCCTCATCAAGAAGTACACCGAGCGGTACGACAATTTCCTGGTCACCCGCCGGGTCATGCTCTGGGCGTTCCTCACCGCCGTGCCCCTGATGCTGCTGACCGACGGCATGCCCGACCTGAAGCCCCTGTTCACCACGCCGACCATGCTGTTGAGCTGGCTGTTTCTGGGCGTATTCGGCAACGCCGTGTGCTTCGCCATCTGGAACATCGCCTTCAAGTATCTGGGCGTGGTGGTCACCAACAACTATCTGTACGGCACGCCCTTCGTCACGCTGGTGGTGGGTTTCCTGGTGCTGAACGAGCAGATCACCGTCATGAGCGTGGTGGGCGCGGTGCTCATCACCGCCGGCGTCATCGTGGCGCTGAAAAAACCGCAGGCATCTGCCTGAGCACTGACCGCCACGCAGTAAAAAGACCGTCCCCGCGCCGATGACCCCGGCGCGGGGACGGTCTTTTATCCTCTTATCGCTTTCCCAGACGGCTGAAGCCCCAGAACGTCAGAGGCCACACGCACCCGGCAAACAGCACGATCAGCAGGTAGCGGATGCCGCCGGCGATCTCCGCCGCCCCGCCGCACAGGGCGATGAGCGGCGCCTTCAGCCCCGCCCGGATGGCCAGCAGCAGGCCGAAGCCCACCGTCAGCTTGATGATTTGTGCCCACCATACTGCCTGCGTCTCAAAACGGATGCACTTCCGGTCCAGCACGTTGGTGACCAGCAGACCCAGCGTGGCGCCCACGAACTTCCACCCGTTGGAAAGGGCGCTGGCATAGTTGGCGGTGTCCTCCGCTGTGGTGCCGGTGTCGCCCCGCAGGTACAGATACACCACGAACGCGCCGCTGCACACCACCATGAAGCCGATGACCCACGTCAGCACCCACGGCCGCCGGTCAGCCTCCTCCATCACAGGATAGAGCGCCAGCACCAGCACGCCGCCGATTGCCAGCGACACCCCCACGTCCAGCGGGGTGTGGACACCCAGATACATCCGGCTGAAGCAGACCAGCAGCATCACCGCGATGCACACCCACCGCAGCCACGGCGCTCTGGTGTACCGCGCCGTTCCGCCGTACAGCGTCACCGCGTTCTGCGTGTGGCCGCTGGGAAACGAATACCCCGACGCCCCCTCCCGTGCGCTCTCCACAATGGTAAAGGCCGGGTCCTTGACCCACGGCCGCGGCACGGCGCACAGGATCTTCAGGAACTGGTTGATGATGGTGCCGAAAAAGCCCACCGTCATCAGATAGTAGCCCATGCGCTTGCTGATGCACCAGAACACGCCCACGGCGAACACCATGAAGCAGATCTCATCTCCCAGATACGTCACCGCCCCCAGGATCTTGTCCAGCAGCGGCGTCCGGATGGACTCCAAAGCGTATAAAAGCCCCATATTTCCCTCACTTTCCCGCCGCGTTTTCCGGCGGCAAGGTCATTTCACGGTTTATTGTACACTATTTTTCTTTTTCGTGCAACCATTGACCGCACCGGCGGTATCTGCTATACTCTCCCCAGAAAAAACACAGGAGGACACGCCCATGAAGCCTATTGAACTGCTGCAGGTCCTGCACACCGCCGAAAGGCTGAAGGACACCACCCGCCACTGCGACACCTCCGGCGGCCGCCGGGAGAGCGTGGCGGAGCACAGCTGGCGTCTGGCGCTGATGGCCTTCTTCCTCCGGGACGAGTTCCCGGAGCTGGACATGGACAAGGTGGTGCGCATGTGTCTCATCCACGACCTGGGTGAGTGCTTCACCGGCGACATCCCCTCCTTCCTGAAAACCGATGCCGACACGGCAAAGGAGGATTCCCTGCTGTCCCGCTGGGTGGACTCCCTCCCCGCCCCCTACTGCGCCGATATGGCGGCGCTGTACGCGGAAATGGACGCGCTGGAGACTCCGGAGGCCCGGCTCTACAAGGCGCTGGACAAGCTGGAGGCCGTCATCCAGCACAACGAGGCACCCATCTCCACCTGGCTCCCCCGGGAGTACGCCCTGAACCTGACCTACGCCGACGAGAACGTGGCCTTCTCCCCCTACCTCACCGCCCTGCGGGAGGCCGTCCGGGACGAGACAAAGGCCAAGATCGCCGCCCACGGCGGCATGCCCGCCGTGGATTGACCCCCGCCGTCACAAGGAGGTACTATGCTGGATCATGAAGGCTTTGACCTGTGGGCTGACTCTTACGACCGGAGCACCGCCTGTTCCGATGAATGCGGCAGCTATCCCTTCGCAGGATACAGCGCTGTCCTGCGGAATATCTTCCGCCGTGTCCTATCCCACGGTGCCGGGGACGTATTGGACATTGGCTTCGGCACCGGCGTGTTGACCGCCAGTCTTTATCAACAGGGATGCCATATCTGGGGGCAGGACTTTTCTGAAAAATGGTGTCTCTGGCGCAGGCAAAAATGCCGTCAGCCGTACTTTACTGCGGCGATTTTACGGCCGGTCTGGTCGAACCGCTGTTACAGCGTCAATATGACGCCATTATCGCTACCTACTCCCTGCACCACCTGACGGATCAGCAGAAGATTGCCTTCATCCGCAGTCTCATGCCGCTGCTGCGTAAGGGTGACTGTCTCTATATCGGAGATGTGGCCTTCCAGACCCGGGCCGACCTCGACCGCTGCAAGCTGGCCGCCGGAGACGCATGGGATACGGACGAGATATACTTCGTGTTCGATGAACTGCGTCAGTCGTTCCCCGAAATGGCGTTTTTGCCCCTCTCCCCCTGCGCCGGGGTGCTGTCTCTGCGCCGATGATACACAAAAAGCCGCTGCATCGCAGCGGCTTTTTCCTGTGCATGGCCCCTCTGGGCCGCCTATATGTCCCGTTCCATCACGATATAGCGGCCCTCGTCCACCCTCGTGAATCCGTTCTTCGTCCAGAATGCGAGGCTCTGGGGATTTCCTTTGTCCACCCCCAGCCGCAGCCGCGAGAAGCCTTGTGCCCGCAGATGGTTCGCGGCCTCCTCCACCAGCAAGGAGCCGAATCCCGTCCCCTGCCGGCCCGCGTCCACCATGAAAAAGCCAATCAGCGCCGTATCTTCTCGCGGATACCGCAGGATCAGATCCATCACCGCTGCCAGCGCGCCGCCCGCAAAATAGCCGATATAGTATTTGTCCTCCGGCGTCTTTCCCGGCGGCAGCGCCTGCATATCCTCCCGGATGCCGTCCGCTGACGGCATTGGCGGGTGATAACGGTAGTATTGGGGATTCCCGCCGCACAGTGTGAGGATCTGCGGCACATCCGCCTCCTCCAGCCGCCGCACGGTCAGCGACGCCGACAGCCGCGTAACGTCCAGCTTCATGTCAGCCGCCCCTATCACCGGTAGGGCCGCACCGGCGACTGCTCCGCCAGGTGGGCGCCGACGATCTTCTCCATCCAGACCATGTGGTACCACCGGCCGAACTTGTACCCGCACTCCCGGAATAGCCCCACCTGCCGGAATCCCAGATGCTCATGGAATGCCGCGCTGTTCCCGGTCAGGTACCGGTCCTCCCGCTCCGGATAGGCGATGCAGGCGTAGAGGTTGCAGATGCCCATTGCCCGCAGCGCCTGCTCCAGCGTCTCATAGAGCCGCCGCCCCATGCCGCACCGCCGCGCATCGCGGGCCATGTACACCGTCAGCTCGCAGCACCAGTCATAGGCCGCCCGCGGATGGAACGCCCCGGCGTAGGCATACCCCTGCACCACGCCGTCCTGCTCCGCCACCAGGTACGGATACCGCGCCATGACCCGGCGCATCCGCTCCCGGAACTCCTCCACGGAGGGCGTCTCGTACTCAAATGTGATGGCCGTCTGCCGCACATAGTAGTCGTAGATCTCCACCAGCCGTGCCGCGTCCTCCAATCTGGCGTCCCGTATCACAATACTTTCGTGCTCTGCCGTCATTTCCGGCACCTCCCCGTCATTTTGCCGTTTTCCGCGCCTTATCCTCTGCGGATGGGATGGCGTATCACCGTTTTCCATTTCTCCGGTGCCGTTTTTCTGGCGTCCGACAGATAGATCTCGTGGTGCAGCCGGTCCTCCGTGAAGTCGTTCACATAGCCGTTTTCCGTCAGGAAGCGGTCCATCTCCGCCACCGTCTCCGTTTCCCGGTCAAATGGCCCCACATGCATGCACTGCACGCACAGGCCCTCGCTGACTGACAGGAACTCCACCGCTCCGCAGTCCAGCTTTTTCTTCTCCGCGGCGGCCTGCTTCGCCCAGCGCAGCTCCTCCTCTGTCACAAAATCCGGCAGGCGGATCACCGATGTCCACCGGAATGCCGCCTTGTCCGTCATGTCAAGGCCCAGCCGCCAGAAGCCCTCCAGCGGCGGCACCACATAGTCAAAAAAGCCGTCTATCTTGTGTCCGGCCCGTCCGCTCATCTTCAGCGTATACGCCGTGGCGTACAGCATCTGTATCGCCTGCTGATAGGCACCTCCCGGTTGGTTGGGATCGCCCTGGCCCCGCACCGCCATGTAGTGCATGGTCGGGACCGTCACGATCTCCGGTCTGCCCTTCGGCATATAAAATTCCCTGTATTCTTTCTTAAAGTCGAAAGCCATGCCGCGTTCCACCCCTCATGCGTTCCGCCATCCGTGCCGCCTGCCATTTGCCGGCATCCGTAAGCCAGTGTGTGTCATCGCCCACTGTCATCGCTCTGGTGGTGCACATACATTCTCGACGGCTCCGTTTCGCCGTCGCCCTGCGCCATGCAGAAAAACTCCCAGCTGTACCGCTCATAAAAAGAGGTATGATCCGTCAGCAGATACAGCGTGTCGATCCCACGG
Source organism: uncultured Eubacteriales bacterium (assembly GCA_900550585.1). Taxonomy (GTDB): domain Bacteria; phylum Bacillota; class Clostridia; order Oscillospirales; family Oscillospiraceae; genus Vescimonas. The sequence goes on from URST01000021.1 coordinate 22,599, forward strand.
TCGCTCATGTCGGCGCAGATCGCGCCCAGCAGCCGCCCCGCCAGCCCCCGGCCGCGCCGGTCCGGCTCTGTGTAGACGGCGCAGACGTTGGGTGTCAGATCCTTCCGGTCGTGAAAATCGTTCTCGATCACCCCGGCACCGGCCACGATCCTGCCGCTCTCCAGCACAAGATACCACTGCGGCACCGGGTTTTCGCCCCGCAGACAGGCGTCCATGCTCTCCCTGTATGCCGTCAGCGGCACGCCCCACTTTTCATGGAACCATTCCGCAGCCACATCCCGCCATTCCGGCCGGTCTGCCAGCCGCACCACGCCCACCGGTTTTGTGTCCTCCATTCCGATGCTTCCTCCTTCTGCCCGCATTTTCCGTACCTCACGCAAGCCGGTACACCGCCAGTCCGTCAGCGATCCCGCAGCAGCGGAATCCTTTCCTTTCAGTAATACGCACCGTTGCCGCCTGCTCCGGAACACATTCTATCACAATGTGCTTTCCCTCTTGCCTTGCCCTGCAGATCAGCCGGTCTGTCAGCGCCGACGCATACCCGCGCCCCCAGTATTCCGGAAACAGCACCCAGCCGATCTCCATGCTGTCCTCGTCGTATGCGTGATAGATCACATAGCCGATAAAGCTTTTGTCCTCCTCGACCGCATACACAAGAGGCTGCGCCGCCAGTCCCGCATAACGCAGAAATTCTTCCGTCTGCGCCCTGTCATAGGGCGGTTCCAGATAGCGCATCACCAGCGGATCTGACAGCAGCCGGTATAGCTCGTCAGCATCGCCGCTTCGCATTCTGCGGATCGTGATATCCATCTGTTTTCCCCCTTGCAGTCCCGTTTGGGTCATCCTAGCACATCAGGAGAAAAATCGCAAGCGCCGTCCCCCAGTGTCCCCGATCAACACACGCCCCGGAACATTTCCAGCCGGCACACGCCTCGGAGCATACCCAGCCGGTATATCAAGGAGCGCCACGAGATGCGCATCGAAATGGGGAAAAAGCTCAAGTGACCCCGCCTGTTGCCCACACCGTATTAAGGTACAAAGCACCTCTCCGGAAAAGCGATTCTTCCCGGGAAAATCCGGAACACCGAGAAAAAAAGCAAAGCCCACGACTTACGTCGTGGGCTTTGTGTTGGCGCTACCTATCTTCCCGGGCCGTCTCCAGCCAAGTATTGTCAGCAGAAGCGAGCTTAACTTCCGTGTTCGGGATGGGAACGGGTGGACCCTCGCCCTAATCAGCACCAACTTCTATTTCGCTTGTACCCTGAAAACCGAACAAAGGGAAAGATGGGAGAAGGCTAAGATTGCCTGCATGATTGTAGGTCAAGCCCTCGGGCTATTAGTACCGGTCAGCTGCATGCATTACTGCACTTCCACCTCCGGCCTATCAACCAGATCGTCTTTCTGGGCCCTTACTCCATAAAGGATGAGAGATCTCATCTTAGGGAGAGTTTCACGCTTAGATGCTTTCAGCGTTTATCTCGTCCGTACATAGCTACCCAGCTATGCCCTTGGCAGGACAACTGGTGCACCAGAGGTACGTCCATCCCGGTCCTCTCGTACTAAGGACAGCTCCCTTCAAATCTCTTACGCCCGCAACAGATAGGGACCGAACTGTCTCACGACGTTCTGAACCCAGCTCG
>URST01000022.1 GCA_900550585.1 uncultured Eubacteriales bacterium
AAGGAGTTTTGTCTATGAGTTATATCGACGTAACGGGCAAGACTGAGGACGAGGCCATCCGCAAGGGCCTTGAGCAGCTGGGCATGGACCGCGACGACGTGTCCGTGGAGATCCTGGAGCGCGCCAAAAGCGGCTTTCTGGGCATCGGCAGCAATCCCGCCCGCGTCCGCCTGACATACGGCCCGGAGGAGGCTCCCGTGGCCGAGCCCGCCCCCGTTGTCAAGCCCGTTGTTCAGAAGCCCGCGGAGGAGAAGAAGCCCGAAAAGCCCGCCGCGCCCAAGGCTGCGGACAAGCCCCAGCGCAGCGAGAGCGCCCAGCGCGGCGACCGTGCGCCCCGTCCCCAGCGGACGGAGAAGCCCCAGCGCGCCCCGCGTCCCGAGAAGAAGGACATCCCCGCCATCGACCTGCCCCTGTGCGAGGACGAGAACGCCCAGCGCATAGTGGCCTTTGTCTCCGGCCTGCTGGAGCACATGGACAGCGCCGCCCAGGTGAAGGTCTATGAGGTGGAGAAGGGCCGCTACAAGGTGATCCTGGAGGGCGAGAAGCTGGGTCAGCTCATCGGCCGCCGGGGCGAGACCCTGGATGCCATCCAGCAGCTGACCAACTACGCCGTCAACACCGGCAGCGACAAGCGCATCCGCATCCAGATGGACGCGGAGAACTACCGCGCCAAGCGCGAGCAGAGTCTGGAGAGCCTTGCCAACAAGGTGGCCGCCAAGGTGGCCAAGTACCGCCGCAGCGTGACGCTGGAGCCCATGAACGCCTACGAGCGCCATGTGATCCACGCCGCCCTGCAGGACGTGAAGGGCGTCACCACCTACTCCATCGGCACGGAGCCCAACCGCCGCGTGGTGGTGGCCTACGACCGCGAGGGCAAGTAAGCCCGTCTTTTCCGGCAAACAAAAACGGCAGTCCGTCAGGACTGCCGTTTTTCCTTTGCCCGGGAGCATTTCTGCTTTTCAAATGTCCCGGTTTGTGGTACACTGTCTCACAGAAAATGCCGGAGAGGAGGGGGTCAGCGCCGTGTTCAGCCGCGCCTATGTGGAGATCACCAACGTGTGTGATCTGGCCTGTGCCTTCTGCCCCGGCACCGGCCGGGAAAAGGGCTTCATGACCCCGGAGCGCTTTGCCCTGCTGGCCGGAAAGCTCCGGCCCCATACGGACTATCTCTACCTCCATGTCATGGGGGAGCCGCTGCTGCACCCGCAGCTGGCGGACATCCTCCGCATCTGCGGGGAGCTGGGGTTCAGGGTGTGCCTCACCACCAACGGCACGCATCTGGCGCAGCGCCTGCCGCTGCTGCGGGACTGCCCCGCCCTCCACAAGGTCAGCGTCTCCCTCCACTCCTTCGAGGGCAACGGCCGCAGTGCCGGGCTGGAGGATTACGTCACCCAGGCGGCGGACAGCTGCCTTGCGCTGGCGGCGGGCGGCGTCATCTGCGCCCTGCGGCTGTGGAACGCAGGCGGCGCGGACGCGGAGAACAGCCGTATCATGCAGATACTGGAACGCATCATGAACAGGGATATCGCGGCCCTGCCCGCAGACCGCAAAGGCAACCGGCGGCTGGCGGAGAATCTCTATCTGGAGCCGGGGGAGAAATTTGACTGGCCCCATCCGGAGAGCGGGGGCCGCGGCACCCAGTTCTGCTACGGCCTGCGCCGGCAGATCGCCGTGCTGTGGGACGGCACAGTGGTGCCCTGCTGTCTGGACAGCGAGGGCCGTCTGGCGCTGGGGAACCTTTTTTCCCAGGAACTGGAGGACATACTGGCCGCGCCCCGGGCGCAGGCCATCCGCCGGGGCTTCGACGCCCGGCGGCCGTCCGAGGAGCTGTGCCGCCGCTGCGGCTACGCCGCGCGCTTCAACAGGTGAACCATGGAACTGACCAATTTACAGAAACTGCCCGCGCCGCTTCTGGCGTGGTACGATGAGAACCGCCGGGTGCTGCCGTGGCGGGAGCAGGTGTCCCCCTACCGTACATGGGTGTCGGAGATCATGCTCCAGCAGACCCGCGTGCAGGCGGTGCTCCCCTACTTCCAGCGGTTTATGGAGGCCGCGCCGGACGTGGCGGCGCTGGCCGCCCTGCCGGAGCAGCAGCTGATGCGGCTGTGGCAGGGGCTGGGGTATTACAGCCGCGCCCGGAATCTGAAAAAAGCCGCCCAGACCATCATGGAGGACTGCGGCGGCGTGTTCCCCGACAGTTACGACGGCCTGCGGCGGCTGGCGGGCATCGGCGACTATACGGCGGGGGCCATCTTGTCCATCGCCTTCGGGCAGGCCGTGCCCGCCGTGGACGGCAACGTGCTGCGGGTAGCGGCGCGGCTCACCGGCGACAGCGGCAATGTTCTGGATCCAAAGGTGCGGGCCGCCTTCCGGCAGGCCATGGCGGACACCATGCCCCATGACCGGCCCGGCGACTTCAACCAGGCGCTGATGGATCTGGGGGCGGCGGTGTGTCTGCCCGGCGGAAAGCCCCTGTGTGACCGGTGCCCCGCCGCGGTGTTCTGCGCGGCCCGGCAGCAGGGGTTGCAGGATTCCCTGCCGGTGCGGGAGAAGAAAAAGGAAAAACGGGAGGTACACCTCACCGTGTTCGTCCTGGAGCGGGAGGACGGCACCGCCGCCCTGCGGCAGCGGCCGGACACCGGCCTGCTGGCGGGCCTGTGGGAGTATCCCCACGCGGAGGGCGAGCTGGACGAGACAGCTGCCGCCGCCCAACTGGCATCGTGGGGCGTGACGGCGCTGCGGTGGGACAGGACCCTCCGCGCGAAGCACGAGTTCACCCACCTGCGCTGGCGGATGACCGGCTATGTGCTGACGGTGACCGGGCCGGGGCAGCCGGACTGGCTGTGGGCCGACGCGGCGGCCTGGCGACAGCGGGCCATCCCCTCGGCGTTTCAGGCATTTACAGCGGCGCTGGAGAACGGCGCCGCAGGCGAGTAACGAGAGAAAAGGAGACAGACACGATGGCACAGCTTTACTTCAAATACGGCGCCATGGGCTCCAGCAAGACGGCCAACGCCCTGATGGCCCGCTTCAACTACGAGGAGCGGGGACAGGAGACGCTGCTGGTGAAGCCCCGGCTGGATACCCGGGACGGCGACCACATGGTGTACTCCCGCATCGGCCTGAAGCACCCCTGCATCTACTTTGACGAGATGCGGGACATGTCCGACAGCGCACTGCAGGGCTACGCCTGCATCATCATCGACGAGGCCCAGTTCCTCACCAAGGAGGAGGTCTACTATCTGGTGCATCTGGTGGACGACTGCGGCATCCCCGTCATCTGCTACGGTCTGCGGGCGGACTTCCGGGGCGAGCTGTTCGAGGGCAGCTATCACCTGCTGGTGCTGGCGGACAAGCTGGAGGAGGTCAAGACCATCTGCTGGTGCGGCAAGAAGGCGGCGTTCAACGCCCGCTTCGACGCGGCCGGTCATGTGGTGAAGGAGGGCGCCCAGGTGGTGCTGGGCGCCAACGACAAGTATATCGGCCTGTGCCGCCGCCACTGGATCGCCGGCGACCTCGGCCCGGACTTCGATATCCACGCCCTATGATCTGCCGCCTCTGTCCCCGTGACTGCGGCGCGGAGCGCACCGCCGCCGGGGGAAACGGCTTCTGCGCCATGCCCGCGGGCATCCGGGTGGCCCGTGCCGCCCTCCACCACTGGGAGGAGCCGCCCATCTCCGGCACCAACGGCTCCGGCGCCGTGTTCTTCGCCGGCTGCACCCTGCGCTGCTGCTACTGCCAGAACCACGCCATCTCGGCGGAGGGCTTCGGCAGGGATGTGACGCCCCAGCGGCTCCGCGCCATCTTTGAGGAGCTGATCGCCCAGGGCGCCCACAACATCGACCTCATCACCGCCACCCACTTCCTGCCGTGGATCCTGCCTGCGCTGACGCCCAGACTGCCCGTGCCTCTGGTGTACAACTGCGGCGGCTACGAGCGGGTGGAGACGCTGCGGCAGCTGGAGGGGCTTGTGGACATCTGGCTCCCCGACCTGAAGTACGCCGACGCCGCACCGGCGGCGGAGCTGTCCGCCGCCCCGGACTATTTCCCCGTGGCCGCAGACGCCATTCTGGAGATGTTCCGCCAGACCGGGCCGTATATCATGGAGAACGGCCTCCTGCGCCGCGGCGTGGTCATCCGCCATCTGGTGCTCCCCGGCTATCCGGACAACACCCGCCGCGTCATCGACTGGGTGGCCCGCACCTTCCGGCCCGGCGACGTTCTGTTCTCCCTCATGAGCCAGTACACCCCCCAGCCCGGCGCGCAGGGCCGTCTGGCCCGCCGCGTCACCCGCGCCGAGTACCGCGCCGCCGCCGACTACATGCACAACTGCGGCATCACCGACGGCTTTACCCAGGAGCGGACGGCAGCGAGGGAGGAATATACGCCGCCCTTTGACCTGACCGGCGTGTGAACGGCGTCTCTTTCGCCCATACGTCGCTGCGGTGTCTCGCCATGCAGACAGCATGGCGTCGCCCATACGTCATCCCGGAGCGGCCGGTCATGCGTGCCCTTTGGGCTGTTTGGGTCGTATGGTACATTTGGGAGAAGAAAGTGCCATAGTTTCAGAAAAATATGCCATTTTTTCGTATAAATAGACGTACTTGAGACAACTTTGTGTTGCTATTTGCGCCACTGTGTGGTATGCTTACAGCAGAACAAAAAAGGCCGTCCCGGACGGCGGAAAACCAATTTGAGCATTGCAGGAGGTAACCACATGAGCTATCCCACCACCGGCCAGGAGGTCTATGTCAGCCTGAATCTGTCCAACACCATGCTCACCGGCATCGGCAAGGGCACCATCACCCGCGAGGAGGTCTCCGCCTCCTACCTCAAGCGCCTGTTTGCCGAGCACGGCGTCATCGTCTCCGCCAAGCCGGAGCAGCGCCGCCTGCTGGAGATCGTCAACGAGCGCTACGATCTGGAGCTGAACATCCCCGAGACGCTGAAGCTGTTCCAGCTCAGCGAGGAGCACCGCCGTCTGGTGGTGGTGGAGGTCACGGGCCTGCGCCGCAAGAACGGCTCCCTGCTGCCGGAGTACTCCGAGGAGGAGTTCAACGAGGCCACGTTCGCCTTCGTGAAGTACTACGTCCAGGGCACCCACTACGATACGCTGGTGGAGGAAAACAAGAAGCTGAAGTTCGAGCTGGAGCAGGAGCTGGAGTGGCGCAACCGCGTGGACAACTGAGCCTGATACATACAAAAGAGGGAGACGCAGAGCGTCTCCCTCTTTTCATATGGTCTGCACCAGCCACAGCACCAGACCGTACACCACGCTGGCGGCGGTGCCGAACACAATGACCGGCCCGGCCACGGTGAACATCTTCACGGCGGTGCCGGTGATAAGGCCCTCCGCCTTGAAATCCACGGCGGGGGACACCACGGCGTTGGCAAAGCCGGTAATGGGCACCAGCGTACCGGCTCCCGCCCAGCGGGCCAGCTTGTGGTACACGCCCAGCCCCGTGGCCAGCGCCGACAGGAACACCAGCGTCACGGAGGTGGCGGTGCCGGCGTCAGCGGTATCCAGCCCCAGTGTGCCGTACCAGTGGGACAGCAGCTGCCCCACCACGCAGATGGCGCCGCCCACCAGAAAGGCCAGCGCCGTGTCCCGGACGATGGGGGACGGCGGCGCCATGCGCTTGACCAGCGCCTGATACTCCTCGGGAGTCATGGCAGTCACTTCCTTTCGCCCATAGTGTGCGCCGGAGCGCGGCATTTCATGCGGGGTTGTCAAAAACGGGAAACGCGGGTATAATCGTACAGGGTACCATCGCTTGACAAGCGTGTTTGCCCTTGTTAACCGATGGTAAAAACAAGGAAAGGCGGGTGAGCCTATGACGGACCCGGCACATCCCTTCGGACGGAAGGCCATACAGCTGGCGGTCATCGACCCGGTGAGCTGCACCGGCTGCGGCTGGTGCGCCATGTTCTGTCCCATGAAGTGCATTTTCCAGCGGGAGGACGGCATCTACGAGGTGGACGCGGCCCAGTGCATCGGCTGCCGCGGCTGCAAGGTCAACTGCTTTTACGGCGCGGTGACCATCCTGCCGCCTCAGGTGCGGCCATGAGGCGGCCCGGGGAAAAGCCCGCGCTGGGGCTGTATATCCACATCCCGTTCTGCAGGGCCAAATGCGCCTACTGCGATTTTTACTCGCTGGCCCACAGCGAGGAGAAGATGGACGCCTACACGGCGGCGCTGCTCCGCCATCTGGAGGAGGTGGCGCCCCGCGCCGCCGGGATGCAGGTGGACACGGTGTATTTCGGCGGCGGCACCCCCAGCTATCTGGGAGCGTCCCGGCTGATCCGCCTTTTGCAGACGGTGCAGCGGCGGTACGACGTGGCCAGAAACGCGGAGATCACGCTGGAGGCCAATCCCGACAGCGCCGGGGACTGGCGGGTGCTGCGCACCCTGCGGCGTGCCGGGTTCAACCGGCTGTCCCTGGGGGTGCAGTCCACCGACGACGCGCTGCTGCGGCGCATCGGGCGGATACATACCTGTGAGCAGGTGCAGCAGGCGGTGACGGCGGCCCGGAGGGCGAAGCTCACCAACCTGAGTCTCGACCTGATCTACGGCCTGCCTGGCCAGACCATGGAGGACTGGCAGCGCACGCTGGCGGACGCCGTGGCGCTGGGACCGGAGCACCTGTCCTGCTACGGGCTGAAGCTGGAGGAGGGCACGCCCCTGTGGCAGCAGCGGCAGACGCTGACGCTGCCGGACGACGACGCCCAGGCGGACATGTACCTCTACACCGTGGCGGCGCTGGAGGAGGCGGGGTATCAGCAGTACGAGATCTCCAATTTCGCCAAGCCGGGACGGGCGTCCCGCCACAACCTGAAATACTGGAACATGGAGGAGTACGCCGGTTTCGGGCCGGGGGCGCACTCCGATTTCGGCGGCGTCCGGTACGGCTATGTGCGGGACCTTGACCGGTACATCGCGGGCCAGCTGCTGCTGGCGGAGTCGGAAAACGGCGAGACGCTGGCACGGGACTACGAGTATGTGATGCTGTCGCTGCGGACGGCGGCGGGCATCGACCGGCGGACGTTCGAGAACCGCTACCGCCAGCGGTTCGACCCCATGGAGAAGCTGTTCGTGCAGTACGGGGAGGCGGGGCTGGCGGCCCGGACGGAGGGCGGCTGGCGCCTGACGTCCCGGGGTTTTCTGGTGTCCAACAGCATCATCGTGGCGCTGCAGGAGGCGCTGGGCCGGCAGAAGGCGGCCCGGCTGGCCGCGGCGGCGGAGGGCGACCTGCGCATCGTGTGACGGCGATATGCGAAAATGAAAGCGGGAGAGCTTGCTCTCCCGCTTTTTCGCTTTACGGCTTCTTGATTCGTTCGGTACGCGAACTTTTTTGACAAAAACAGGGGCATATTGTAACGGTTTCGTGAATTATCCGGCACTGCTCTTGCGGAAAAAGCGGCGGCGTGGTACACTATGCCATTATGGGAATTTCGGGGCATGTGCCCAAAAGGAGCGGGACTATGGCGAAATTCAGCGTAAAAAAGCCGCTGACGGTGTTTGTGGTGGTACTGGCCGTGGTGGTGCTGGGCGTGGTGGCGTATCTGAAGATGACCCCCGACCTGCTGCCCAACATGGACTTCCCCTATGTGGTCATTGTCACCACCGATCCCGGCGCCAGTCCCGAGTCGGTGGAGGAGGAGATCACCCGGCCCATGGAGCAGTCCATGGCCACGCTGGACCAGATCAAGACCGTTACCTCCACTAGCCAGAACAGCGTGTCCATGGTGATGCTGGAGTTTGAGGACGGCGTGAACATGGACACCATCAGTGTGGACATCCAGCAGAAGATCTCCGTGCTGCAGGGCCAGTGGGACGACATGGTGGGCGCGCCCTATGTGCTGAAGATCAACCCGTCCATGATCCCGGTGATGGTGGCCGCCGTGTCCCAGGAGGGCAAGGATGTCTACGCCCTCAGCGACCTGGTGACGGACGAGCTTACCGGCAAGCTGGAGGGCGTCACCGGCGTGGCCAGCGTCGCGGTGTCCGGTGCCCTGACCCGGGAGGCCCACGTCATTCTGGATCAGGAGAAGATGGACGCCCTGTCCGCCACGCTGGCGGACGCGGTGAAGGAGCAGCTGAAAAAGGCGGAGGGCCAGCTGTACGACGCGCAGAAGCAGGTGTCCGACGGCGAAAAGGCACTGTCCGAGGCCAAGCGCGCCGCCGCCGACGGCGTGGCCGGCGCTGTCGGGGACGCCGTGGATGAGGTGTATGACCGCCTGAAGGATGTCTACGGCGTGCTGGAGGACACGGACATCGACGGCATCGCCGGCGGCATCATCACCGACCCGGACGGCACGCTGAAGGAGCTGCAGACGGATCTGGAGACGCTGCAGGAGAGCTTCCGCCGGCTGATGAAGGAGCTGGAGAGCGGCCGTCTGCGGGCCGAGGTGGAGGGCGATGTGTCCGACCTGCTGGTGCAGCTGATGGACGGCATCACCCAGATGACCGGCGCGGAGCTGCAGCTCAGCGAGGCCAGGACACAGATCGAAAGCGGCCTCAAGCAGATACAGGAGGCCTATAAAAAGGTAGACGAGCAGACGGATCTGGGCGGTCTGCTGTCCATCTCCACGGTCAGCGGCCTGCTGACGGCCCAGAACTTCTCCATGCCCGCCGGGTACATAGACGACGACAGCGGCATCAGCTACATGGTGTCCGTGGGACAGAAATTTGAAAGCAGCGGCGAGCTGGAGGACATGGTGCTCTTTGACCTGGGGCTGGAGGGCGTGGCGCCCATCACCCTGGGGGACGTGGCCACGGTGGTGGTAACGGACAACGGCGGCGAGCTGTACACCAAGCTCAACGGCGAGAACGGCATCCTGCTGTCCTTCACCAAGCAGTCCAACTACGCCACGGCGGAGGTGTCCAACAACATCACCGCCCGGTTCGAGACACTGGAGGCCCAGTACGAGGGGCTGACCTTCGTGCCCCTGATGGATCAGGGCGACTATATCTACCTCATCGTGGAGACCATCCTCTCCTCCCTGCTGTGGGGCGCGGTGTTCTCTGTGGTGGTGCTGTTCCTGTTCCTGCGTGACTGGCGGCCCACCCTCATCACCCTGATCTCCATCCCCGTCAGCGTCATCTTCGCGGTGGTGCTGATGTACTTCACCGGCGTGACCATCAACATGATCTCCCTCAGCGGTCTGGCGGTATCCGTGGGCATGCTGGTGGATAACTCGGTGGTGGTCATCGAGAATATCTACCGCCTGCGGGCCAAGGGCGCCACCATCATCCAGGCGGCGGTGTCCGGTGCGGGACAGGTGCTGGGTGCAGTGACGGCCTCCACCCTCACCACGGTGTGCGTGTTTGCGCCCATCGTGTTCGTGGAGGGTCTGACCCGCCAGCTGTTCACCGATCTGGCGCTGACCATCACCTATTCCCTGCTGGCCAGCCTGCTGGTGTCGCTGACGCTGGTGCCCGCCATGGCGGCGGGCATGCTGCGGCGGGACTTCGTGCCCAAGCCCGGCCTGCTGGATAAGCTCTACCCCGCCTACCGGAAGGCCATCGCCTGGTCGCTGGACCACAAGGCGGGCGTGCTGCTGCTGTCCCTGACGCTGCTGGTGACCACCGCGTGGGGCGCGGTGAGCCGGGGCTTCACCTTCATGCCGGAGATCGACATGAACAACCTGTCCGTCACCGTCACCATGCCGGAGGGCACCACCCGCGATGAGGCGGTGGCTCTGGCGGATCAGGTGATGGAGCGGATCATGTCCGTGGACGACATCGACGCCGCCGGCTTCATGATGGGCAGCGGCACCATGGGCGGTCTGAGCATGACCAGCGGCGACAACGGCGACTACGACGTTACCGGCTACCTCACCATGCCGGAGGGCACCTTCGGCTCCGACGCGGGGCGTGAGATCGAGGCGCTGTGCGCCGACCTGCCCTGCGAAGTGACTACCGCCGGCGTTATGAGCGGTATGATGAGCTACATGACCGGCAGCGGCGTCTCGCTGCAGGTCTACGGCGATGATATGGAGGATCTGCAGACCGCCGCCCGGACACTGGGCCAGCGCATCGGCCAGGTGGAGGGCATTGAGGACGTCTCCGACGGTCTGGAGGACGCGGCCCCCGCCCTGCAGGTGGTGGTGGACCGGAACAAGGCCATGACACGGGGCATCACTGTGGCCCAGATCTACATGCAGGTGTCCGCGGCGCTGCAGGACACCACCACCGTGGCGGAGGTCACGCTGGACGGCGAGCGCATGGAGATGATGGTGGACGCGGCGGCGGACAGCCGGCTGACCCGGGAGAAGCTGCTGGCGCTGACCATCACGCCGGACAGCTCCATGTCCGCGTCCATGAGCAGCGGCGCGTCCGACTCCGGCCTGAGCCAGCTCACCGGCGAGGACAGCGGGGACGAGGATACCTCCTTCCCACTGGGCGATGTGGCGGAGGTCCGGGAGACGGTGTCCCTCAACAGCATCCAGCGTGACCAGCAGCGGCGGTGCATCACCGTGACGGCGGCCATCGCCGACGGCTATAACGTGACGAAGGTCACGTCGGCGGTGCAGCAGGCCGTGGCGCCGCTGGCTCTGCCGGAGGGCGTCACCGTGGAGTTCAACGGCGAGAATGAGCAGATCATGGACGCCATGGGACAGGTGATGCTGATGCTGCTGCTGGGCGTGGTGCTGGTGTACCTCATCATGGTGGCCCAGTTCCAGTCCCTGAAGTCCCCGTTCATCGTGATGTTCACCATCCCGCTGGCCTTTACCGGCGGCTTCATGGCTCTGCTGATCTCCGGCATCGAGGTGTCGGTCATCAGCCTCATCGGCTTCGTGATGCTGGTGGGCATCATCGTCAACAACGGCATCGTGCTGGTGGACTACATCAACCAGCAGCGTCTGGCCGGCATGGCGCGGCGGGAGGCCATCATCGACGCCGGTGTTACCCGTCTGCGGCCCATTCTGATGACCAGCCTCACCACCATCCTGGGCCTGATCGTCACGGCGCTGGCGAAAAACGCCGGTACGGCCCTGATCCAGCCCATCGCGCTGGTGTGCATCGGCGGACTGCTGTACGCCACACTGATGACGCTGTTCGTGGTGCCGTGCATGTACGACATCCTCAGCAAAAAGGAGCTGCGGCAGGTCAGCGAGGACGAGCTGAAGCTGCTGGATATGTGATCTTTACAGGGAGGGGAACATTTCCCCTCCCTGTTCCGTCTCATAGGGTAAAAGGAGGGCGAGAGCATGAAACGAGCTTTTGTGTGCCTGTTGGCGCTGTGCGCCGTGCTGCTGACGGCCTGCGGCCACCCCGCCGCCACCCTGCCGCTGGAGGGCGGCGAGCCGGTGGTCAGTCCCGCGCCGGAGCCGATGGAGATCACCGGCCAGCTGGCGGAGTACACCGGCGGCCATGTGGACGCGGCGCTGACCATCCCCGACGGCTGGACGTGGGAGACGGTGGAGGAGGACGGACAGGCCGGACTTCGGTTCCGGAAAACGGAGGATGACGCCGTCGGCTTCCGGCTGACCTGCTGGACGGAGGGCTACGGCATCTGCGGCACCGGCGTCACCACGGAGGAGCTGACGCTGTCCGGCGGGCAGCAGGTGTGGCAGTACACTGAGGGCGGGGACGACACCGTCTGGGTGAACATCGCCTTTCAGGACACGCCGGGCAGCTATGTCTGCATGCCCGATGCCGGCGGCGTCATGGATAAGGCCGCGTGGGACGGCTGCCGGGATGAGGTGCTGGCCATTCTGGGCACGGCCCGGATCGGGCGGGGCATCCTCACGGAGCAGGAGGCCATTGACCTGGCTGCGGCGCAGTACGACGGCGCCTACGACACGGTGTGGGGGCGGTACAATGTGGAGACAGGCTGCTGGGCGGTGACATTCTCCAAAGGCGCCATGGGCGGCGGCAGCGCCGTGATCCGTTATGTCGGTCCGGACGGCACGGTTTCCGATCAGGAGGCGCAAATGTGCATTGAAGGCCCGATGGAGGATGCCGGTTCTGCGAACTGATGGTTGCAAAACCGGAAAAGTATGCTATAATAGCCGCATAGAGCGAGGTGAAGATGATGAAAAAGCTGTTCTGCCTGCTGACGCTGCTGTGCTGCATGGTCATGAGCGTGTCCGTTGCCTGCGCCAGTCCCCTCACCGGCGACACCAGCAACATGGGTCTGTGGATCGCCATGGTGGTGGTGGCCGTGGTGCTTCTGGTGGTGCTGGTCATCATGGGCGGCAAGAAAAAGAAGAAATAAATGATATGCAAAAAAGGACTCCCGCAGCACAGGCTGCGGGAGTCCTTTTTTGCGCGGCGCACCGCCGGGAGCAAAGCAAAACGGGCATCCTTCCGGATACCCGTTGAGTTTGGTCATTAGCCAATGTTGTTCAGCTTCAGCGTCAGCGCGCTCTTCTTGTGAGCCGCGTTGTTCTTGTGCAGCAGACCCTTGGCAGCAGCCTTGTCGATCGCCTTGACTGCGACTTTGTAAGTGCCCTCGGCCTCGGTGCGATTGCCTTCAACGGCAGCAGCCTCGAACTTCTTGATAGCAGTCTTCAGTGCGGACTTATTGGCTTTGTTGCGAGCATTTCTCGCCTCTGCCACCAGAACACGCTTCTTAGCAGACTTGATATTCGGCAAACCAAACACCTCCCCGACATCAGATTTTTCCGCGCGGAAAAGATAACTTCCACGCAGGATGATATTTTAGCATCATTGCTCGGAAAATGCAAGACTTTTTTGCAATTTTGACTCGGGTTTTCGCATAAATCTATTTCGGGCGGTCATGCTAACCGTAAGCCACAATATTTTGTGTTCAGAAGGGAGCGTTTGCCACAAAAATGACCGTACCTCGTACCGATCTGGCGCTGGAGGCCGCCGATGATCTGGCCGCCCGCATCAAAAAATTTTCTCCGCCGGAGGGCATCCGGCGGCTGGAGAGCCTGCAGGAGGGCTACGCCGTCACCGACATCCGCATCACCGGGGATGCCGGGGCGCAGGCGCTGGGCAAGCCGTTGGGGCGCTATATCACCGTGGATCTCCGCCCCTATTTTGACCGTCAGCGCACATTTTTCCACCGGGCGGTCTGGTGCATCGCCCACCAGCTGCGCTCGCTGCTGCCCGATGCCGGGCCGCGCTCCCAGATCCTGGTGGTGGGGCTGGGCAACCGCGCCATGACGCCGGATGCCGTAGGCCCCATCGCCGTGGAGAACCTGCTGGTGACGCGGCACATGGTGCGCGCCCTGCCCCGGCAGTTCCGGAGCTTCACCCCCGTCTCCGCCCTGTGCACCGGCGTGCTGGCCCGGACGGGTCTGGAGACGCTGGAGCTGATCCAGGGCGCGGCGTCCCACATCCGCCCCACCGCCGTCATCGCCATCGACGCGCTGGCCGCCCGGAGCCGGGACCGGCTGTGCGCTACGGTGCAGCTCAGCGACACGGGACTGACTCCCGGTTCCGGCGTAGGCAACCACCGTCGGGCGGTGGACCGTGCCGCGCTGGGAGTGCCGGTCATCGCCGTGGGCGTGCCCACGGTCATCGACGGGGCCACCCTGTGCGCCGACCTGCTGGCGGAGGCGGGCTGTCCGCAGCAGGCCCTGTCCGGCCGGGGAGCGGCGCTGTTCGTCACGCCGCAGGACATCGACCAGCGGGTCACGGAGCTGGGCCGCATGGTGGGCTACGGCATCACCCTGGCCCTCCAGCGCAGTCTGACGCTGGAGGATGTCACCGGTCTGCTGGGATAAGCACTTGCAAAACCCGCCCTTCCGCGCTACAATGGCACCAGAAAAAGGAAGGGAGGCTCCCCTCAATGGATTTTAACCCGCAGTTACAGTTAGCCGGCCTGCTGGAGTGGATGGACGCCCAGCTCAAGGCCTGTCACGGCCGCACCGCCGTCATCGGCATCTCCGGCGGCAAGGACAGCTCCACCGTGGCGGCGCTGGCCGCAGCCGCCTATGGCCGGGAGCATGTGTTCGGCGTCCTGATGCCCGACGGCGTCCAGCCGGACATCGACTATTCGCAGGCGCTGGTGGAGCACCTGCAGATCCCCCACTGCACCATCAATATCCACGACGCGGTGCAGGGCGTGCTGAAGGAGATGGAGCATGCGGGTCTGACGCCCAGCCGCCAGACCACCGTGAACCTGCCAAGCCGTATCCGCATGTCCACACTTTACGCCGTGGCCCAGTCGCTGGACGGCGGCGTGGTCATCAACACCAGCAACCTGTCGGAGGACTGGGTGGGCTACTGCACCATCTACGGCGACAGCGCCGGCGCCTTCTCCCCGCTGGGCATGTACACCACGGAGGAGGTCATCGCCCTGGGCCGCCAGCTGGGCCTGCCGGAGCGGTTTCTCATCAAGCCGCCCTCCGATGGCCTTACCGGCCTGACGGACGAGGACAATCTGGGCTTCACCTACCACGCGGTGAACGAGTATGTCCGCCGCGGCACGGCAGACCCCGCCATCAAGGAGCAGATCGATGCGAAGCACCGGGCCAGCCGCTTCAAGTTCCAGACCATCCCCGTGTACCACAACGGCCTGCCCATGGCGCTGGAGGAGGAAACGGACTACTACAAATAAGCGAAAACAGGCAGAAGGCCCGCGGTGTCCCGCGGGCCTTCTTTGCGCCCTGCCGGGACGCGGCTCTGCCCCGCCCGCACAGGGTATTCCCCGCCCCCGCGCGGAACATGCAAGCAGCACGCAAAAGGAGACGGACGCAGAAGCGTCCGTCTCCTTTGCCCTGTTTTTCAGTACGCCAGCTTCTCCGCCAGATATGCCTTCAGCTCGCTGATGGGGACGCGCACCTGCTCCATGGTGTCGCGCTCGCGGACGGTGACGCAGTTGTCGCCGGCCTTCTCCGCATCGCCCACGGTGTCGAAGTCCACGGTGATGCAGTACGGGGTGCCCACCTCGTCCTCGCGGCGGTAGCGCTTGCCGATGGAGCCGGTCTCGTCGAAGTCGATCATCCACTCCTTGCTCAGCTCGGCGTAGACCTCCCGGGCCTTGTCGCTGAGCTTCTTGCTCAGGGGCAGCACCGCCGCCTTGTAGGGCGCCAGCGCCGGGTGCAGGTGCAGCACCACGCGGACATCGTTCTTCTCCGCGTCCACGACCTCCTCGTCGTAGGCGTCCACCAGCACGGCCAGCACGCTGCGCTCCACGCCCAGAGACGGCTCCACTACATAGGGGATGTAGCGCTCGTTGGTCTCCGGGTCGAAGTAGGTCAGGTCCTTGCCGGACACGGTCTGGTGCTGGGTCAGGTCATAGTCGGTGCGGTCCGCCACGCCCCACAGCTCGCCCCAGCCGAAGGGGAACAGGAACTCAAAGTCCGTGGTGGCCTTGGAGTAGAAGCACAGCTCCTCGGGATCGTGGTCCCGCAGCCGCAGGTTCTCGTCCTTCAGGCCGATGCCCAGCAGCCAGTTGTGGCAGAAGGTGCGCCAGTAGTTGAACCACTCCAGATCGGTGCCGGGCTTGCAGAAGAATTCCAGCTCCATCTGCTCGAACTCCCGGACGCGGAAGATGAAGTTACCCGGGGTGATCTCGTTGCGGAAGGACTTACCGATCTGGCACACGCCGAAGGGCAGCTTGCGGCGGGTGGTGCGCTGGGTGTTGACGAAGTTGGTGAAGATGCCCTGCGCCGTCTCAGGCCGCAGGTACACGGTGTTCTTGGCATCCTCGGTGACACCCTGGAACGTCTTGAACATCAGGTTGAACTGCCGGATGTCGGTGAAGTTATGCTTGCCGCAGGTAGGGCAGGGGATGTTCTTTTCCTCGATGAAGTCCTTCATCTCCTGCTGGGAGAAGGCGTCGATGGGCTTGGGCAGCTCTACGCCGTTCTGGCCGCACCAGTCCTCGATGAGCTTGTCGGCGCGGAAACGCTCCTTGCACTCCTTGCAGTCCATCAGGGGATCGGAGAAGCCGGCCAGATGGCCGCTGGCCACCCAGGTCTGGGGATTCATGAGGATGGCGGCGTCCTGTCCCACGTTGTAGGGGTTCTCCTGCACGAACTTCTTCCACCACGCCTTTTTGATGTTGTTCTTCAGCTCCACGCCCAGGGGGCCGTAGTCCCAGGTGTTGGCCAGGCCGCCGTAGATCTCGGAGCCTGCGAAGATGATGCCGCGGTTTTTGCACAGCGCCACGATCTTGTCCATGGTCTTTTCGGTGTTTTTCATGTGCTCGTCTCCTTTTATGTGAATATTATTGGTCTGCATGGTCAAGCCGCCTCCGGCGGCGTTACCTGCACGGTCACGACTCCCGCATACCAGTCTGTCTGATCCGTGGACACACCGTACCACCACATTGTCCCGCCGTCCGGCAGGTGGTACAGAATGGCATAGAATTCTCTTGGGTGCAGCGCCATGGGATAGTTGCTCTCCGGCAGCTGATCCCCGGTGGTCTGCCACGCGGAAAAGGCGTCGTATCCGCCCTCCACGCGCCAGAACTCGCGGCTGGCGTATTTGCTCCACTCGGAGATGTCCTCCTCGCCGAAGTAGGCGGCTTCGTATGCTTCACCGGCGATGGTCAGTGTGTCCGTGCGGAGCGGCTCCAGCTCCGGCTTTTCTTCCCGCGCCAGATTGGCACAGGTCAGCGTCACCTTGCTGCCGTAGTGCGCCGCAATTTGAGCCGCCATGGAGGGTACGGTACCGGTCTGATGATCCATCCCGTTGGGGTCGGCGTGGGCGCCGCCGCAGAAGGCCACCACGCTGACGCCGCCCAGTGCGTCAAAGGCGGTGCAGAAATTGGCCGCCAAGGCGTACTCCCGCTGCACGTCGGACTCATCGTCTGCACCGCGCCGATAGTACATGACGCCCTGCTTGATGCTCCGCTCCACCTCGCGGTACGCATCGGTGTCGGTCTTTCCCTCGTCCTCCAGAAGCTGGCGCGCCTTTTCGCCGGAGGTGGCATACTGATGCTCTATATCAAAGCCGTGGAATATCGTGTCCGGACACGTCTCCTTAATCTGATGGTAAAAATCCGCCACCACCTCCGCATGGAACAGCGTCCCCTCGCAGGCGCCGTACACCATATCCCAATAGGCATCGTCCTCCGCCGCCATCCAGCGGTTCAGCAGCAGCGTGGAGCCTGCGCCCATCTCTATGAACAGGTGACGCATCCCCTGACCGTAGCAGGTCTGCCACAGCGCCAGCTCCTTATCCAGGCAGGCGGCGTTGGCGTGCTCCTCTCCGTAAATGAATATCTCCCCTGTGGGCGCACCCGTTTCCGCCGGTGCGCCGCAGGCCGTCAGTCCCAGCAGTGCCGCCAGCAGCAGCGCTGATATCCTCTTTTTCATAGACTGCTCTCCTTCATCGCAGCAAAAAACGCCCTGATGCCATTGCTGGCATCAGGGCGAACTAAGCATTAGTCCGTGGTTCCACCTGAATTTGGATCGCTCCACACTCTCGTGCCGGTAACGGAGGCTCCGGCGGGCATTTCCTCCCGCAGCTCCGGGCAGCCACGCCCTTCATCGCCTGTAACGGGAAAAGGATAGCATCTTTTGGCCAGCCCGTCAAGGACTTTTTTCACCGTTCCGGGGCTTTTACAGGTAGTTCAGCGGGTTGAGGAACGTACCGTTGAGCTGGATACGGAAGTCGCAGTGGTTGCCGCTGGATATGCCGGTGGAGCCCATGCGGGCGATCTGCTGTCCCTTGTGGACGTGCTCGCCCACGGACACCAGCAGCGAGCTGTTGTGGCCGTAGTAGGTGACATACCCGTTGCCGTGGTCGATCTTCACCAGATAGCCGTAGCCGCCCTGCCAGCCAGAGTAGATAACGGTGCCGCCGTCGGAGGCGTAGATGGGCGTGCCGTAGCCGTTGGCGATGTCGATGGCCTCGTGATAGGTGCTGGCGCCGCGGATACCGGTGTTGCGCGCGCCGAAGTAGGACGTGATGATGCCGTTGCAGGGCCAGCCGAAGCTGCCGGTGGGATACCACGACGGACGCTCCTTGGTGCCCCGCAGGGACAGCTGCGTCACAGGCTGGGACAGCGTGACGCTGGCCACGATCTCCCGCTCCGTCTCCGTACCGTTGATATAGGTGACGTTGGCGGTGATATCCGCCTTGCCGTAGACGCCGGGGGACGTGACCTTGTACTCGCCCTGATACATGGAGGCGTCGTCGGTGTACTCCACGGGGTAGGGCACATCCTGCACATAGCGCTGTCGCTCCACGTTCACCACCGTCAGGTAGGGCACGGCGTTGCTGATGGTCAGCACGTCGCCTGTCCGCAGGATCTTGGGGTCGTAGCCGGGGTTCATCTTCATCAGGGCGTCCACCGACAGGCCGTATTCATCGGCAATGCTGTAATAGCTGTCGCCGCTCTTGACGGTGTAGGTGACCTCGCCCTCCTTCGTCTCGTTGAGGATCTCGGCGATGTAGCCCAGATTCATGACGTAGGACTTGTCCACATACTCCTGCCGGATCTCCACGTCCTCCACGAAGTAGGCGTCCACCGTGTCCTCCGTCTGGTAGCCCAGCTTCAGCTGGGCCAGGATGTCGTCCAGCGCGTCGGGGAACGTGGTGGCCACCACCTTCTCCCCATCCACATACAAAACGTAGGCGTACTCCACCAGCCCCAGCTCGTCGGTCAGCTCGTTGCGCAGATCCTCCTCCGACGCCACCTCCTTGCGCAGGAACACGCCTGTCTCGGTCTGCAGCAGGGACTGATCCACCTTGTAGCTGCCGTCGTGCAGCGTCTCGCGGGTGATGCCCTCCACCTCGGACACCGCCAGCTCCACCGCGTGGGCGGAGGGGACGACGCCCAGATCCTTGCCGTCGTAGACGGCACGGGCGCCCACGGTGTACAGGGACAGCACCGTGGCGGCGGCGGCCAGGCTCAGGGCCACGGCCAGGAAGGCCGCCGGGTGCAGCTTCATCTGCTCGAAATGACTGCGCCGGCGGTCGCCGGCACGGATGAGCCGCTTGCGGCGGCGCGTCACCCGCTCCCGCAGGTTGGCGCCCAGCCGGGGCAGGCTGTTCCAGAAGAACAGGAACAGCTGGGCCGCGCCGTGCTCCGATTCGGGGAAACGGCTGCCGCGGCTCTCGTCCACCAGATGCCGTGCGCCGCCCCGTACCCGTCCGAACCACGCGGCGATGCGCTTGATGCCCGCCTGCAGGTTCAGGGTAAACAGGTCGGCGTGCTCCTCGCGGTACACCCGCCAGCTCTTGAGATTGTCGATCCACAGCTGCCACAGGGTGGACAGCGTCATAGGCTCCCGGTTGGGGTCCCGGGATGTATTCTTTTGTTCTTTGTTCTGTTCCAGTTGCTGTTTCATAAGGGGTCTCACCTAAAAGTTACAAATTCGTTACAAATGGTATCATACATTGTTTCCGGCTTTGCGTCAAGAAGAAAATTGTAAACATTCCGGAATATGCCCGGAAAAATGCGGGAAAGCACCCCGTTTGGGGTGCTTTCCGCGTATGTAGAGGGTCAATCTTTTTCATCCAGCAGCGCGATGAGGGCGGCGATGGCCCCCTCCCGGCAGTCCGGCAGCGTCCGGACACAGGGCAGCGCCCGCACCTCCGGCAGGGCGTTGGCCGGGGCGAAGGCCATACCAGCCCACGTCAGCATGGAGATATCATTGGCGTGGTCGCCCACGCAGGCCACGTTGGCCTGGGGAATGTGCAGCAGTTCCGCCAGACGGCGCACCATGCCGCCCTTGTTGGCGCCCTTGGCCGTCAACTCCACCAGCGACTCACTGCTGGCCACGATCTCGTAGTCACCGTACCAGCTCTGCGCCCGGAGGTAGGCCGTCAGCGCCGCCTGGTCCGCCGGCTCCGTGGAAAACAGCGCCTTGCTGATGGGGGACGGCACCTGCTCCATGCTGTCCACGATCACCGTGGGCGAGTGGGTCACATGGAGGTGCCGCCGGGTCACATCGTTGGGCTGGAGGGCGTGGATGTCGTTGTTGTCGTGGTACAGCTCCACCGCCGCAAAGGGCAGCTCCCGGATGGTCTGGGCGATGTGGGCCCGTGCCGTCTCCGGCAGAAACGCCTCGCAGAGATACCGCCCGGCGGAGAAATCGTAGATGGCCGCGCCGTTGAACAGGACGGTGGGGCCGTTCATGGGCACGCCGCCGGCCACGGCCTCGAAGGCGGGCTTGGCCCGGCCCGTGGCCACGGAGAAAATGCCGCCCTCCGCCATGAAATAGCGGATGGCCGCCTGGTTGGCGTCGGACACCGGGGGCATGGGCCGGCACAGCCGCAGGGCCTCCTCGGTGTAGGTCAGTGTGTTGTCATAGTCGCTGGCCAGCAGCAGACCGGTAAATTTTCCCATGGTGCGTCACGCCTCCGTGTTCTGACCGGGATTGCCGCCGCTGCCGCCTCTGCGGCGTCCGCCCCGGTGGCGGGAGCGCTTCTTCTGCTCGCCGCTGCCGCTCTGGGCGCTCTGCCCCTCCTGCTGGGGCTTGGGAGCGCGGGGCGCGGCCTGCTGCGGCGCATTGCCGCCCGCGTTGCTGCCCGCACTGCCGCTGCCGCCCCGGCGTCCCCGGCGGCGGCTGCCCTGCCGGGGCTTGTCCCCTGCGGCGGGCTTGTCCGCCTTCATCGGCTTCTCGCCGCGCTTCTCCGGTGCGGCGCCCTCGGCCTTTTTGCGGCCGCGGCCGCCCCGGCTGCGGCGGCGCTTCTCCCCCTCGTCGGCCTTGACGGCGGGAGTGGGCGTAAAGTCACTGATGAAGCTGACGGGGGGCATATCGTCCTCTTTTTCCGGCTCCACATAGCGCTCGGGCCGCTGGTCGGGGATGGTGATGCCGTCCCGGCTGCCCTTGCCGTTGCGCAGGACGCACACCTCGCAGTTGTGGTAGCAGCGGGCGTTCTCGGGCCGGTCATCCAGCCGGACGTTCACCGTCTCCCGCAGCAGGTTCACGTCGCTGACGTTGCCGGGGCCGTCCGGCGTCAGCACGAAGGAGTCGTTCTTGGGCATGCGCTTGATGGCATCCTCGTAGGCGTCCTGCTCGTACTTCAGGCAGCACATCAGCCGCCCGCAGGTACCGGAGATCTTGGTGGGGTTCAGGGACAGGTTCTGGGTCTTGGCCATCTTGATGGATACCGGCAGGAACTCGTCCATGAACTGGGCGCAGCAGAAGGGTCTGCCGCAGATGCCCAGACCGCCCAGCATCTTGGCCTCGTCCCGGACGCCGATCTGCCGCAGCTCGATGCGGGCGCGGAACACGCCGGCCAGATCCTTCACCAGCTCCCGGAAGTCCACCCGCCCGTCGGCGGTGAAGAAGAACAGGATCTTGGAGCCGTCGAAGCTGCACTCCACCCGCACCAGCTTCATCTCCAGCTTGTGCTGGGCGATCTTCTTCTGGCAGATGTCGAAGGCCTCCTTCTCCCGGCCGCGGTTGTAGGCGGCGGTATGGCGGTCGTTGTCGGTGGCGATGCGCAGCACCGCCCGCAGGGGCTGCACCACCTGCTCGTCGGGCACCTGATGGTTGCCCTCGCTGCACTGGGCAAATTCCGGGCCCTGCGCCGTCTCCACGATGATGTCCTGTCCGGCCTCCACCGTCAGGTCCTTCGGGTCAAAATAATAGGTCTTGCAGCCGCTGCGAAAGCGGACGGAAACCACAGTCGTCATAGAAGCTCCTCCCATTCCACGGCGAGGGCGCCAAGAACATGGCCCGCGCCGACATTGTATGCACATTCGCCGCTGTATTTCTCCAGCAGCACCGTCAGGCCGTACAGACGGCGGCGGTCCAGCCCGTCGGCCAGTGCCTGCGCCGTCTCGCCGCAGGCGGGATCCGGCGTCTCCTTGCCCATCTGCAGCAGCAGGGCCTCCGCCGCGGCGCACCACGCGCCCCGCAGCACGTCCCGCAGCTCCTCCCGCTTCAGCCGACGGTTCTCCAGCGACACCAGATACGCCGTCACCGGCAGCAGCCTGCCCTTTGCAAAGGCCCGGCACAGCTGCTCTGCCTCCGGCGGCAGGGCGTCCGGCGCCGGAGCGTCGCACTTCAGCAGCACGCAGCGGGAGCGCACCGTCTCCAGCAGCGCAGCGGGGCTGTCGGCGCAGAAGATGAACGCCGCGTAGGACGGCCCCTCCTCCACGATCTTCAGCAGCACGTTCTGGTCCCGCTCGTTGAGCTGGCGGCTGTCGGCGATGATGTACACCTTCCGCGCCGCCTCGTTGGGCTGGATGTACACGTCCTGCCGCAGGGCGCGGACCGCGTCCACCGTCAGTTCCCGGTGCTCCGTGTCCCGGATCACCGCAACATCGGGGTGGATGCCCTCCAGCACCTTCCGGCAGTGGCGGCACCGCAGGCAGGGCCTGTCGGTCCCCTCGCAGACGTGGGCGGCGGCAATGAACCGCGCCGCGTCCGTCAGGTCGCCGTCTCCGGAGAGCACGATGGCGTGGCTCAGCCGTCCCTGCTCCGCCGCACGGCGGACCGTGCGCTCCAGTGTGCTGTTTTCCGGCAGAAGCTGGGCCATGGCGCTCCCCTTTCCTCCGCAGGGCCTGACACCCCACTTTCATAATGCATTAGTATAACACACAAAAAGCGGGACAGGCAAGTTTTATTCTACGGATATGGGGGAAAATGTTTCCTGTAACAGCGTTTCCCGACAAGGACTGAAACCTATTGCAAAAAAACAGAAAAATTTGGGAATAGACTTGCTTTTGGAGGGAAATATGACTATAATAAGAAACGTTCTCATCGTTTGGTACAACTATATTGATAGATGGAGGGACTACCATGAGCAAGAAGTATTGTTACCTGTTCACCGAAGGCAACGCGAAGATGCGTGAGCTGCTGGGCGGTAAGGGCGCCAACCTGGCCGAGATGACCAACATCGGCCTGCCCGTTCCCCAGGGCTTTACCATCACCACCGAGGCCTGCACCCAGTATTATGAGGACGGCCGTCAGATCAATGACGAGATCATGGCCGAGATCATGGAGTATATCGAGAAGATGGAGAAGATCACCGGCAAGAAGTTCGGCGATCACGAGAATCCCCTGCTGGTCTCCGTCCGCTCCGGCGCCCGCGCCTCCATGCCCGGCATGATGGACACCATCCTGAACCTGGGCCTGAACGAGGACGTGGTGGACGTGATCGCCAAGAAGTCCAACAACCCCCGCTGGGCCTGGGACTGCTACCGCCGCTTTATCCAGATGTATTCCGACGTGGTCATGGAGGTCGGCAAGAAGTACTTTGAGCAGCTGATCGACGCCATGAAGGCCAAGAAGGGCGTGACCCAGGACGTGGAGCTGGACGCCGCTGACCTGAAGGAGCTGGCCATGCAGTTCAAGGCCGAGTACAAGGCCAAGATCGGTCAGGACTTCCCCTCTGACCCCAAGGAGCAGCTGGTGGGCGCCATCAAGGCCGTGTTCCGTTCCTGGGACAACCCCCGCGCCAACGTGTACCGCCGCGACAACGACATCCCCTACTCCTGGGGCACCGCCGTCAACGTCCAGTCCATGGCCTTCGGCAACATGGGCGACG
>URST01000023.1 GCA_900550585.1 uncultured Eubacteriales bacterium
CCTCGACACCCGGAACCACAATCCGGTGCTCTAACCAACTGAGCTACACCCACCACATATACATCCGTCTGGGATCGTGCTGACACCCCGCCGGGGGAAAAATGGCACGCCAGAAGGGACTCGAACCCCTGGCCTACTGCTTAGAAGGCAGTTGCTCTATCCAACTGAGCTACTGGCGCATACTGTCAAGTTGGAGCGGGTGACGGGAATCGAACCCGCATCCCCAGCTTGGAAGGCTGGTGCCCTGGCCATTGTGCTACACCCGCGTACGCCCTCCGCTCAAATCGTCAGCTCGATTATATTAGCACATCCCACCCGTATCTGTCAAGAATAAAATCGAAAATCTGAAAAATACTACCAGCAAACCAAACAGGAGGTATCCAGCATGTCCGACATGTTTTGTTTCCAGTGCCAGCAGACCGCCGGCAACAAGGGCTGCGTCCGTACCGGCGTATGCGGCAAGCAGCCAGACACCGCCAATTTGCAGGATGAACTGCTTTGCGAGCTGATCCGTCTGGCGGAGGCCGCAGAGCAGCGGGGCGAGCACAGCCGCGAGGCATCCCGCCTGCTGATGGACGGGCTTTTCACCACGCTGACCAACGTGAACTTCGACAATGCCGCCATCCGCCGCTTCACCGACCGCGTCATAGTGGAGCGTCAGCGTCTGGGCGGCGGTGGATCGCCGGTAACGGCGCTTTGGAAGGGCGAGACGGACATCGTCTCTCTGCGCTCCACGCTGCTGTTCGGCATGAAGGGCATGGCCGCCTACGCCCACCACGCCCTGAACCTGGGCTATGAGGACGAGACAGTGACGGATTGGTTCTACAAGGGACTGTGCGCTGTCAACAAAGAGCATTCCGTGGAGGAATGGCTGGCCCTCATCATGTCGTTCGGGCAAGTGAATTTCCGGTGCATGGCCCTGCTGGACAGCGCCAATACCGGTACCTTCGGCGACCCGGTGCCCACCCGGGTGAACACGGACATCAAAAAAGGGCCGTTTATCGTGGTGTCCGGCCATGATCTGGAGGATCTGCACCAGCTTCTGGAGCAGACAAAGGGTAAAGGTATCAACATTTACACCCACTGTGAGATGCTGCCCGCCCACGGTTACCCTAAGCTGAAGGCCTACCCGCATCTGGCGGGCAACTTCGGCACGGCGTGGCAGAGCCAGCAGACGGAATTTGACGCCATTCCCGCGCCTGTTCTGTTCACCACCAACTGCCTGATGCCGCCCCGCCCCAGCTACGCTGACCGGGTGTACACCACCTCCGTGGTGGGTTACGACGGTCTGACCCACATCGCCGCCGATGAAAACGGCCGCAAGGATTTCTCCCCCCTCATCCAACAGGCGTTGGCGCTGGGCGGCTACGACCACGACCACAGCATGAGCGGCATCAACGGCGGCCACATGCTGACCACCGGCTTCGGCCACGCGGCGGTGCTGTCCCACGCGGAGGCTATCATCGCCGCCGTGAAAAGCGGCGCCGTGAAGCACATCTTCCTTGTAGGCGGCTGCGACGGCGCCCATCCCGGCCGCAACTACTACACGGAATTTGTGAAGCAGACGCCCATGGACTCGCTGGTACTGACGCTGGCCTGCGGCAAGTACCGCTTCAACGACCTGGATCTGGGCGAGATCGGCGGCCTGCCCCGCATTCTGGACATGGGTCAGTGCAACGACGCTTACAGCGCCGTCACCGTGGCGCTGGCACTGGCGGAGGCCTTCGGCTGCACCGTCAACGACCTGCCGCTGACGCTGGTGCTGTCGTGGTACGAGCAGAAGGCGGTGTGCATCCTGCTGAGTCTGCTGGCGCTGGGCGTGAAGAACATGTACCTCGGCCCCACCCTGCCGGCGTTCCTGTCGGAGTCCGTGGTGAAAATTCTGGTGGATACCTACGGGCTCCAGCCCACCACCGCGCCGGAGCAGGATCTGGACGCCATTCTCCATCGGGGATAAAGGAAAAGAGACGGCTCTCGCCGTCTCTTTTTTATACCTGACCGCTCCGCAGGTAGCGGTAATCCATGCGCAGGATGTTGCGGATCAGCGGTATGCTGAGCACTGTGTCGGCGGCGATCCAGGCCATCGGGTCAGCGGCGCACAGCGCGTAAAACGCCAGCGGAGGCGCCGCGGCGCTGACCGTGCCGCCTGCCACGGCAGCGGGCAGCAGCAGGCACACCGAGATGCGGGCCACCAGCTCCGCCCCGCCGGCGCCCAGCACGAAGGGCGACCGCCCGATGCCCTGCACGCAGTTGCGGATGAGGAAGATGCCGCCCAGGAACGGATACATGGCAAAGTCCACATAGAGGTATGTATTGCCGAAGCGCACCGTTTCCTCCGTCACCTTGTCGGCGCTGAGGAACACATGGAGGTACAGGTCATTGACCGTCAGCAGCAATCCGATACCCGCCGCGCACAGCACCATGATACCCATGACCGCCATACCCTGCAGCGTGCCCTTTCTGATACGGTCATACCGACCCGCCCCCAGATTCTGAGCGGTAAAGCTGGTCATGGCCGTGCCCAGCGCGTTCATGGGCGTCACCACCAGGTTTGACAGCTTGTTGGCCGCGCCGAAGCCATTCTGCGCGGCGCTGGACACCATGCGACCGTCCAGCATGTCGAACTGCACCACCACGCTCTGCATGACGATGATGCCGATGGCCAGCACGGAGAACTGCAGACCCAGCGGGATGCCCCGGCTCACATGGCGGCGCACATCATACATGGTGATGTGCCAGTCCTCCCGTCTCAGGCGGATATCCGGATAGCGGGCAAAGGCGTAGCAGAAGCAGGCCACGGTGCTGATGAGCTGGGCGGCCACAGTGGCGGCGGCCGCGCCCGCCACGCCCCAGCGGAATTTCAGGATGAACAGCAGGTCCAGTCCCACGTTCAGCAGGGTGGAGAACAGCAGGAACACCAGTGGTGTCACGGAATCGCCCATGCTCCGCAGGAACGAGCAGATAAAATTGTAAAACAGCTGGGCGCCGATGCCCACGAAGATGATGAAGCAGTAGGTATAGGCGGCGCGGTAGACCTCCGGGTCCTCCGGCGTCACGTTGATCCACGCCAGCATGGGGTCCAGCAGTGCCAGTGCCAGCGCCGTCAGCACCACCGTCAGAGCGGCGGACAGCACGATCTGTGTGGCAAGGCTGCGGCGGACGCCGGCGTTGTTCTGCGCGCCCACATGGCAGGAAGTCACCACGCAGAAGCCGGCGCTGACACCGAAGGCGAACTGCAGAAAGATGAACACCAGCGAGGCCGTATCGTTGACGCCGGCCACCTCCTGCGCCGTCAGGGTCTGACCCACGATGGCGGCATCGCTGATGGAATAGACCTGCTGGAGCAGGTAGGACAGGATCACCGGCAGCGAGAACACCAGAATGGTTTTCCAGCACGTCCCCTGCGTCAGATCCAGCGGATGGAAAAGCTGGATATTTGTCTTTTTTGCGGACATAAGGGGCACCTCCCCATAGTTTTCTTTCCAGAATGCGTATATTATCCCCGAAAAACGAAAATGTCAATGTGCAGAATGCACGATACCGCCGGACCATCCCCCCTACCCGCTTGTGCGAAATTCGTGTTTGTTGTATAATACTTTATATTTTCCCCGCGCGGAGGAGGACACACATGAACGGCAGGACTTCCCGGACACGGAAAAACACGGCGGTGGTCGTCATACTGGCCTGCGCCGTGGTGCTGGCCGCCTTTGCCTGTCTGCTGGTGGGTTCGTCCCGCATGACCGTGGGCGAGTGCCTGTCCGCCCTGCTGGGCCGCACCGGCGGTACGGCGGCACGGATCATCTGGAGCATCCGCATCCCCCGTCTGCTGGCGGCGCTCATCGCCGGAGCGGGGCTGTCCGTTTCGGGTCTCATCATGCAGACCACGCTGGGCAACGCCATGGCCTCCCCGTCCACGCTGGGCGTGTCCAACGCGGCGGTGTTCGGCGCCAACCTGTCCATCATCGCCTTCTCCGGCGGCTTTCTCTCCACCGGCAACAATCTGGCCAACTACGGCGTGGGCGTCAGTCCCTTTGCCACATCGCTGCTGGCCTTCCTGTTCGCCGCCGCGTCCATCCTGCTGATCCTGGGACTGTGCCGCCTGCGGGCGTTCTCCCCCAATGTGGTGGTGCTGGCCGGCATCGCCATCGGCGCCATGTGGACGGCGGCCACCACGATCCTGCAGTTCTACGCCACGGACGTGGGATTGTCAGCGGCGGTGATCTGGAGCTTCGGCGATCTGGGCCGGGCCACCTACCGCACGGACTGGATCATGCTGGCCGTGGTGGCGGCCGGTACGGCGTTCTTCCTCCTGCTGTCATGGCGCTACAACGCACTGCTCAGCGGCGGCGACACCGCCGGGACACTGGGCGTCAACGTGGCGCTGCTGCGCTTTGTCTCTCTGCTGACCGCCTCCGTCATGACGGCGGTGTGCGTGTCGTTCCTGGGTGTCATCGGCTTTGTGGGCATCATCTGCCCCCACACCGTCAAGCGCCTGCTGGGGCAGGATCACCGCTGGTCCATCCCCGCCTCCGCCCTCAGCGGCAGTCTCCTGCTGCTGCTGGCGGACGTGCTGTCCCGCAGTCTGGGCAGCGGCTCGGCGCTGCCGGTGGGTGCCATCACCTCCCTGTTGGGCGCACCGTTTTTCCTGACCATCATTTTTGCCCGAAAGGAGTCTGCCGCATGCTGACCGTGGAGCATCTGACCTATCGCTATGGCCGCCGCAGCGAACCGGTGCTGCGGGGCGTAGATCTGACGCTGCAAAGCGGCGAGATCGGCATTCTGCTGGGCCGCAACGGCTCCGGCAAGACCACGCTGTTCAAAAACCTGCTGGGCATCTGCACCCCCGACGGCGGCTCCATCCGCTTTGACGGGCAGGAGCTGACGGCCCAGTCCCGTCGGCGCAGGGCACAGTGCATCGCCTATGTGCCCCAGGACATCCGGTTCGGGGATCTGACGGTATTTGACTCCGTGCTGCTGGGCCGCCTGTCCCGCTTCGGCCTGCAGGCCGGTCCGGCGGACCGCGCTGCCGCGGCGCAGGTTCTCTCCGACATGGGGCTTGCCCCGCTGGCGGACCGCCTTGTAACGGAGCTGTCCGGCGGCGAACGGCAGAAGGTGGCCATCGCCCGGGCGCTGGTACAGGAGCCGCGGCTGCTGGTGCTGGACGAGCCTACCGGCAATCTGGACGTGTCCAACGAGCACCTGATGCTGCGGGAGGCAAAAAAAGCGGCCCAGGAGCGGCATATCGCCGTCCTGAGCTCGCTGCACGACCTGAACCAGGCGCTGGCCTTCGGAGATCGCTTCTTCTTTTTGAAGGACGGCGTTATCCGCTACGCCGTCACCCGCGACGCTGTCACAGAGGATATGCTCCGGGATGTGTTCGGCCCGGAGCTGCGTCTGGCGGAGGTGGACGGCGAAAAGGTCGTCCTGCACCGCCGCGCCGGCTGACAGCTCACACCCGGCGCCACAGCATGCGGTTGTCCGCGAACTCCGCCGTCACCCGGCCCGTCTCCTTCAGCCACGTCAGATAGGAGCGCACCGTGCCGCCCACCAGCGCGTACTGCTCAAAGGTCATGGTCATACCGTACCGGTCGAACAGGGCCTTCAGCAGCTCCTCAAAGGCCAGCGGCTGCGCGCACAGCTCCGTGATACAGTCCCCGATCTCCCGCACCGTCTCCATATTGTACCGGGCCAGCGGCGCGATGTCCTCCGTCACCTCTGCGTGGGCGGGGACAAACGCCTTGGCCTCCATTTTTTCCACCGTCTCCAGTGTGACCAGATACGCCGCCACATCGTAGATGTAGCCGATGCGGTACTTTTCCAGCGTCTCCCGGCTGGACAGGCAATCCGCCAGATACACCACGCCGTCCGCCGTGCGGAAGCCCACCATGTCCATGCAGTGGCCGGGCAGCGGCAGCAGCTCCATCCCCTGCGGCAGCACCTCCGCCGTCAGGTACGACGCATCGCTCTCCTGCGCCATGAGGAATTTGTGCCGCAGCTCTTTGGGGGGACAGCCGCCGTACAGCAAAGACGGCTCCAGCACCGTATGGCGGGTAAACGCGCACTCCGCACCGGGCGCGTACACACGGCAGTTCGTCTGGCTCTGGAGGTACCGGTTCCCGCCGATGTGGTCGGCATGGGAGTGGGTGTTGTAGATGGCCGTCAGGCGCCAGCCGTTTTTGTCCAGGATCTGCCGGGCCTTACGGCCCGCGTCCTTGTCGCTGCCGCTGTCGATGAGGCACACGTCCGTGTCATTCAGCCGCACAAGGCCGATCTTGGCGGGACTCTGCACATAATAGCTGCTGCCGGATACCTGTATCAGTTCATACATCGCAAGACCCTCCTGCCGTGTTTTTTGTCATTATACGGCATTTTTCCGGGACACGCAAGCAAAACCGCACGTAAAAGCAGCGGCTCCGCCAAGCGGAGCCGCTGCTTTTACGTATGTCTTTTCGGATATCCGGCCTGCGTCACGCCTTCTTCTTATACCCGCAGTCGCAGTACGGCCCGCCGGAGGCCAGCGTGTACCGGCGCACGAAATCCGTGGCGCCGCCGGCCTCGCTCATGGTGTAGTCCAGATGACACAGCGCCGGCGTCAGGTCGTACAGTCCCAGCTTCTTCATCAGCTCGCAGATGCCGCAGCGGGTGAACCGTCCTTCGTACCCGCTGCCGTCCGGGTACTGGATAAAGTCCATGTTCCACGAATACGGGTTGCAGTCGGCGGCGCGCAGGGCGGTGGTGGCCTTCATCCCGGCAATATCACCTTCGGTGAATTTCTTCTTTCCGCTCTTGCGGCAGAACCATTCCATCGGCTTTGTCATCATGGCCGCGGCGTAGTAGCCCGTCAGGCGCTCCACATCCGGGCGCTCCGGCATGGACAGGATAAACGCCCCCAGCATGGCGCAGTTGACAATGTTCATCTTGAAGCGGTCGGCCTTTTCAAATTCCGGCAGCTCGTCGATGATCGCCCTGTACCGGGGCTTGGCCTTCCGGGCGACCTCCCCTGCCGTTTCCGGGTCATAGCCAAGTACGGCGGTCAGCTGACGGCGGAACGAGCCGCCGAACAGCGCCCACATTCCCCACGGCATTCCAGCATACTGCATGTTCCTCTCTCCTTTCGGCTCTCTTTAACTCTGTCACGGCCGCAGCATCGGCAGTTCCGGCAGCGTATCCCGTTCCATGACCGACCGCAGCAGCACCGCAAAGCCCTGTGGGTCGCGGATCTGGTACTGCATGTGGTCATAGCCCTCAAACACCGGAAAATGGCCCTGTGGGTACGCCTTCCGTACCGCGTCCCGGTACTTGTAGTGCTCCTCGCTGCTGCCGAACGCGAAATAGATGCGTCTTTGCAGATCCTCCGGCAGCGGCGGAAACGGCTCGTCCTCCAGACTGTCCGCCAGCTGGCGGCGCAGGCTGCCATACCGCAGCGCCCTGCCCGCCGCGATGAAATAGGGCTTGATGGCATCGTCATCGCACCACATGATCTTCTTCAGCGTGCCGCCCTTCGACCAGTACAGGCTCTTGATGGCCAGATACAGAAACGGCGTCATGATCCGCCGCGTCCCCTTTCCGATCTGCGCGAACTGTCCGCCGTCGAAATAGACGTGCGACACAGGCAGCGCTGTCTGCGTCAGAAATACCAGTGCCAGATCCGCGCCGATGGAGGAGGCCGTCACCAGCGCAAGGCGCTGCACGCCCTGTCCGCGCAGAAATTCCTCCACCTGCCGCACCTCGTCCGCCTTGCTGATATACGTCTGCCCCGGACAGTACACAGTGGAGGTGGGCAGAATGCAGAAGTATCCGTCCCGCAGGTATCGCGCCACCGGTTCGCTGCTTGCCCCCGTCACGCCCATGGCGTGGAAGAACAGCACGGCGGGCGCCTGCCTGTCGCCCAGTGTCTCAAATAACATGGTATCGCCTCGATCTCAGTGTATGAAAATCATCATGATGGCCGACAGCACCGCCGCGATGACCACCATGCCCACCGTGCCGAACAGCCACTTTTTCTCTCTGTCCTTCCCGGTGATGTACGGCTTCAGATCCTCCGTGCCCGGAATGGTCCACGCTTTGGTGTGGCCCACCCAGTAATCGTCAATGAGGAATCGGTCGATGAGGTTCATGACGGACAGCATCACCAGCATCTGCCAGAAGCCAGCCAGAAAGCCCCGTGCGCCGTTGACCGCATAGGCGCAGAGGAGCACATAGGCGAGATAACCGGGGACACAGATCACCTTGAAAAGCAGGGCGTTCCGCTTGATACGCTCATGGGTGGTCAGTCCCAGCCTGACACACCGGCCCTGCACCTCCGGGCTGTAAAGATGCACCATCCCCACGGCGCCCTTCCGGATGCCCACGGCGCAGACCAGCACCAGCAGGACGCCCAGGCCCAGGCCCTCCAGCACCGTTTTCAGGATCAGCTCTTTCATTGCAGATACCTCCCGGCCTCCCGTTCCAGCTGGCACCAAACCGGATACGCCCCGCCGTTTTCGTCAAAGAATCGCTTCAGGTCCCGGTCCAGCGCGCTCATCTCATCCACCGCGTTCATGGCGTGGTCGGACGCGCAGATCTTTCCCAGACTCGTGGCGCACATGAGCTTGAAAAAGCGCAGGCAGGTCCTGCGATACGCAGCACTCTCAAAATCCGCGTCCGATGCCGGCAGGATGGCGTGTCCGGCATTCCGGATGGCGCGGTAGCCCTCGATATTGGCATCGATGAGGCGGCTGAGATAAGCCGTGTCGCCCTTGAGCTTCTTCAGGTCGCCGTCGGCCTTGTAGCAGGCAAAGGCTACCGGCAGCACGAACGCCGCGTGGCACAGGAGATAGTCCTCCATGTTCGGCTCGTAGGTCACCTTGTATTTCGTGCCGCCGAAGATCTGCCCGATCAGCGTCTCATTGGAGGGTGCACCCGCCAGCTGCCCGATGGTGATCTTTTTCAGGTCGACGGACGCCACCCGGTCACGCTCCCGGTGTCCCGCCGAGGAGGCAAAGGCAAACAGCACGTTTTTCTCCGGCAGTGAAGCGGCCAGCGCACCCGCACGCACGTTGTTGCCCACAAAGACGATGTTCCTTGTCCCGTTGGCCCGCAGCGTGTCCAGAATGGCGTCCAGCTGCGTGTAGCGCAGGACAACGAAGATGACATCGTACACATCCTCCGGCTTCAGTTCCGTCACCACCGGGACGCGGTTCACCGACACGCGGGGCGAAAACTTATCCTTGATGCGCAGGCCGTTTCGCTGAATCTCCTCCGCCCAGCTGCCTCGCGCCAGCAGCGTCACGTCCTTCCCGGCGCGGAACAGGTCCCGTGCCAGGTTGCAGCCCAGCACGCCCGCACCGAATACCAGAATTTTCATCGCAAAATCTCCTGTCCTTGAAATTTTTCTATTTGTTCCGCCTGTACCCCGCCTCGTCCCGGTATTCGGGATGCTCCCTGAGGTACGGGTCCCTGTCGCCGCAGATGGTATAGTCGCATCTGCAGCCGTCCACACAGGTGGATGTGCGGACGAGCCTTGCGTGGAGCAGTTCCATGGACGCATAGTCCACATTGCAGAGCGCCGGCATGATCTCCTCCAGCCCGTGCTTCTTTGCAAATTCCGCCGCCGGGCACGCCGTAAATTCATAATAGATGGGCTTGTCCGCATCAAATGGCGCAACGTTCATTTCGTAGTCGTGCCATTGGTCACAGCCTTTTTTCGCCCGTATAAACGCTTTGTGCATCAGCTTTCTGAAAAACGGCTTGTTGCAGTCCGCAAAGCCGGACAGCCTGCGGAAAGCGGGCAGGATCAGATCTTCCTCCATCTCCTCGATTTTCCGGAAGGATGTGACCTCTCTGCACACGACGTAATAGCTCATGATGGCAATGCAGTCATATGTGCCGCCGGCACCGTTGTGGAAGTTCCTCCGGCCGCCCAGATCGGTACGCCAGTCGGAGAGGAACACCTCATACTGCCGCTGTACCCGCTCCCACACGGCCTCCCGCTGCGCCGCGGGATAGTGCAGGGCGATCTTCGCCTGTATCTGCTTTTTGCAGGGCCGGGAGTACAGCACATGGCAGCTCCGGTCGATCTTCAGCTCGCTGTCCTTCATACCTGCTCCTTTTCCAAAATGCTTCATCGCCCCACGCCCTTCAGACAGCCGCTCCTGGCGTTCTCCTCCGTGTCGTCGGACTCGTCATAGGCATCGTAGGGTGCGGACGGGTCGTGGACGCGCTTTCCGAACGGCGAGCAGAGCTGCTCCCTGTGGGCAAAGGCAAAATCAAGGTTATCCGTCCAGCCGGTGTGGCCGGTGATGAACAGAGGATGCAGTCCCCGGCTGCGCAGTTTCCTCTCCAGCGCCGCCAGCGACTTTACCGCCAGCCTGTTGTCCTCCGCCAGCGCGGAGATGAAGCTGTAACCGCCGTCCGCGCCGAACCAGATGGTATCGCCGGTAAAGAGATACCTGCCGTCGATGAGATATACCATGTGGCCCCATGTGTGGCCGGGGACAAGAAAGCACTCAATCCGGATGCCGTCGATGTCGAACACCTGCCCGTCGCGGAGCAGCACCTTCTCGTTGCAGATCGTCACCTGAGGCAGCTTGTACAGGTGATAAATGACCCTGCGGCGCACCTCCCCGGTGAGATAGCGGTTCTCATCCTCACCGATGTACAGCTTCGCGTTTTTGAACAGGCCGGGGCTGTCGGCCTCCACCGCGCCCACATGGTCGGTGTCCTGGTGGGTGATGAGAATATGCCGGATGGACTGCGGGTCGATGCCCAGCCAGCCCATCTTCTCCGCCAGCCGGTCGTAGTTGTAGCCCGCGTCGATCATGATGGTGGTATCTCCCTTGCGATAGAAGAAGATGTTGGCCACCCACTCCCGCACACAGGCCACGTTTTCGTCGATCCAGCCGGTGTTCAGGGGCTTGAAGATCTCCTTGCCCCGGTACATCCGGCTCATTTCCTTTTTCTGAAACTCCGTTGCTTTTCTGGACATATTTTCCGCCTCCTCATGCCCGCTCCAGCACGATGATCTTATTGGAGATGTTCCGCACGGCGGGCAGCTTATCCAACACCTTGTAAATGGGTACGAACGCCGCCATACCCTCCGTCAGGCTGTGCTCCTCCACCAGCCGGAAATCCGGCAGCAGCGCCGCCAGCGCCGCGCCGTTCTTCACGCCCCATGTGAACCGGGCGTGGCTGGCATCGATGGACTTCTCCCTGAACCGCTTCACCACCATGGGATTCATGGTCTCCACCAGCACGGCGGCCTGTCGGAACCGTCTGGCAATGACCTGGAAGATGCGCTGCACGTCCTCCTGACACAGGTACATCGTCAGCCCCTCGATGATGATCAGCGCCGGGCCGTCCTGCTCCCGGACGGCGCCGCCCCAGTCGTCCATGGCGGACATGGCGATCTGCGAGACCGCGCCGCCCGCCGGCAGCAGCTTTTCCCGCACCGCCATGGTATCCGGCAGATCCAGATCGTACCAGTGGGCGTAGCCGCTCATCCGATAGCACCGGGTGTCCAGCCCGCAGGCGATGTTGACCACCACTGCGCCGGGATGCGCCGCCAGCCACCTCTCCGTCAGTCCGTCCAGCACGATGGTGCGGGCGATGACACCGCTGCGCATGGGCGCGTCCTTTTCCGCAAGGGAGAAATCATAGTCCAGCTTCCCTATCAATTCTTCCGCCCTGGGGTCACGGATGGCGCCGCGCCCTCCGCTCTCCCGCGCTCTGGCGTAGACCGTCTGCAGCATGGTCTCCGGTACGCCGGATAGCGTGATCTTTTCCTGCATGTCCGTATTCCTCCCTCTGTTGTTAAAGCCGTTTAACCGACGCCCTCAAAAAAGCGGTTAGAGCCTACTAACCATTCCGTTTCGGAAAAGCCGCATTTCTGCGGCTTTTCCGGGCATATTTCCTATTCGAGTGGGATTGTATCACCGTTTTCTCTTTTTTGCAAGACAGAATTTCCTTTTTTCCGCCATAGTTTCTCTCATTTATCCCCGCCGCGCTTTCACCGGTAAAAGCCGATGACGAAATCCAGAAACTGCCGGGTCTGCCGGTTCACCGGCGCCCCCCTGCGGCAGGCGGCGTACAGCGCCCGCCGTGCCCCGCCGCCCGGCAGCTCGAATGTCAGCAGCCGCCCGGCATCCCGGGCATCCTCCGCCGCCTTCTCCGAGATGATGGACACGCCCAGCCCGCCGGCCACCAGATTCTTGATGGACTCCTGATCGTTGAGCCGCGCCGTCACCGTCAGCTGGCTCTCCTCCACCCCCATCTGCTGGAGGTAGCCGGAAATGCACTTCTTGCTGCCGCTGCCCTTCTCCCGCAGGAGGATCGGTTCCCGGCAGATGTCCTCCATGGTGACGCCCCGCGCCGTCAGGTCGCGGAAATGGTCGTTCACCGGCGTGATGAGCACCATGTGATCCTCATAGAACGGCGTCAGCTCCAGCGCCTCCTCGTGGATGCGGGCACCGATAAGCCCCACATCGAACGCACCGGTGAGCAGGCCCTCCACAATGCCCTCGCTGTCGCTCTGGAACACATGGAACTGAGGGGCCGGGTGTTCCCGCCGGAACGCCGGCAGGATCTGGGGCAGAATGTACGCCGACGGAATGGTGGACGCGCCGATGCGGATGACCTGCTCATCCTCATCGCTCCAGCTGCGCAGCAGGTCATCCCGCAGGTGTACGATGCCGCAGGCGCAGGCATACAGCTCCTGCCCGCGGGACGTCACCTCAATGGACTTGGTGGTGCGGACGATGAGCCGGGAGCCGAACTCCTCCTCCAGCTGGCGGATGTGGGTGCTCACCGTGGGCTGGGAGAGGTACAGCTTCTCCGCCGCCTTGGTAAAGCTGCGGTACTGCACCACGGCGCAGAAGGATTGCAGCTGCTTCAGTTCCATACGTCCCTCCCGCTCAGCTCCCGCAGCGCCGCCAGCGCCGCGTCCACATGCGCCTCCGTGTTCCACGGGCCGAAGGAGAACCGCACCGTCCCGGTGGGATAGGTGCCCAGCGTCTTATGGGCGTTGGGCGCGCAGTGCAGCCCCACGCGGGTCAGCACGCCGTACTCCCGGCCCAGTGCGTCCGCCAGAAAGGCAGGGTCGATGCCCTCGCACGCCGCCGACACCACGGCGGCGCGTCCCTCCGTGCCGTCCCGGCCCACGACCCTCAGACGCGGGATGTCCCGCAGCCCCTCCAGAAACCGGGCCGTCAGCGCCAACTCATGGCAGCGGATGCCGTCGATGCCCTCCTGCTCCAGCCATGTCAGCGCCGCGTGCAGCCCCATGATGCCCGGCAGGTTCAGCGTCCCCGCCTCGAAACGGTCGGGCATGAACGCCGGCACCTCCTCCAGATGGCTGACGCTGCCGGTGCCGCCGGACAGCAGCGGCTCCATGCGCTTTGCCAGCTCCGGTCGGAGGATAAAGCCGCCGATGCCCTGAGGCCCCAGCAGCCCCTTGTGGCCGGTGAATGCCAGCGCGTCGATGTGCATGGCCGCCATGTCGACGGGAAATGCCCCCGCCGTCTGGGCGGTGTCCAGTATGAACAGCAACCCGTGGGCATGGCAGAACGCCCCCACCTCCGCCGCAGGCAGCAGCGTGCCGCACACGTTGCTGCCGTGGAGCATCACCACCGCCCTCGTCTCCGGCCGCAGCAGCTTTTCCAGTTCCTCCGTGTACAGGCTGCCGTCGGATGCGCAGGGCACGCGGTCAAAGGTCACGCCCTGCGCCGCCAGCTGGGTCAGGGGCCGCATGACGGCGTTGTGCTCCATGGCGGACACCAGCACATGGTCGCCGCTGTGCAGCAGCCCCTTCAGCAGCACGTTCAGGCTCTCGGTGATGTTCTTGGTGAACACCACATTGCGGCAGTCCGGGCCGTGAAACAGGCGGGTCAGCCGCTGCCGGGTGTCCAGCACCAGCTCCTCCGCCCGATAGGCCTCGTCATAGCCGCCGCGGCTGACGTTGCAGCCGCAGTTCTTCACATAGTCGTACATGGCCTCCGCCACACCCGGCGCCTTGGGAAAGCTGGTGCTGGCGTTGTCCAGATAGATGCGTTCCACGGGTATCCCTCCCTTTTTCCCCACCTTACCATACATTTATTTGAAAATCAAATAGTTTTAGTGGAATCATCAATAATTGCTATTAGACTTTTCCCCCTGCCCGGTGGTACGATAAGGCTACATTATATAAAAGAGGAGAACGTCACACATGAATGTCAAACGTGAAAGATGGCAGATCGTCATCGCCGGTCTTATCATCGGCGTCATTGCCGCTCTGCTGGTCTACTTCGGCAACCCCTCCAACATGGGCTTCTGCATCGCCTGCTTCCTGCGGGATACCGCCGGCGGTCTGGGCCTGCACCGTGCCGCCGCCGTGCAGTACATCCGGCCCGAGATCATCGGTCTGGTGCTGGGCAGCTTTATCGTGGCCCTGTGCCGCAAGGAGTTCTCCGCCAAGGGCGGCAGCGCACCTGTCACCCGCTTTGTGCTGGGCTTCTTCGTGATGATCGGCTGCCTGATGTTCCTGGGCTGCCCGTTCCGCATGATCCTGCGTCTGGCCGGCGGCGACCTCAACGCTCTGCTGGGCCTGCTGGGCTTCGTCATCGGCATCCTGGCCGGCGTGTTCTTCCTGAAGCGCGGCTACTCCCTGAAGCGCACCTATGCCCAGACCAAGCTGGACGGCGTTCTGTTCCCCGCCATTCAGGTCGTCGTGTTCATCCTGCTGGTGGCAGCGCCCGCCTTCATCTTCTTCACGGAAGCCGGCGGCGGCCCCGGTGCCAAGCACGCGCCCATCCTCATCAGTCTGGCCGCCGGTCTTATCGTGGGCGGTCTGGCCCAGCGCACCCGCCTGTGCATGGTGGGCGGCATCCGTGATGTGGTGCTGTTCCGCGAGCCCAAGCTGCTCATGGGCTTCGGCGCCATTCTTGTCAGCGCACTGGTCTGCAACCTGATCCTCAACGGCGTGAGCGACGCCACATTCTTCCATCTGGGCTTCGCCGATCAGCCCGTGGCCCACACCGATGGTCTGTGGAACTGCCTGGGCATGGTGCTGACAGGCTTCGGCTGCGTGCTGCTGGGCGGCTGCCCCCTGCGCCAGCTGGTGCTGTCCGGCGAGGGCAACGCCGACAGCGCCGTGACGGTGCTGGGTCTCATCGTGGGCGCTGCCTTTGCCCACAACTTCGGTCTGGCCTCCAGCGCCGCCGGCCCCACCGGTGCCGGTAAGATCGCTGTGGTCATCGGCCTTGTGGCGGTGGCTCTCATCGGCTGCCTGAACACCTTCAAGAAGAAAGCGTAAGGAGGAACGAACTATGAAAACCATCGACGCACGCGGCCTTTCCTGCCCCGAGCCTGTGGTGCTGCTGCGCAGCGCCATGTCCACCGGTGAGGATAGCTATCAGATCATCGTGGACAACCACGCCTCCCGGGAGAATACCACCCGCTACGCCCAGCACATGGGATACAAGGTCACCACCGCCGAAAACGGCGGCGAGTGGACGCTGACTTTTACAAAATGACCTATTTTGCCACGTTCTTTTCCCACTTCGGCGCCACCCGCTACAAGCAGCTGTGCGACGGGGCCGGCATTTCCTGCCGGGTCATGCCCGTGCCCCGGGACCTCAGCAGCAGCTGCGGCACCTGTGTCCGCTGCCAGGAGCGCTGGCTCCGTCCGGAGGGCGAGGCCGCCCAGGACGTGGAGCAGGTGGCCGCGTGGGACGGCACAGGCTACACCACGGTATACCACATCGACGAAACGGAGGGCTGACCATGGAAACGGAGGTCAAACTGACCAAACTGGCGTCCTGCGCCGGCTGCGGCGCCAAGGTGGGCGCCGGTACACTGGTTCACCTGCTGGAGGGCTTCCGCACCCACAGCGACCCCCGGCTGCTGGTGGGCTACGACCGTTCTGACGATGCCAGCGTCTACTATCTGGACGAGAACACAGCGCTGGTGCAGACCACCGATTTCTTTCCCCCCATCGTGGACGATCCCTTCCTGTACGGGCAGATCGCCGCGGCCAACGCCATCAGCGACGTGTACGCCATGGGCGGTGAGCCGAAGCTGGCGCTGAACATCCTGTGCCTGCCGGAGTCCATGACCCAGGACATGGTGCAGGAGCTGCTGCGGGGCGGCTATGACAAAGCCTACGAAGCCGGTGCCATCATCACCGGCGGCCACACCATCCACGGCGCGGAGCCGATCTACGGTCTGGCTGTGTCCGGCTTCGTCCATCCCCGGAGGATCCTGACCAACAGCGGCGCAAAGCCCGGCGATGTGCTGCTGCTGACGAAGCCGCTGGGCGTGGGCGTCCTGACCACCGCCGCCAAGGCGGGGCTGGTGGACGACGCGGTGATGCAGCGCATCTACCGCCAGATGGCCACGCTGAACAAGGCGGCCCGGGATATCATGGTCAAATACCGCGTCCACAGCTGTACCGACGTGACGGGCTTCGCCCTGCTGGGCCACAGCTTCGAGATGGCACAGGGCAGCGGCTGCACCGTCCACCTCCGGGCGGCGGATGTGCCCTATCACCCGGAGGCGTGGGAGCTGGCGGACATGGGCTTTCTTCCCGCCGGCGCCTACCGCAACCGGGAATACGCTGAGTCCGGTGTTGCCGTCCGGGACGGCATCTCCCGCACCATGCAGGATCTGCTGTACGACCCTCAGACCAGCGGCGGGCTGCTGATGGCCGTGGCGGCGGAGGACGCGGACGCCTGCCTGCGGGAACTGCGGGATACCATCCCCGCCGCTGCCGCCGTGGGCTATGTCACGGAGAAGCAGGCCAACTGGATCATACTGGAATAAGCAAGGGAGACGGATGCAGCCGCGTCCGTCTCCTTTTTCTTCATGTGCGCCGGTATTCCTTGGGCAGCTGCCCGAACTGCTCCTTGAACGCCGCCGTGAACTTGCTCTGGCTCTCGTAGCCCACCTGTCCGGCGATCTCCGCCACGCTGAGCTCCGTCTCCCGCAGCAGCGACGCCGCCTTTTCCATGCGGTGCTCCTTCATGTGGGCCGCCAGCGAGTTGCCGTAGACCTCCTTGAACACGGTCTTCAGCGTGGTGGGGTTGATGAGGTACTGGTGCGCCAGCTCCTCGATGGTCACCCGCTGCTCCATATGCTCCGTCAGGTGGTCGTGGATCTCCCGGATGATCTTCACCTGCTCTGCCTCCTCCCGCCACTGGGGGCAGGCCACGTCCATCACCTGCTCGATCATCTCGTGGAGCAGGCGGCTCTGCGGCCCGTCGGCGGCGCGGTAGTACACCTCCCGCCCGTCCCGGCGGCTGTCCAGCAGGCCGCTGTCTTTCAGCACCCGCAGGTGGTGGGACACGGCGGGACTGGACATCTCCACCATGTCCGCGATGTTCACCACGCACTCCTCGCAGTGGCACAGCAGCCAGAAAATACGGATGCGGCTGGGGTCGCCCAGCTGCCGGAAAATGTCCGCGATGCGCTGGAAGTGTCCCTCGTCGCGGAGCAGCTCCCGCATGGCCGCGGTGTGGTTCTGCTCCTCCCCATGATCGTGGGGCAGTCCGGTATGCTCCATGTCCCGTCCTCCTTTTCGCCCGTTCGGAAATGGTTTTCGCCGCTTTGGGCATCTTCGCGCCGACACCATTGACTTTTACCTCTGCCCGCATTATACTACGGCCATGATGATTAAACAAGTACTTAATCTTTTATGTACGCGAAAGGAGCTTGTCCCATGAAAAAGACCTATGCCATCGAAGTCGACTGTGCCAACTGTGCCAACCTGATGGAGGAAGCTGCCAAAAAGACCGAGGGCGTTGCCTCCGCCGTTGTGAATTTCATGACTCAGAAGATGATCGTGGAGTTCGCCGAGGGCGCCGATCCCAAGAAGGTCATGAAGGACGTGCTGAAGGCCTGCAAGAAGGTAGAGCCTGACTGCGAGATCGAGCTTTGATCCTCCCATGGCGCGGGCGTCCCGTTTGCACGGCAGGCGGGGCGCCTCGCTTACGCTTTCCCCCATTTCACTGTGAAAGGAGCGCAGACCCATGACAAAGAAGCAGAAAAAAATGCTGATCCGTATCCTCATCGCGGCAGTCATGCTGGTGGCCCTGCACTTTATCCCCGTTACCGGCGGGCTGCGGCTGGCGCTGTACCTGGTGACCTACATCGTCATCGGCTACGACATTATGAAGAAGGCCGGACAGGGCATCCTGAACGGACGGGTATTCGACGAAAACTTCCTG
Source organism: uncultured Eubacteriales bacterium (assembly GCA_900550585.1). Lineage (GTDB taxonomy): Bacteria > Bacillota > Clostridia > Oscillospirales > Oscillospiraceae > Vescimonas. Next base: position 18,177 of record URST01000023.1, read on the forward strand.
ATGGCCGTGGCCACCATCGGCGCCTTTGCTCTGGCCATCTACGAAAAGAGCGGCGACTACAACGAGGCCATCGCCGTCATGCTGTTCTACCAGATCGGTGAGCTGTTCCAGAGCTACGCCGTGGGCAAGAGCCGCAAGAACATCAGCGCCCTGATGGACATCCGCCCCGACTATGCCAACATCGAGCAGGACGGTCAGCTGGTGCAGGTGGATCCCGATGAGGTGGCCATCGGCACCGTCATCGTGGTGCAGCCCGGCGAGAAGGTGCCCATCGACGGCGTTATCACGGAGGGCACCTCCACCCTGAACACCAGCGCCCTTACCGGCGAGAGTCTGCCCCGGGACGCCCGGGAGGGCGACGAGATCATCAGCGGCTGCATCAACATGACCGGCCTGCTGAAGATCCGCACCACCAAGGCCTTCGGGGAGTCCACCGTGTCCAAGATTTTGGAGCTGGTGGAGAACTCCAGCTCCCGCAAGTCCCGCTCCGAGGACTTTATCGCCAAGTTTGCCCGCATCTACACCCCCGCCGTGTGCTACAGCGCCCTGGCGCTGGCGGTGCTGCCGCCGGTGATCCGGCTGGCGGGCGGCATGGACGGCCAGTGGGAGCAGTGGATCTACCGTGCCCTGACATTCCTCGTCACCAGCTGTCCCTGCGCGCTGGTGGTCAGCATCCCCCTGAGCTTCTTCGCCGGCATCGGCGGCGCCAGCAAGGAGGGCGTGCTCATCAAGGGCTCCAACTATCTGGAAACGCTGTCCCAGGTAAAGTGTGTGGTGTTTGACAAGACCGGCACCCTGACCCGCGGCGTGTTCGAGGTCACCGCCGTCCACCACAACGAGATGGACGAGGCCAAGCTGTTGGAGTATGCGGCGCTGGCTGAATGCGCCTCCTCCCACCCCATCAGCAAGAGCCTGCAGCAGGCCTACGGCAAGCCTATCGACCGCAGCCGTGTCACGGATGTACAGGAGCTCAGCGGCCATGGCGTCACCGCAAGGGTGGACGGTGTATCCGTCGCTGCCGGCAACAGCAAGCTCATGGAGCAGTTGGGTATCCCCTACCACGACTGTCACAGCGTGGGCACCATCATCCACATGGCCGTGGACGGTCACTACGCCGGCCACATCGTCATCTCCGACGTGGTGAAGCCCCACGCCAAGGAGGCCATTGCCGCCCTGCACAGGGCCGGCGTGGACAGGACCGTCATGCTCACCGGCGACGCCAAAAAGGTGGCGGAGTCCGTGGCGGCGGAGCTGGGCGTGGACGAGGTGCACAGCGACCTGCTGCCCGCCGACAAGGTCAGCAAGGTGGAGGAGCTGCTGGGCCGCCAGCACGGCAAGCTGGCCTTCGTGGGCGATGGCATCAATGACGCCCCCGTGCTGAGCCGTGCTGACATCGGCATCGCCATGGGCGCCATGGGCAGCGACGCCGCCATCGAGGCCGCCGACATCGTGCTGATGGACGACGAGCCGCTGCAGATCGCCAAGGCCATCAAGATCTCCCGCAAGTGCATCGGCATCGTGTACCAGAACATCGTGTTCGCGCTGGTGGTGAAATTTGTGTGTCTGGCGCTGGTAGCTGTGGGCGTGGCCGACATGTGGGCCGCCATCTTCGCCGACGTGGGCGTCATGGTGCTGGCGGTGCTCAACGCCATCCGCGCCCTGCGGGTCCATAACCTGTAAGGCACACAGCATATTGTATAAAGAGGAGACATCCCTGCGGATGTCTCCTCTTTATATACAGGCGCGCACCTCACCGTCCCGGCGCATACAATGGGGTGCGGGACAATGCCCCGCAGACTCGACACAGGAGGTCATTTCATGGCAACATTCACAAACCAGGCCACCCTGACCTACAGCGGCGGCACCACCAATTCCAACATCACCACCGGCCAGCTGCTGGAGGTGCTGACCGCCTCCAAGACGGCGGTGGTGCCCACCTACCGCACCGGGCGGCCGATCACCTATCTCATCACCCTCATCAATTCCGGCGCGGCAGCCCTGACCGGGCTTACCGTCACCGATGATCTGGGCGGCTATGCCTTCAACGGCAATACCGTCTATCCGCTGGTCTATACCGCCGGCTCCGTGCGGTACTATCAGGACGGCGTGCTGCAGACGGCTCCCGCCGTCACGGCAGGCCCGCCGCTGACCATCACCGGTATCTCCGTCCCCGCCGGGGGCAGCACCGTCATCGCCTACGAGGCGGAGCCGACTGCCTTCGCCCCTCTGGGCGCGGAGGACAGCGTGGTGAACACCGTCACCGTGACCGGCGGCGGTCTGCCCGATGCCGTTACCGCCACGGAGACGGTGGCCCCCGTGACCGGACCGGTGCTGAACATCAGCAAGGCTCTGTCCCCCACGGAGGTGGCCGCCAACGGGCAGGTGACCTACACCTTCGTCATCCAGAACAGCGGCAACACGGTGGCCAGCGCCGCGGACAGCCTGGTGGTCACAGATGTGTTCTCCCCCATCCTCCGGGATCTGACCGTGACGCTGGACGGCACGGCGCTGACCGCCCCGGCACAGTACACCTATGATGCTGCCACCGGGCGGTTCGCCACTGTGGCCGGCGTCATCACCGTGCCCGCCGCCAGCTTCACCCAGGACACCGCTACCGGCGCCTACACCGTGACACCCGGCACCGCCACCCTCACCGTTACCGGCACCCTCTGATCCCACGCCGCGCGTCCTGTGACACAAAAACACCCGCATGCTGACGCATGCGGGTGTTTTTTCGGTCGAACTCAGCCGGATAGACGCAGGCAAAACCGTATATTTCCCTGTGTCAGGCGGCCTTTTATGGCGCTGTTTTTCCGTTTTTATCAGCCTACCATCCCGATAGGCGGCGACAATTTTCAGTATATACAGTTTCTTTGTGAAAATCAACTGAAAATTTACATAAACTTAACACCTAAAAATTGTAGACTTTTGCCCCTTGAAAGTTGAAAAGTCGAGGTATATAGTATGGGACGTAATTTAGACGGCACGGTAACGTTTTCGTTACATGAAAAATGCAACTTTTTCCTGTCGTTTCTTTCACGGTTTTAATTGCGAAAGCCCGTAAAGAAGCCGCTGTGAGCCGCTAAGAACTTAACGTGAGAGGAGGCCGCCGCATGACCCGCGAGGAAGCCGTTGACCGGCTGTGTACCATTTATCAGAGTCAATTTGATATCACCCGCTGCCAGGAGGAGCAGCAGCCTTTGGCTGCTACCATGGACTTCTACGCCACATCGGAAAAGTATGTCCTCTCCAAAAAGGCAAAGCTCTGGGAGGCCAAGAGCTTTGAGTATGTGTACCTGTTCAGCGTTCCCCATTTGACCAAGGAGATCTACGATGCCTGCGAAAAGCTGGCCTACGAACAGGGCATGGCCCGCATTCAGCCCGGCCCCACCCATATGTACACCTACATCACCACGCTGTTCGTGTGTGACAGCTGTGATGAGGAGGCGCGGAAAGCGCTGAAGCGCTGCAAGCTCTACAAGAGTTTCCGCATGTCCTATTGGGGCTGGATGGATTTTCATACCGCTCTGGCGGTGCTGCCGGAAAACTCCGTGTGCACCAACCGCAGCGGACACAGTGCAGCACAGGTCCTGAATCAGGGTCTGTTTCATAAGCAAATGAAAAAATTGTTCAGAAAGGAGAGAGCTTTATGAATGCTGCTTTGTTCCTGATCATCGGCTGTGCCGTTCTGGTCGTAGGCTATATTTTCTACGGCGGTTGGCTGGCCAAGAAGTGGGGTGTGGATAACTCCCGTCCTACTCCTGCTCATACCATGGAAGACGGCAAGGACTACTGCCCCGCCAAGGCTCCCGTGCTGATGGGCCATCACTTCTCCTCCATCGCCGGTGCCGGCCCCATCAACGGCCCCATTCAGGCCGCTGTGTTCGGCTGGGTGCCCGTGATGCTGTGGGTCCTGATCGGCGGCATCTTCTTCGGCGGCGTCCATGACTTCGGCGCTCTGTTTGCCTCCATCCGCCACAAGGGCGAGTCCATCGGTGAGGTCATCGGTGACGCCATCGGCGCCAAGGCCAAGAAGCTGTTCATCGTCTTCGCTTACCTGACCCTGATCCTGGTGGTCGCGGCCTTCGCCTCCATCGTGGCCAACACCTTCAAGGCTACCTACACTGCTGACGGTCTCGTGGATCTGGAGGCTTCTGCTGCCAACGCTTCCACCGCCATCATCTCCATCATGTTCATCCTGATGGCCATTTTCTTCGGCTTCTTCGTATACCGCCGCAACGCCCCTCTGGGCATCTCCACCATCATCGGTATCGTTGGTATCGTGGCCTGCATGATCATCGGCCTGAACTGGCACCCCATCTATCTGAGCTACACCGTGTGGATGGTCATCGTCGGCCTGTACATCGGCGTTGCCTCCGTCACCCCCGTGTGGATCCTGCTCCAGCCCCGTGACTACCTGAGCTCCTTCCTGCTGTACGGCATGATGATCCTGGCTGTCGTGGGTATCATCGGCGCACACCCCATTGTGGACATGCCCGCTTTCACCGGCTTCTATGACACGCTGGCTCCCTCCGGCACGTCTCTGGGCTACATGTTCCCCGCTCTGTTCGTGACCATCGCCTGCGGCGCTGTGTCCGGCTTCCACTCTCTGGTTGGTTCCGGCACCACCTCCAAGCAGCTGGATCAGGAAAAGGACGCCAAGCCCATCGCTTACGGCGGCATGCTGATCGAGTGCGCTTTGGCTCTGATTTCCGTCTGCGCTGTTGGTTACATCTGGGCCTCCTATGCTGACGGCACCACCACCACGCCTACCGTGGTGTTCGCCACCGGCCTGGCCTCCATGTTCTCCAAGGTCTTTGGCCCCGGCTGCTACAACGCCGTGTACTCCATGCTGATCCTGGCCGTGTCCGCCTTCTGCCTGACCTCCGTGGATACCGCCACCCGTCTGGCCCGTTACATGTTTGCTGAGTTCTTCGTGGAGCCCGGCCAGACCCGTGAGGATCTGACTGGCTGGAAGAAGGTCATCACCAATCCCTATGTGGCTACCGCCATCACCGTGGTGGCCGGCGTGGCTCTGGGCCTGACCGGCTATGCCAAGATCTGGGCTCTGTTCGGCGCTGCCAACCAGCTGCTGGCTGCTCTGGGTCTGCTGGCTGTGTGCTGCTGGCTGGGCAAGATCGGCCGCAACAACAAGATGTTCTACTTCCCCATGTTCTTCATGCTGGT
>URST01000024.1 GCA_900550585.1 uncultured Eubacteriales bacterium
GAAGATCCTGAAGGCCATCGGTGCGGAGCACATCAGGTTTCACGACCTCAGACACACCTTCGCCACGCTGTCCCTCAAGTACGGCGTGGACGTCAAGACACTGTCCGGCGCGCTGGGCCACTACGACGCGGGCTTTACCCTCAGCACCTACACCCACGCCACGGAGGGAATGAAGCGCTCCGCCGCCGACACCATCGGCAGCGTCATCAGCCAGACCATGTAGCCCACAAAAATAGTCCGAGAGGGACGGATGATGCCATCCGCCCCTCTCCGGTGCTTTCCTGACCTCTCGGCTTTTGGGTCACGGTTTGGGTCAAGCGAAAAACGCCAAAATGCAGCGTCACTATTTGAGGACATAAACAGAAAAAGTTCCTGATTTCTTACGAAATCAGGAACTTTTTGGTGGAGACTGCTGGACTCGAACCAGTGACCTCCTGCGTGTGAAGATACGATGCGCGCCGGAAAGCGTTGCTCCGCAACGCTTTCCGGCGCTTTTGCGTGCTTTCGGCTCGGTGGGCGATCCACTGTGTCCGCCTGTATCCACCTGCTTTTTTCCGTGTTTGGGTCACGGTTTGGGTCAGCCCTGCGATGGCGCAGAAATGACCACGCTGTAATTAAAGAATAGGCGTGCCGCCTATCGACTTCCTTCAAAACAGTCAAATCCTGTGGTCGCGCACCCATTGGAGAAGCGCGTCATAGTCCATTGTGCCGGAAGCGACGGATAATCCGACCTCCACAACTTCCTCGTTGGTACACTCCATGTGTATTCCGTTCACTTCCAGAAACGTCAGCATAACGTACATACCGATGCGCTTGTTGCCGTCCACAAAAGCGTGGTTGGAGATGAGCGTATAGCCGAGCCGTGCGCCCTTTTCCTCCTTGGTAGGATAAAACTCCTGCCCGCCGAAGCCGGCAAAGGCGTTCTCCAATGCGGAATCCAACAGGGCTTCATCCCGGAGACCGATACTGCCGCCTGTTTCTTGGGCGATGAGCTTGTGGAGCAGCAGCACCTTATCTTTCGAAAACTTGATCATTTGGCAAGCTCCATAAATGCGGGCTTGTACTTTTTCAGGATACGCGCCGCCACGACATCGATTTTTTCATCATCGGTCATATCGATCATAGGGGACACATCCAGATCCACCAGCATATATTTGGGTTTGTTGTTCTTGAAAATCACGGCCTGCCCGTTCTTCTCGGCAATGCGCGTAACACGCGAGAAGTTCTGATTCGCTTCGGTGACCGAAACGATGGTCTTTGTATCAATGGTCATCGTGAACACCTCCTATGCTTATTATACCCACATATAGGTAAAAATCAACCTACAATTTACACATTGTTTGGCGCTCGCAACCAACCGCAGAATGCAGGTGATCTGGTTGCGACGGCACAAAAATGATCACGCTGTAATCAAGGAACAGGCGCGGCAGCCGTGCGCTCACAGCATCTTGAGCCGCGCCATAAATTCCGCCGTGATCTCCTCCTCTATGTCCTCATCCCGCTGTTTGCTGGCCGTATCGTCGTCTTTCCAGCGCAGCAGCACCTGCCGCACTGCCTGCTTATCACGCCGGAGCGTACGGGCATCCAATCCCTCATACGCTGCGTGGTAGTCGGGATAGTGCAGGTTGTAGTATCGGTAGTCCTCAATGGCGTTGTCAAATGCCGACAGTTCTCCATCGGGCGCAAGCACCGACGCCGCCATGCACGCCAGCCGCGCCAGCCGCTGCAGGTGGTCGTCTGCCAAGTCGAATCGCACCGTCGGCACGAACTCCTCTACCGGCGGGGCAGAGATGAACCGTCGGCCATTGTCCCGCAGCTTCAATCGCGGAACAGCGCCGCACGCCGCCAGCTCCTCCGCATAGCGGCGATAGCTGGCGGAGGAGCGTTCCCCGCTGTGCCATTTGAAATCGTCCAACTCCACCTCGCCGCAGCGAGTCAGCCAGAAGCAGAAAAACAGCAGCTCTGCCGTCAGCTTGTCGGGGCGGTCACGGTTTTTGCGGCGTGGAATGTCCATTAAACCTCCTCCTCTCAAAAATATTTTACAGAAAAATGTTCGCAAGTCAAGATTTCGGACAGCAGTATGCAACGATTTCGAAAACCCGCGTGCTATGATGCAGTCCCGCGAGATGCTTGAGATGCCCTCTCATCCATCCCGCACCCCGTTGCACCCTTACACAACACGGACAAAGGAGGACGCGCTATGAGTCATGACACCGTTATTTTGAAGATTATCGGAGGAACGCTCCACGAGATGCTTGGCGACGGCGGTCTGGTTATCCCTCGCGGCATGGAGCGCATCAGCGACAGCGGTTATCTGAGCCTCGACATGATGCCGCCGTGTATCGACAGCATCACCGTGGAGGACGGCAACCCCAGCTTTTACGCAAAGAATAACTGCCTCATGCGCAAGGAGGACGGTGAGCTGGTGCTGGGCTGCCGGAACAGCGTCATCCCCGATGACGGATCTGTCCGCTCCATCGGCGCGTTTGCTTTCAATGGTCTGGCGCTGCGGGAACTGACCATTCCAACTTCCGTGGAGCGCATTGGCTGCTGCGCCTTCACGGAGCAGGAGGTGCGCCGTCTGATGCTGCCGGAGGGTCTGCGGTGCGTGGAGCCGCTGGCATTTATGACAGCGATGGACGATGACGCGGAGATGGAGCTGTACATCCCTTCCACGCTGGAGGAGATCGGCTACGGCGCCTTTCGAGGCTGCCCGCTGAAGCGTATCACCGTGGCGCCGGATAATCCCCGGTTCAGCGGCGAGGGCGGCTGCCTGACGGATCGGCGCACCCGCACGCTGCTGGCCGTTTCTGCCGGCGGCGTGATCCCCGCCGATACGCTGGTGATCGAACGCTCGGCGTTGGACGGCTTTGACGGCAGCCCCTATGTGACCATCCCGCCCAGCGTGCAGAGGATCGAACGCTTTTCCTTCACGGGCGGCATAAGAATGCCGACAGCGTCGGAATTTCCCAAACGCACCTGTGGCGAAAACGGAAACGCAGGTGAGCTATCGGTGTTTCGCGTGGTACGCGGCAGTTATGCCCACCACTTTGCCGTGCAGAACCAGATTCCCTATGAATTTATATAAGGAGGTACTTATATGAGCGCATTTGACAAGATCATCGGCTACGACCACATCAAGGCGGAGCTGATGCAGATCAGCGATATGATCCACCACCCGGAGGTTTACGCGGCGCTGGACGCAAAGCTGCCGCAAGGCCTGCTGCTGTCCGGCGAACCCGGCCTGGGCAAAACACTGATGGCCACGGCGCTGATGGAGGACAGCGGCCTGCCCTGCTTCACCGTGCGGCGCAGCCAGCCGGAGGACGAATTCCTGAAGCAGTTGGCGCACACGTTTGACGAGGCGGCGGAGGCCGCGCCGTCCATGCTCCTGCTGGACGACATGGACAAATTCTCCAGTGACGAGTTCAGTACCGCCGCGTTTACAGCGGTGCAGAGCTGCATCGACAAGGTGCAGGAGAAGCAGGTGTTCGTGATCGCCACCGTCAACAATGTGAAGGAAATCCCCGATTCTCTGCTGCGGTGCGGGCGGTTTGACCGGCAGATCAAGGTACAGCGCCCCAACTGTACGGACGGGGAGCAGATCATCCGCCGCTATCTTTCCGGCAAGGCGCCGGTGCCGGACATCTCCCTGTCCGATCTGACGCAGCTGCTGAGCCACAGCTCCTGCGCTCAGGTGGAAAGCGCCCTGAACGAGGCGGCCATCTACGCCGCCTACGAGCGGAGCGGCAGCATCACCCGGGCGCACCTGATCCACGCCGTGCTGAAAACGATCCACCATGTGCCGCCGGAGGTGTATCCCGTCAGCGAGGAGCAGCGCAAAAAGGCGGCATTCCACGAGGCCGGCCACGCGGCCATGCTGGAGCTGGTGGCGCCGGGCTCGACGGCCTTCGTAACGCTGCTGTACAGCCCCACCTCCGGCTCCTGCTACGGCTTTGCCTACCGAAACCGTCCGTTGGGCCGGCGGGCGAATATTCTGACCTTTCTGTCGGGCAAGGCGGCCTATGAGCTGCAGTTCGGCAGAATGGGCCCCGGCTGCAACGATGATATCACGCGGGCGGCCAAGCTAATACGCGAGAAGGCGGAGGAGTTGGGCAGCAGCGGCATGCTGGGCGTGAATGTGTCGGGGCGATACGGCGACAGTGAAGCAGGTCTGTTGGAGCGCGAGACCATTGTTCGTGCAGAACTGGAGCGCTATCTGTTCGAGGCCAAGGAGATGCTGGCATCCCATCGTCAGATGGTGCAGGAGCTGGCGGAGGCCCTACTGGAGAAGCAGACGCTGCTCCACTCTGAGATCCAGGCCATCTGCGGCAGGTACCGGGATGTACCTGCCGCCTGAGAGGAGGAATACCATGACTTACGTTGTCAGCGACATCCACGGCTGTGACAAGCTGTATTTTCGCCTGCTGGAAACGCTGCGTTTCAGCGACAATGATATGCTGTACATTCTGGGTGACGTGACGGACCGCGGCAGCGGCGGTCTGCGCGTCCTGCTGGATGCGGCGTCGCGGCAGAATGTGATCCTCCTGCGGGGCAATCACGAGCAGGCGGCGCTGGAGTTCCTGCCCCGCGATCCGGACAACGAGGCCATGCCCGTAAGGCTCTTTGGGCGATGGTACGAGTGGATGGAGGACGGCGGCGACAGGACATACCGCGCCTTCTGGAACCGGTCTGACGCGGTGCGCGCCCGGGTGCTGCGTATCCTCGGCAGTCTGCCGGTCTATGCGGAGGTGCAGGCGGGAGGCCGCAGCTTCTTCCTGGCGCATACCGTGCCGGGGAAACGCAAAATGCGCCATCCGGAGAACTGCCGCGTCTGCGATTTCCTCATGGGGGAGCCGGAGTATGAGATATGCTATGACCCCAACCGCATCATCGTCACCGGCCATACCGTTACCAGCCTTATCGACAAGGCATCGAGGGGGCGTATCTGGCGCGGCAACGGACACATTGCCATCGACTGCGGTGCGGTCTACAGCGGCGTACTGGGCTGCCTGTGTCTGGATACGCTGGAGGAATTTTATGTGGAGTGAGGTGTGACATGGGATACTATGCAAACGCCGCCTTGGAGCGGTCATATCAGGAGCGGTCATGCTGCAGCTATCCAAGCCGAGAGGAAACGCTGACGTACTATCTGGAGGATCTGCAGGCGATGCTATCCCCCCACTGTGACGCCGCCAAGTACGCGGGCGTCAAGGGGCGTTATCGCTATTATGAGGTGCCGTGGGCGGCAGCGCCCAGTGAGCGGGACATCTGTGCCGCCATTGCGGAGGTGGAGCAGCTTCTTGCGCGGGAGCGCTTTCACGCCGGGGACGCGGAACAGACCGTGGTCGGGATCGTACCCGCCGCGCTGTGCCGCAGGCGGAGGGCGGCGGTATGACCGCGGCGTGAACCAGAAGAACACAAACAAAGAGGAATGGAAGGGAGAGGACGAATGACTATGAAGTATACCTCTGCACAGGCCAATAAGCGGCTGAAGAAGCTGACCGATGAATATGTGTCCCTGCGGGAGAAGGAGAGCCGCAGCAGGGAGTTCCGCGCCGCCGCCGGTGAGAATGTGGAATCCGTGCGCCCCGCCTATGATTACGCGGACACCCAGCGCCGTCTGGCGGAGCTGGAGCGGTGCATCCGCCGCATCAAGCACGCCATCAACCTGTTCAACGCCACCCATACCGTACCCGGCTTCGACATGACCATTGACGAGATGCTGGTGTACATTCCCCAGCTTACCCGCCGCAAGAATAAGCTGGCGGCGATGAAGAACCGCCTGCCTATGGAGCGTGCGGAGGAGCAGTATGGCCGCCGCGCGGACCTGATCGACTACTCCTACGCCAATTACGACATCTCGGCGGTGGAGGCCGACTATGAGCAGGCGGTGGACGAGCTGGCCCGCGCCCAGATGGCGCTGGACGCTGCCAATCAGCAGGAGACCTTCGAGCTGCCCGTGTAAGTCCGTTCCGTTGTTTTGGCCGCAGCAATTTTTTCAAAACTTCCGACAGGGGTCCCCCATCGTGTGCAGTGTGGTGAGCGGGGGCCGGTTATTTCCTTTGTTATCCGTTATGAGCCCATGGTATAAGGTTGGAAGAAAATGTATTCGCTGCGGACAAAACAAGAAAACTTTCCCCGGAGGCCGAAGTTCGGTTTCAGGCCTCCTTCCAAAAAGCTATCAACTGTTGTGAGAGAAGTGAGGATACTCAGATGGAACAGACTGCACAAAGGAACAGAGCGGAGTGGTTCTTTTCCGAAGATGGACACCGCGCCTATGCCTCCTCCGGGACCACCGGCGAGAAAACCAGATACTTCTTTGAATACCTGCGCGGGCTCGGCCAGAAAACACCTGACAGGGTGCTTTACAAGCTGGCCTACATCATGGCGGACAGCATGGATGCGGCGGGCGGCCGGTTTGCCGGCTGGCCGGCGATCCTGCAAGACAGTGTTAACCCATTTATCAAGCTGGTGGTGGACGGAACACTTCAGCCGGCGGAGGAGATGGAGCGTTCTCTGTCCACGGGCTGGGGATTTTCCCGCGGCGTCACCAAGCAGGAGGAGGACGGCTGCCGCTGGTGGATCACAGACCAGCTTCTCTGCGCACTCCATGGCATATCGACCGTCCGGCGGATCACCTACGAGGAGCTGCAGGACAGCAGCGCGGAGGACTGTGACCTCTATCTGTACCGTATCGAGCGGCAGATCATCTGGCTGTTCGGCGGTGACGCGCTCATGAGCCCCTACTCTCTGCAGGCGCTTTTCTGCGAGCCGTTCCGGGAGCAGCAGGCGGATCTCGGATGCCTCCACGACGACCTTCTGCGGGGAAACCTGCAGTTTGCGGCGGAGAAGAACGGCGGCATCACCGCAAAAACGCGCAGAGACACGCCGGATAAGCAGCAAATGTCTGCGGGAAGGGTGATCATGACGCTGCTGCTGGTACTTCTTGCCTGCTTCGCCATCGGAAAGGCGCTGTCGATCTACGCAGTCAACAGTGCGCCGGAGCCGGATATGGGCAACGGCTGGGACTGCCTGCGCGCCATGCTGGACGCCTCTGAGAACCCAAGGGAGAAGGTGTCGGAGCGTTTTACTTATCAAGGAGAGGGCACATTGGACGACGCACCGTGCTATATCTGGAAAAGCGCACGAAGTCCCTTCTACTATTACTGCGTGACAAGAGACGCACCACGTCAGGTGTGGGAGATCCAGCCCAACATATCCAGCACCATGCTGTGGAGCGAGTAACGCTTCTCAGCCAACACATACGGAAGTCAAGGAGGAACTATGAGTACTTACGGTGACGCTTTTGCGATAACGCCCCAGCGCAGCCTGCCCCGCGAGAAGGTGGCGGAGATGCTGGAACGCATTTCCCAACTGAACGAGGAGTACGAGGAGCGTAAGGAGATCGAGGATAACCCTGCCTACCGGCAGCTGCTGGAGCGGCGGCGCAGCGTGGAGAAGAAGTATGTAGGGGACGTGCAGGCACGCGGCAGAGCGATGGAGAAGGTGCTTGCTGCCGATTCGCCCGGAGAGTTGCCCGGTGAGGTCATGGCGGAGGAGCACGTCCCGACGGCGTGGGAGCCTGTGAGCTGCGTGCTGTGGCTGGCCTGCTGTGTCCTGACAGTCATCGCCGTGGCTATGACCATCGCCATACCGGATGCGCCGCGGTTCGGCATGATCGTGGGGTGCAGCTGCCTGGCCATCGGCGCGTTGACCATGCGCGGCGACGGCAAGGCAGCGCTGAAGCTGAAGCGGGCGCAGACCCGCTGGGATCGGCAGTTTAATTTCGACAGCAGCGCGGAGACCGATACCGCATTCCTGGAGGAATGCGAGAATTTCGATGCAAAGTACAGGGAGAACGCAGCGGACGTGCGGATGCTCCGCCAAACGGCAAAGGAGCAGTACGACGCAGAGGTGCGCCCTGTTCAGGAGGAGATCGCCCGGTTCGAAGCAGACGAACAGGCGTGGCGTACTGCGGCGGAGACGGAGATGGAGTCCGTTGACCTTCTGCCGGAAAACTACCGTTATCTGGCCGGAAACATCGCCGCCATCGTGCGGGGACGGCGGGCTCACAGCCTGACAGATGCCCTGAATCTGGCGATCCGCGAGGAAAAGGAGGAGGCATACCGTGAATCCCAGATGGATGCGATGGCGGCGCGGAACGCCATCCTGCGGGAGCAGGCACGGAGCGAGGAACTGCACCAGAAGCAGATGCAGGAGCTGGAGCGGCAGCGCATAGAGAATGAGCGCGCCGCCAACGAGCGGCTGCTGGCCGCACAGCGGGAGCAGGCGCGGGCAGCTGACAGACGGCTGGAGCAGGAGCAGACCCGGCAGCGGCGAGAGGCCGAAAAGACCCGGATAGAAGCCGATAAGGCCCGGCAGACGGAGGACGCGCGCCGCCGTCGGCGTGAGTATGCGGCCAATCAGATCAAGCTGGCCAAAAACCAGCAGTCGAAGGATTACTGGGAGAGCGAGTGGAAGCGAAATCTCTGATGCTTCTTCCGCCGACAGAAAGGAGGGATGACCCATCGAGACAGCATCTTTTTATCGCGGCGTGTTCTGGGTGATCGACGGCGCCCTGCTGGCGTACCCGTTTATAGAGGGCGTATACGCCGGGGCCACCGCCCGCTCCGGCGCCACATATAACCACCAGAAGCTGTGGGAGCTGGTTCGCGGTTCCCGTGGCAAGTCGTACAATTACTATCCCCGCGGCAGAGTGGACGCGGACAACAGGGGTCAGCCGGTGATCTACATGAGCCCCCACGTATCGCCAGCCCTGCTGTCGGAGATACAGGCGGTGTTTGCCATCACGTCCCAGCCGCTGCTCCGATACGACAACAGCCGCCATTACAGATGTCATCTGGATGACGGATGGGGTGGTAAAGGGTAGGGGAGTGTTGTCTTATTGATAGACTTGTGATATAGTAACAATAACATCCACTTTTAGCGCGGATATTCAAAAAAATAAACGATGCGGAGGGTGAGGTATGGACATTACAAATATGAAGCAGGAATTTAGGGGAGCGGTTACTGGGGCGCGGAAAACGACCATCGCCGAGGTGGGTGAGCCATGGCAACTATGCAACGAGAAAGTGTTCCCCGCGGCAGTAAAATTGGGCTACTTGGATATGTGCCGAACCTGCAGCGGCATAGGGAAAAAGATCAGCGACGAGCAGCGCAAGGACATTTTTGACAAAATTGGAACGGAGATCAAAGCCCGAATGGAGGAATCAGTTTCGATTGCTAATCAGAAGGACTTTGATGAGCTCCACACAAAACTATGCCGATTCTGCACAAAACAATTTGAGGAATGCGGCTACTTTATCAAATATGGACAAGCGCAGAAAATCATCAATATGGCGTTCAAATACCTATATTGCTGCAACGATGCCGAAAAATATGAGGAAACTGTTTTCTCTCATTGCCATATGCCATTGGACAGTTTTATCCTTAAATGGTGCAGTGACTGCAAACTATGCGAAAAATGCAGCGAGGATGCGTGGAGCAAGCTGGGAAAAGACAAATATGTCAAAATTCAGCAGGGAATACGCGCTTATCTGAATCAGGGAAACACCTATAAGGTCGGCGGCAATGAAGTGGAGCTGCCGAAAACTGTGCTTGATGCCGAATTTATCATTTGGCCGGAAGAGGCGAGAAGGAAATCGCTGAAGGAGCTGGAGAATCTGCTCAAGAAGTTGGGGGAGGATAAGTATTTCGTGGAGAACATCTCGGAGGACGACAGAAAAGCCCTTCGTGAAAGCATGAAAACCATCATCAAAGAAAAGTAAAAGGTAAGGAGAGGACGTTGTCGTCCTCTCCTTCTAATTCATTCCGCTGCCGCGCACAGCGCCTGCCACACCTTTACCATCGCAAAGGTGTCCAGCTCGCAGTATTTCAGCAGGTCGTGCCGCGCCTTGGCTTGCTCCTCCGGCGGCATATCCTTCAGTTTGGGGAAAATACTCATGGCCTCACTGCCATTGTGTACGCCTTCCAGATTGTGGTAATCCAGCGCGGGGTCATCGGGAAATATCGCCGGAAGTACGCTCTTGATGGAAAACGACCCGCCCATAGCGCGATTGTAGTAATAGCCAGATTGGAATGGCACCAAAAGATCAACGATGTTGCTTTCGATATTCAGCAGGTGCGGCGCAAGATCGGGGTACAGTGCCGCCAGCTCCCGGATACGCCCACATTCAAATTGCTTGTTGTAGGCGGTGGTGCAGACACCGAAAGGAATGTCCGCGCACAGCTGCTCCGCCAGCGCGCGGCGGGGATCTGTGCCGGGCTGTGCCAGGAACTCCTTGTGCTGCAAGGCACCGCCCTCGGACTCTATGTAGTGCAGCGAATACTGAAACGGTATCTGCGTGTACGGGCGCGTACCCACATACTGCGGCACAGCAGGCTGTATCGTCTCGAAGTCCAGAAAATACAGCGGGTAGCGCAGCAGCCGCAGGAAATCACGGATGGCAGGCTTGTCGAGGTATGTCCCTTTGTCCGCCAGCGCGTATTCGATCTGCCGCAGCTGCTTGTCCCCCGTGATGTCGGGACAGTGCAGCAGCTTGTCAAAGCCGGCCATTCCCTGCTGGTAGTAGGCGATCTTTTTCTTGAACGGCAGGCGGTAGAGATCAAACACTGACGGCGACGGCACATGGCGGGAACAGTATTTCCAGAACGCGCACGGGTAGGGCTTATTGCAGTGTATAGACAGGTCATCGTTCGGCTCATCAGGGGACTTCAGCACTTCCTCTGCGATCCGCGTGTTGATGGCGACGTTGTCCTGCTCAAAGGCCACCGCAAGCCCTACATCGGTGACCTTGAACAGCTTTTGCAGGTCAAGTGTCCCGTCGAAGATGTAGTCGCGATTCAGCACCACAAGGTAGGTGCCCGTGACCTTGATGCCGCAATGCTCAAGTACAAACTTCTAGTAGGCGATATCCGCGATATAGACTGCCTTGTCATCTGATGTGGAGCTTTTTACCTCGTAGATTGCCCACCCGTCACCTTCGCGCCGCAGAATATCCACGGCGCAGTATAAGCCGTTCCATTCAAAGGACGCCTCGCAGATCACGGGGGTGTCCTTTGCAATTTCTTCCTGCGTGCGGCGCATCATAGCCGGCAGGTCGATCTCCCCATCCGTGTAGACCGTGACCTCGGTAAAGTCCCCGAACAGTCCCATGGCAAGATCGCCCACGGCGTTGCCGGTCTCCATAATGGACAGCGTATGGCTGTCCACCTCGGCAAGCTCCGGCTTGTATTTGCGGAGCCATAACATTTTCGGGCATTGCCACAGCGCACAGTATTTGGACTTGGAAAGGTTGACCATGCCGATTCCCCTCTCTGGGTAATTTGTCTGGAAACCCTGTCTTGAGTATAGCATTCACAAAATAGGAAAACAAGATTTGCGGCAGCATCAAGCAATATGTCGGCATATCTGAAAAATTACAGAAATGTCGATTCTCCGGCGTTTCCAATGTCGTACCAATCGCCCTGCCGAAATCCCACGGGATATCCCGCCGCGCAACGGCGCAGAAATGACCAGGCTGTAATTAAAGAATAGGTGTCAGACCTTCGGGAGGTCATCGCAGGACAGCAGCTTTTGTTTTGCCTCGCGGAACCAGCGGTTTTCCGGCTCGATCTGCAGCACATACTGGACTCGTCCCAATAGCTGCTGCCGGTAGCGCTCCGTATCAGGAACGCCGTCTGTGCGAAGCGCTGCGTGGCCGCCCCGCAGGATACTGTCCGCCAGGCCAAAGCGCAGGGCGTAATAGACCTCTTGTCGAAGTGATCGCTTATAGCCGGCCGGCACGGATACCTTCTCATTGACGGTCAGACCGGTCACGCTCTGCCGTCCGGCGTTGGTGATAAAATGGGTCTTGGCCTCATTCAGGTCAAAGCCCATCTCCGCCAGCATATTTTTCGCCTTCGAATAGACGGCGAACAGCGGACGATCGGCGGAAAAGGTCAGGTCATCACAGTACCGCGTGTATACGATGGCGCGCCGCTGGCACCAGCGTGCCATGTTCGTATCAAAATTCCGCATGACCAGATTGGAAAGCGCGGGAGAGGTGGGCGCGCCCTGCGGCAAGACACCGTCTTTGCAGCAAAGAGAGGTCAGCAGAAAACCCACCTGCCGGGAGAAGTACCGGGTGTGAAAGGCGGCGGAGTGGACCTGCTCAAAGCAAATGCTGCCGAAAAAGTCGGAGATATCCAGCTTCAAGAGATACCGCTTGCCCACATGGGGCGCGGCGTTGCCGCTGAGAGTGCCGCCCTTCCGATAGGCGGTGGCCTGCGGTGCGACAGGCAGATAGGCGAGGAGATCCCGGCAGATCTTCCGCTGCCAGCGACGCAGCGTGTCGTCCGGCACGGACAGTATGCGCACATCGCCATTACGCTTGGGGATGGTGACGGGGTGATATGCTGCCGCCGTGTGCCGCGCATAGTAAAGGAGCTTCTGCCTGCTGGTAGAGAGAAACGCCGCCAGCTGCCGGGCGTCGTACAGGAACGGCAGCTGCGGGTGAAAGCAGTGAAAATCCAGCACCATATCCGCCGCAGCCTGCATACCGAATTTGGTCACGAAGTCTGCGTCCGGCGCTTCAAATGTGACAGTATCCTTCTCGATTTTCATAGAGGCCCCCTAACATAGAATCAGCCCCGTGCAGTACAAAGTGACCTGATATAAGCGGAGTCGAATTTCTAATCACGGCGTGATTCGCGATTCGATGGAGCGGTATCAGGCGGTCGCTTCGCTTGCGAAGCGTACGTCCTCTTGGTAAACAGAGCGGCGACTCGCCACCCTCCTCAAAGTACGAAACTTTAAGCTGTACACTACTGCGCGGGGCTGATCTTCGGTTGTGCTTATATGGTAAAGCGCTTTGACGAGAAAGTCAAGCGGATGGCTGCGCCTCCTGCCCGTACCGGGTCAGTGCATCCATGACCTTGTGATACACCACCTGATTGGGGTAATAGCGGTAGTCGGCAAAGATTGAGATGCCGGTGCCGTCGAAATGCTCCAAAATCGCGGCGGCGCAGGCGGCGCTGCGGCTCTGCCCGTACTCACACTGGCAGAGGATATCCAGCCCGTCCGCCCTTGCCTGACAGATAAACGCCGCCAGCGCGTCCGCCTCCGGCATGTAGGTGTCGTAGTCCAGCCCCACATCCGGCAGAGCCGTCAGATCCAGATCGTGAACGACCACGGTGAACACCCGCGCTGCTTTGCCGGCGTAGTCCAGCGGGGGCGTCGGGGCAGGCTTGCCGACGGAGGGTGGGTCGCAGAAGGAGATCACCGCCGTGCGGAAGAGCGTGTCGGTACGCAGCAGTTCCTCGGCGGCTTTGCGGGAACAGATGGTCACGTTCATAGATATACCTCCAGTTTTGTATAGTTCGCGGTATGTCCGCAGGGACATGCCGTTGCAGGGAGACTCCTCATCCTCCGTCTGCAGCTCGATGTCATACTCCCAGCCGCAATGCTCACAGATCCAGTACATATCCAGCGTGGGATGGCCGCAGACGGGGCAGGTGACGATGCGGAACATACCGGAGCGGTATTCCGGCGTGTTCTTCAAATCCTGTTCATTATGCATGAGGTCCCTCCCAACTGATGCAGTTCAGACAGCCGCCCTGTCGGGCGATCTCCCGGATGTTGACGGGCACGATCTCTTTGCTGAAAAGCTGCCGTGCGGAAGTCTCAGCCTCGGCATCCTGCTCAATGCCAAACACCGGCAGGAAAACCACCCGTTCCGTCTCCAAATAGTTCAGGTAGCAGCCAACGGCGCTGACCACACCGGTCGGGGTAAAGGGAAAATCCACCGCATCCAGGCCGCAGTCCTGCACCGCTCGCTTCACCTGCTGCTCAAAGCCGCAGGATGACAGCGGCCGATTGCACAGCACGGTGCGGTCGTCGAGAAATCGCGCCATGCCGTCGGCGTGGCCGGTCATATCGCTTTTCAGAGAGGGAATGATCAAAGCCTCCGCCTCCAGCAGCTCCGACAGCTCATGCACCAACGCGGCAGGCGGATACTCCGGGTTTTCGGAAAAGACGCGGTCGCTGATCAGGACGCGCGCCCCGGACGGTGAGAACACCACGTTCCCGCCGTCGAGGTTGATATTGCTGTATGTAATCGGCAGGCCAAGCTGCGGAGCAAGATCCTTACGAAAATCGGTCCTCAGAACAGGATCGTTTTTCAGATAGGATGGCTCATAGCGGAAGGATACCAGCTTTCCGGAGCCTGTCCGCACCGGCATGAAGTCCCGCACCCAAACGTCCCGTGTGCCATCCAGCAGCGCATAGGGGACATCGTGCGCCGCCAGCGCCGTGAACAGCGTCTCTGCGTCGGTTGGATAAAGCACAGGGAGGAGAGTGGAAAAACAGAAAGCCATATTACTCCAGTTTGAAAACCATATCATATTGTTCTCTGCGAACTTCCTTTGAGACGCTCCTCAACGCATAGGGAGATGGGGAATAGAGCCGAATGACTTTATATGTTTTTTTGTCGATGACAATTGAAGCATAGGTCTTGGTTTTATCCCATCCCTCATGATACTGCTTGTCTGATGATTTGTTGACCCACTTCAGAATATTGGCACTTTTATTTGTGTAAATCAAAGTGTCAATTTTCGAATGCTCATGCAGGATAGCCTTTAGATTATCACGCTCTTCTATATCACACAGCGACTCATCGTCCGCCTTGCCGTCTTTATGTACACAGCTCACAATCATGTCTACCATGCCCATATGCAAGTCGGCTAAAAGCTTTTTGCGCTCATCGATGGCTTCCTGTGTATTTGCATAAGTTAGTCTTTTCCCTGACGCGTCAGATACCAATTCCCAAAAGTAATTATCTCTTGAACCGTAATAGAAATTAACATCATCATCGTACAGCATTTCATCCGTGTTACAAAATCTGTAGGGAGGCATGGTTCCTATAATCAGTTTTGTGGCTCCCTCTGGGATTTCAGGTGCAAACGGATGAGTAGATTTTTTGTTCATTCTAATACCCTTTCTCTCCATTGATGTTCTCTTGTCTTTAGGTTGATCGTTCCGTCTTTTCCAAAGGTTTCTCACTCATTATAACAGAGCGTGCCGAAAAACGCAAGTTCACCAATTTCTTGGAACTTTTTCACCAATTTAGCCTCTGGTTGCGCCAGCGGATGCGCTCCGCCGCGTAGCGGCGATACCATCTTGCAGCCTCCTTGTAATGCTTGTCCGCCTCGTAGATCTGTGCCAGCCGCGACATGGCGGCATCGCTGCCAGCCTCGGCGGCCCGGTGATACCAGCGGATGCCCTCTGCCTGGTCACACGCCACATCCTGCCCGTAATAGTATCGATGCCCCAGATGCAGCATCCCGATGGCGTCGCCGCCCACCGCCGCCTCGTAGTCAGCCATAAAGCTATCCTCCCGCTCCTGTGCGTCCAGCAGCGCGTCCACCGCCGCCGCGTAGGACTCGCACTCGAAGTACAGCCGAAGCCGGGCATTCTCCGCCTCACCCACAGGGTCAAAAGCGCTCATTACATCGGAAGTCACGTTGTTCTCCGCCCGCTTATACCAGCGGATAGCCTGCGGGTAGTTGCGCTTTGTACCGCAGCCGTGCTCACAGCACCATCCGGCGGCGAACTGCGCCTCGGTAAAGTTGTGGGCTCCTGAGCGCTTGAATAGATCGAATGCCTTTGCCATAGCGTCGGGCGTGCCGCTGCGGATATGCGCCAACGCCTGCGCGAACTGTGCGTCCGCCGCCCGTCGCCGTCCGGCGATCTCCCACATCTCCGCGTACACACGGAGGGCGGGTGAAAAAGTAACATCCATGGTCATTTCCTCCTGCAATGTGATTTGCGGTCAGTGTAGCACCTTTTTTAATAAGACCTAAATATTTATATTATTTTCGGCGGTTTGGGGGTAGAAATCGGCCTCCACCGCCCATTTTTTCGTGTGCAGGCAGCAAAAACCGCCGCATTTCATGGGCATAACGCTGCAAATGTGGGGAATTTGAATGCGTCAAATTGTGCGCCTATACGAAATTTTGCAGAAAACCGCCTTTTGACCTATATATGCTTATATAAATTAGGTCTTAATTATATGGGTGCTATACTGGCGGTAAAATTCGAAAAGGAGATTTTACCATGAACGCATTTGACAAGGTCATCGGATACAAGGCCACCAAGCGCGAGCTGCTGCAGCTGTGCGATATGCTCCGCAACCGGGAGATCTATAAGGAGATGGGCGCCCGCCTGCCCCATGGACTGCTGCTGTATGGCGACCCGGGCTTGGGCAAGACGCTTTTGGCAAGGTGCTTTGTGGAGGAGAGCGGGCTGCACACCATCACGGTACGCCGCGACAAGGGCGGCGACGCCTTTATCGATGGAATTACACAGGCCTTTGCCAGCGCGAAGACAAAAGCGCCGTCCATTGTCCTTTTGGACGACATGGACAAATTTGCCAACGAGGATGATACCCACTGCGACGCGCCGGAATATGCCGCCGTGCAAGCAGGTATCGACGATGTGAAGGACACCGGTGTGTTTGTGATCGCCACGGCAAACGATATCCGCAAGCTGCCGAGCTCCCTGCGCCGTTCCGGACGGTTTGACCGAAAAATCGGACTTCAAGCGCCCACGGCGTCCGACGCGGAGGAGATCATCACCCACTATCTGAAAACGAAACGGGTTTCGGACAGTGTCAACATGGAAGACCTGACGAGGATGATGCGCTATAATTCCTGCGCCGAGCTGGAGACTATTTTGAATGAAGCGGCGGTTCGTGCGGCCTTTGCCCGCAAGACCGGCATCGACATGGAGGACATGGTGAGTGTGGTGCTGAAGCAGCAATATGGCGCACAAGAGGATATGCCTCGCGTTTCGGATGAAGTTATCGAAAAGGTGGCACTTCACGAGGCGGGGCA
This sequence comes from uncultured Eubacteriales bacterium, assembly GCA_900550585.1. Lineage (GTDB taxonomy): Bacteria > Bacillota > Clostridia > Oscillospirales > Oscillospiraceae > Vescimonas. The sequence continues at coordinate 16,897 of URST01000024.1, forward strand.
TCTGGTGGTATGCGAAGCGCTGTGCCCCGGCAGCGTCGGCTTTGCCTCCCTGCTTCCCTCCGACGAAAACCGGTGCGGCGGCTTTATCCACTGCTGCAAAGGTGTCTCCGATTCACAAAGCGCCACCATCGCCCTGGGCGGCAAGGCCGCCGTGGAGACGCGGTATGCGGGGCAGGTCGCGGAGGGATGCAGCGACGATATCGCCCGTGCGGTCAACTGTATCCGTGAGGCGGCAGCCAAGGAGGGGACACTGGGATTCTCCCTGCTGAATGTCGAAAGCGATTCCTCCAGCAATATGTCCGAAAGCCTGAATGCCCGCAGCGAGGCGGCGGTACAGGCGGAGCTGGAGCGGTACTACGGCAAGGCAAGGGCGCTCCTTGCTCAAAACGAGGCGTTTCTGAAAGAGATCACAGAGGCGCTGGTCATGAAGAAGACCCTGCTCTATTCCGATATTCAGGCTATCCGCGGCACCGCTGTAAAGAGAAACCCTGCGGTGACCTGCGAGGCGGCTTCAAGGTATGGCGCGGCGGAGATCGAGAATTCCCCGCCGGAGGATCCGGAGGAGGCGATGCGCCAGAAGATCATGCGCAAGCTGGAGGAGGCGGAGCGACGGCGATGTTCCTGATGCTTCAGGAGCGCGCCGTGGAGAGCGAGCCCGTCGCGTAGAATGAAGCGGTATAATGGGGTGGATTTTTGCTCCACGGGATGTATAATGGAAAAAGAGACGATACGATGAACGAGAAAGGAGAACAGCATGCCATTTGAGATCAAGAACGGTGTTTTGAGGAACTACCGCGAAGAACCTGGCGTAACGAAGGTCGTCATCCCCGACGGCGTGACACGCATCGGAGACGGGGCGTTTTTTAGCTGCGAAAGCCTGATCAGCATCACGATCCCAGAGAGCGTGGTAAAAATTGATTGCAACGCATTTGCATTCTGCTACCGTCTGACCAGCATCACGATCCCTGCAGGAGTGACATCCGTTGAAAAGTATACATTCCGCTGCTGTATGAACCTTAAGGATGTTGTCATCCCCGAGGGAGTAACAAGTATTGGAGGAACAGCATTTGCCGGCTGCACAAAATTAACAAACGTTGTACTTCCGGCCAGCCTGGTGAATATCGAGCAGTGGGCTTTTGCGGGTTGCAGAAGCTTGAGCAGCATTACGATCCCGGAGGGCGTGACGAGGATCGAGAGAGGGGCGTTTAGCAACTGCAGCGAACTGACCGACATTGTGATCCCGGATAGCGTAACAAGTATTGGAAATAGTGCGTTTGCAGGGTGCGGAAAGCTCAAAAGTGTTGTGCTTCCGACCGGTGTGACGGATATTGGTGAACATATGTTCTGGGGATGCACAGACTTGGCGGATGAATCGGGGCTTGTCATCATACACGGCACTCTGTATTCCTGCGTTGACGATCGAGACAGCGTGACGATCCCGAAAGACGTAACGCGCATCGGGGATGGCGCGTTTGCCGGATGCGGAGATTTAACGGACATAACGATCCCGGACAATGTGACAAGCATTGGGCGGGGGGCATTTTCCAGATGTGAGTTTTTGGATAGCATAACGCTGCCCGATAGCATTACAAGTATTGGCGAAAAGGCGTTTTGGCGCTGCAGCGGCTTGACCAGCATCACAATACCAGACCATGTGACACACATCGAGCGGGAAACCTTTGCCGAATGCAAGCGGTTGGCGAATGTAATAATTCCCGATGGCGTAACAAATATCGGAGAACAGGCGTTTCGGTGGTGTACCAGACTCACCAGCATCACGATCCCAAACAGTGTGGTAAGTATTGGGGACGGGGCGTTCGACGAATGCAAGAACCTGACAAGCATTACAATTCCGGATAATGTGACGGACATCAGCGATAGTGCGTTCGCAGGATGCCGGGGGTTGGCGGATGGATCCGGGCATATAATTGTCTGTGGTGTTTTATATTCTAACAAAAGCAACGAAGAATACTCTGCGATCCCGACTGGCGTGACGCGCATCGGTGAGCGTGCGCTTTATGGTCGCCGTAACATAACGGACATAACAATTCCGGAGGGAGTGACCAGCATCGGAAGTTTTGCATTCGCTTGGTGCAGAGAACTGAAACATATCATGCTCCCTAACAGTCTTACGAGTATTGGAGATTCCGCATTTGCAGGGTGCAGTGGGCTGTCGAGTATCACAATTCCGGAAAACGTGACGCATATCGGCGCAGAGGCATTTCAGGATTGCGACGGCTTAGAGGAGATAACACTCCCGTCCTCGCAGGCTAAGCGTTTGTCCGTGATTTTGCCAAAGTCCCAAAATATCGTGATCCACATGGAAGATATAACGGGTATCAGTACGAGGTACAGACCCGGTGCAGTGGTGGGTTTTGCAGAGGATGATCGCGATTGCGCGGACAAAAACGGCAAAAAATACTGCAAGTATATAAGATCCCATGCTGCAAAGCTCATTGGGGCGGCTGTTGAGCATCCCGCGCTGTTCCGCCTTATGCTGCGGGAAAAACTCATCGATGCCAAGGATATGGACATGGTATCAATGACTGTACAGGAAACAGGCAATGCAGAGTTAGTTGCCGCTCTGCGGGACTACCGGCCCTCTTGCTGAAATTTTACGGGATGTCTCGTCGCGCATTAGCGCACAACATGACTAAATATTTCTTTGCCGACAAAACTACGGAGGGTGCGGTTCTGCTGAACCGCACCCTCCTTGTATTTACGACTCCTTCAGCCACCGCTGGAATTCCTCTGCGGTGATGCTACCTTCGTCACATCTCTTTTTCTGCTCTCTGGCCTGCTCGCTCCACGCGTAAAACTCGCTGTCGCTGATATGCCCGGCCTTGATCCACGCGAAGCGTCGCTTGTACTCCCTGCGGTAGACCTTGAACACCGGATCGTCCGCCTGCTTCAGCGTCCACTGCTGGAATGCCCCCATCGCACGGCAGCTGGACTGACCGTCGAGCGGTGTGCGGTCGCAGTACTCTGCGCTGACACGGCCTGTCTGGGCAAAGTACCGCCCGCAGTTTTTGCAGCGACGCACGGTGATGCTGCGCTCCACGCAAGTCTGCAAAGAATAGCTGATCATATCCGCCACGGTGTTCGCGTACAGCACCGGCGCGCAAGTATCGCCATCCACCGGCTCAAAGCGCGTGGTCAGCAGACGGAACGGAAACAACTCCGGATCACTGGGTTGGTCAGGCTGGTCGAAGTGATAGTAACGCATGACTTGCCGGCTGGGCTCGCGCCCGGCCTTGTCTATATCCAGTATCAGCGCGAAGAAACGCTGGATCTGCTTTTGGTACAGCGGCAGCTCCTCCGGCAGTGACCGCAGCTCGTCCAATGCGCCCGATACCGCAGCCTCAGTGTTCCCGAAGCCTACGGAATGAAGATAGAACCACTTGGCATACAGCACGCGAAAGAAGCTGTGCATCTCTGCCAGCGCTCCCAGCTTGACCACGGCGCCGGTCACACTCTCACGGTCAAGGTTCTCCAGGTCATCACAGATGCACCGCAGAGCGATGGCGACATTCTCTATATCCAGCTCTGTGAATGACAACAGCGACTCTAAAAACGGGAAGGTCTTTCGCCGCGACGGCGCTCCCTGCGTGCCAAAGGCATCGCTCTCGATGACCTCATGCCTTCCAGGGAAATACATTTTGCAGTACCACATAGTGCCCTCCAATTGTGGACTAATTGTAAATATTGCTCGACAGCATTGACAGACTTTGCCGCCTTTGTTATGATAGGCTCGAGCAAGATGTCTAATTAATATTACAATCAGTCTACATCATCCGCACAGCCATGTCAACAAAAATCGGAGGTATCTATTGAACTTACAAAACAACAAATCGAAAAACTTCACACCACTGCCTAACGAGATATTCTCTCTGCACTTAAGCACCGGCGAGCTGGCGACCTACGCTGTACTGATGCGGCTGGAAGACCCGCGCACCTACGAGTGCTGGCCCAGCTACGAAACCATCGGTAAAGCCATCGGCAAAAGCAAGAGCTCCGTCAAGCGTTATGTGGCTGGGCTGGTAGAAAAAGGGCTCATCACCGTAGAGCCGACGTCGGTCATCATGCGGAACGGCCTGAAGAAAAACGGCAACCTGCGTTATCACATTCGCCCCATCCGAGAGGCGGTGGAGTGGTACACCCGGCACCAGCTGTACCTCGCCGAAGCCGCCGCCGAGCGACAGCGGGTACGGCGGAAACTGTCGGCGCAAGCCGCAGAACCGCCGTGTTCGCCCCTATGAGCCGCTGTGTGGTCTCGCAGGAAGGCGAGCGTGTCGTGGGACGCCGGAGGTTTGGGGAAGCGGAGCATCGCGCCTTTGGCGCGATGGCAAGTTTCGCGTTTGTGGTACGGGTTTCGGCCTCTGGCCGAAACCGCTCCCCAAACGCTGCATGCGGGCTAAGCCCACACCCCTTCCTCAACGCAAAGTCCGCCACTTCCGTTTCCGCCTTCGGCGAAAACTCCAGTTGCTTCCTTGCGTTTCGTCTCCAAACGAAACCCGCTGCGCTGGGCTTTCGTTTGGGTGATTTTGAAATTCAAGAGAGGAGAGTACGATGAAGAAAGAAGACTTTATCCGCATCCGCGTAGCGGGGTGGCAGAAGAAATACATCTCGCTCCAGGCGGAGAAGGCGCATAAGTCTCTCAGCCAGTATGTGCGGGACGCGGCCATGGACAAGGATGTGACGGTCATCGACGGCGTGGATGACCTCATCCGCGAGCTGCGGCGGCAGGGCAATAACCTGAATCAGCTGGTCATCATGGCGCGGCAGGGTCATGTCGAGCTGGTCAACATGGAGCCGTTCATGGAGGTGTATGAAAACACATGGCAAATGTTAAATTCATTGCTGTCTCGCGTGGGCTGAGGGGCATCGTCGACTATGTCACCAACCGGGAAAAGACGGTGGAGCAGCTTATCAGCGGCGTCAACTGTGTAGCGCGGACGGCGGTGCCGGAATTTGAGGCGGTGAAAAAGCAGTTCCGCAAAACGGAGGGCCGCGGTTACTACCACATCGTGCAGGCGTTCGCGCCGGACGACCCGCTGGACTTCACAACGGCGCACGAGCTTGGCGTGAAGCTGGCGGAGCATTTTGTGGGCTACCAGTGCATTGTGGTCACCCACATGAACACCGCTCACATCCATAACCACATCATCATGAACTCCGTCAATTTCGAGACGGGCATGAAGTTCCACCAGTCTGCGCGGGAGATGCAGCAGGTCAAGGATTACTGCAGCCAACTCTGTCGGGAGCATGGCCTGTCCGTTACGGAGTCCAAGGCCGATCCGTTCCGTATTCCGATGTGGAAGAAACATCTGGTGGATCATATCAAAGATGCCATGGAGCAGAGCCGCACCCGACAGGAGTTCATTGCCTACATGAACGCCTATGGCTACGATGTAAAGTGGGAGCCGGATTAGAAATACATCACCTACACCACGCCGGAGAACATCCGCTGTCGGGACAGCAAGCTGTTTGACCAGACGCTGACCCGTGAAAATATGGAGCTGTACTTCCAGCTGGGCGGTGCGGATTACCTGCAGGCCTGCCGGCAGATCGCCTGCGACCACCGCGAGCCGACACCCACACTGGAGGATGCCGTCTGCGGCATGGCGGGTATGGTGGCCGCCATCTGCGCCCTCTGCGAGGACGAGGACAGCGAGGTCAGCGATCTTGCCCGTGAGCTGTACTACAGCAGCCTCTTGCTGCAGGAGCTGGTGGAGTGGTATCAGTCCCGCCGTCAGGAACAGGAAAATTACGAGGAAGAATATGAGCAGTATCACGGTTTCGACATGACCATAATGTAAGGAGGAGCGGATGAACGAATGTACCTATAAGAATTACGACGAGCTGCCCCTGACGCTGAACGTCGTGCAGGTGGCGGCGGTGCTGGGCATCTCCCGCGCCGGAGCGTATGAGTTAGTTCACAGCGAGGGTTTCCCTGCACTGAAGATCGGCAGCCGCATCGTAGTGCCGAAGGACAGGCTGCGGGAGTGGATCGACGCCAACACAGCGCAAAAATGACCACGCTGTAACCAAAGAATACCCCCGCTGTGCAATTGATAACTTTCTCTTAACTCTGCCCATCTCCGATAGCTATTAAGGTCGGCTTGTGGTATGTATGTTGGCTA
>URST01000025.1 GCA_900550585.1 uncultured Eubacteriales bacterium
CCGCCGTAGCCGCCATAGCCGCCATAGCTTTCACCGCCGGCGTATCTGGCCGCGTAACCATCGCCGCTGCCGTCCCCCCAGCCCACGTCGCTCTCCGCGCTGCGGGGCTGCGGCTTGCTGAGCCACTCCATGTTCTCCTCCGGGACCTCCTTCAGAAACCGGGAGGGCATGGCCGGGGCCGTGCGGCCGAACAGCATGCGCTGCCGTGCATTGGTCAGGGTCAGCGTCTCCTTGGCGCGGGTCATGGCCACATAGCAAAGGCGCCGTTCCTCCTCCATTTCCTCCGCATCGCCCATGGCGCGATTTCCCGGGAAAAGACCGTCCTCCATGCCCACTACATAGACGTGGGGGAACTCCAGACCCTTGGCGGCATGCATGGTCATCATGGTCACGCAGTTGTCGCTGTCGGACTGGCTGTCCAGATCGGTGTAAAGCGCCACCTCATCCAGAAAGCCCGCCAGCGACGGCTCACCCTCCGCGTTTTCCATGTACCCCTGGATGCTGGATTTCAGCTCCTCCACGTTTTCCAGACGGCCGCAGCTCTCCATATCGTCCTTCTCCCGCAGCGCCGCCGTGTAGCCGCTTTTGTCGCAGACCAAATCGTAGAACTCCATGAGATCGCACCCCTCTGCCTGCCGGCGCAGGGATTCGATCATATCTGTAAAGGCCATCAGCTTGCCAGCTGCGTTTTTCAACTCCGGGTAGTCGGAGGCGCGGCGGAACACGTCGTAGAGGGCACTTCCCTGCTCCGTGGCGATGATCTGCGCCTTGTCCACGGTGGCCTGCCCGATCTTGCGGGACGGTACGTTGACGATGCGCCGCAGCCGCAGGTCGTCGGTGGTGTTGCTGATGACGCACAGGTACGCCAGCATGTCCTTGACCTCGGCGCGGTCGAAGAACTTCATACCGCCGTAGATCTTATAGGGCACGCCGTTGCGCTTGAAGGCATATTCCAGCGCGTTGGACTGGGCGTTCATCCGGTAGAGCACAGCATTGTCCTTCCAGCTGCCGCCCCGGCGATAGTCCATCATGATCTGGCCCACCACATAGTTGGCCTCGTCGCTCTCGTTAAAGGCGGTCTTGATGATGACCTTCTCCCCTGCGCCGTTATCGGTCCACAACGTCTTGCCCTTGCGGCCCTCGTTGTGGCGGATGACGGCGTTGGCCGCGTCCAGAATGTTCTGAGTGGAACGGTAATTCTGTTCCAGACGGATGGTGCGGGCGCCCTTGTACTCCTTCTCAAAGCTGAGGATGTTGCTGATGTCCGCGCCCCGGAAACGGTAGATGCTCTGGTCGTCATCGCCCACCACGCAGATGTTGCGCTGCTGGTTGGTCAGCAGGCTGGCCAGCAGGTATTGCAGGTGGTTGGTGTCCTGGTACTCGTCGATGAGGATGTAGCGGAACTTGTTCTGGTAATACGCCCGCACATCCGGGCAGCTTTGCAGCAGCCGGACGGTGTGGAGAATGATATCGTCGAAGTCCAGCGCGTTAGCATCCCGCAGTTTTTTGTTGTAAAGCGCATATACTTTACCGATCCTGATGCGGCGCCAGTCGTTGATGGCCTGCCACTGCTGGATAAACTCCTCCGGGGACTGCATCTCGTCCTTGGCCCGGGAAATGATGCTCAGGATCTCCCGGGTGGGGAACGCCTTTTCGTCCAGCGACAGCTCCTTGAGGATGTCCTTGATGACCCGCTTGCTGTCGTCCGTGTCGTAGATGGTGAAGCTGCGGTCGAAGCCGATGCGGTCGATGTCCCGGCGCAGGATGCGGACGCAGGCGGAGTGGAACGTGGAGGCCCATACGTCCTGGGCCACTTCCTCCCCCAGCATGCGGCCCAGCCGCTCCTTCAGCTCATTGGCGGCTTTGTTGGTGAAGGTGATGGCCAGCACCTCCCACGGGCGGGCCGGCTCCACAGCGCAGAGATACTGCATCAGCGGGCGCTGTTCCTCGTCCGGTGCCTTGACGTACTCCTCCAGAAACGCGGCTTCGTCCTCCGTCACCGGGATGGGGATGTCCGTACTGTCGCTGCCCCGGCCATAGCGCAGCAGATTGGCCACGCGGTTGATGAGCACCGTGGTCTTGCCGGAGCCGGCACCGGCCAGCAGCAGCAGCGGTCCCTCCGTGGTCAGCACGCCCTCCCGCTGGCGGGGGTTCAGCTTTTGAAAATCAGCAGCAATGGCGGCCTGCCGCGCCGCGATAAATCGTTTTTCCAGTTCCGTCATACAGAAGCCTCGCTTTTCTCTTTCTTGCACCTTATTTTAATACATGCGGCCGCTCTGGTCAACCTCCCATGCAAATTTTATAGAATTTTTGTTCGATTTCTGTTGACAAGAACGATTGCTCGATTTATAATGCGGATAGAACATAAGTTTGACACGGAGGTAACTGATTATGACGACCATCGGACTGCTGATCACCCTGCTGGGCGCAGGCTCCATTGCTGCCAACGTTATGCGGCTCATCGACTGCATCGACCAGCCGGCACCTCGCCGCAGACGCCGCACGGCGTAAACCTATGGACGTTCTGGAGAAGCTGACCATCCTGACGGATGCCGCCAAGTATGATGCGGCCTGCACCTCCAGCGGTGTGCGGCGCGGCTCCAGACCCGGTATGATCGGCAATACGTCCTCCTCTATCGCCGGGTGCTGCCACAGCTTCTCCGCTGATGGGCGGTGCATCACACTGCTGAAGGTGCTGATGACCAACGTCTGCACCTTCGACTGTAAATACTGCGTCAACCGGCGCAGCAACGATACGCGGCGGGCGGCGTTCACGCCGCGGGAACTGGCGGAGCTGACCATTGGTTTCTACCGGCGGAACTATATCGAGGGGCTGTTCCTGTCCAGCGGTGTGCTGCGCAGCCCGGACTATACCACGGAACAGATGATCCGGGCGCTGCGCATCCTGCGGGAGGAGTACCGGTTCAATGGGTATATCCATGCCAAGGCCATTCCCGGCACCTCGCCGGAGCTGGTACGGCAGCTGGGACTGCTGGCGGACCGGCTCAGTGTCAACATCGAGCTGCCGTCGCAGGACGGCTTGCAGCTGCTGGCACCGGATAAGACGAAAAGCGCCATCCTGCGGCCCATGGGGCAGATACGGGACGGCGTGATCCAGAGCAAGACGGAGCTGGTGAAGTATAAGCACGCGCCGGCCTTTGCACCGGCGGGACAGAGCACGCAGCTCATCGTGGGGGCCACCGGTGACAATGACCGGCATATCCTCCATTTGACGGAGTCGCTGTATGAGAAGTACCGGCTGAAGCGGGTGTTCTACTCCGCCTATGTGCCGGTAGTGGAGAATAGTCTCCTCCCCGCTCTGGACACCAAGCCGCCGCTGCTGCGGGAGCATCGGCTGTACCAGGCCGACTGGCTGCTGCGGTTCTACGGCTTCCGGGCGGAGGAACTGCTGGATGAGACACACCCGAACTTTGACCAGCGGCTGGACCCCAAGTCCAGCTGGGCAGTGGCGCATCTGGAGCAGTTTCCGGTGGAGGTCATGCGGGCGGATATGGAGACGCTGCTGCGGGTGCCGGGCATCGGGCCTGTCAGTGCGCGGCGCATCCTGTCAGCCCGGCGGCAGACAAATCTGCGGTTCGAGGATCTGAAAAAGCTGGGCGTTGTGGTGAATCGGGCGCAGTTTTTCCTCACCTGCGGCGGACGGATGCGGCAGGGACTGCGCTTCTCCCCTGCCACGCTGCCGGTACAGCTGGAGCGGATGGAGCGCGGACTGCTGTTGGAAAACGGCATGGAGCAGCTGTCGCTGTTCGACAGCGCGGGGTGAACGGGATGGATGTGGTCTATCAATACGACGGAACTTTGGAGGGATTCCTGTGCTGCGTATACGACAGCTATGTATATAAAGAATCCCCCGTCGGATTTTCTGCCGACGAGGGATTTTTGTCCTTGTATGAGGTTCGCACCGTGATAACTGACAAAGCGCACGGGCAGCGGGTCTATCAGGGGCTTGTCAGACGGTCGGCCAAGGCGGCCAACGTGCTGCGCCGGGCCTTCCTGACCTGCATGGAGGACAAGGAGCTGTGTCTCTACACCTTTGTCCGCAGGGTGTTTCGGGAGGGCGGCGGCTTTATGCGGGATCTGTCCGACCCGGTGTGCTATCCGCTGCACAGAGCCATCCGGCATATGAACGGAGAGCTGGAGAAGCTGCGGGGATTTGTCAGATTTTCCGACTACAACGGTGTGCTGGGAGCGGTCATTGAGCCGAAAAACCGGGTGCTGCCGCTGCTGCGCCGCCATTTCTGCGACCGCTATGCCAACGAGACGTTCTTCATCTTCGACCGCACCCATCGGGAGGTGCTGCTGTACGCAAAGGGCATGTCTCGCATCGCGCCGCTGGAGCATCTGGAGCTGGCGGCGCCGGATGACACGGAGATCCAGTACAGACGACTCTGGAAAACTTTCTTCGAGACGGTGGCCATCCGGGAGCGGAAGAATCCCCGCTGTCAAAACACCTTCCTGCCCAAGCGATACCGCGGCATCATGACGGAATTTCTGCCGCTGGAATACGAAAAGGCGGCTCCCCAGCCGGACAGGCCGCAGCTGCGGCCATAGACGGGCGTGCTGGCGTTGCTGTGATCTGTGCGGCAGTGACGTAAAGCGGTACGATGCGGTACGGCGGCAGAGAAATTCTGCCTGCCTGGGGTGCGGCTGGTCAATCGCTCAGCAGCTCCCGCAGCTTCTGCAGGCTGCGGCGCTCCATCCGGGAGACCTGCACCTGCGAAACATGCAGCAGCCTTGCCGTTTGCTCCTGGGTCAGGCCCTTGAAGAAGCGGAGCAGGATGGTCTTGCGCTCCTGCTCCGGCAGGCAGTCGATGGCCTCCCGCAGAGCGATGCGCTCCACCATACCGGCCTCCGGCTCCTCCGTGCCCAGCAGCGATTCCAGCGTCAGACCCTCCGCTGTCTCCTGCTGCAAGGATTCCGGGGCCACCACCGCCAACTCGATGTTGGCGATCTCCTCCACGGTAAGGCCGGTCTCCTCCGCCAGTTCGGAGAGCTTGGGCGCACAGCCCAAACGGTTTTGCAGGCGTTCGCGGGCGGCCCAGAGCATCTGCCCCTTTTCCCGCAGGGTGCGGCCCACCTTGATGGGCCCGTCATCCCGCAGGAAACGGCGGATCTCCCCAGCGATCTTGGGCACGGCGTAGGTGGAAAACTGCGTTCCGTATGTGAGGTCAAACCCCTTTACAGCCTTTATAAATCCAATACATCCAAGCTGGTAGAGGTCGTCCGCCTCCACACCGCAGGTGCGGTATCGTTTGACGATGGACCAGATGAGGCCGGCATTCTCCACCAGCATTTGCCGGCAGGCATCGTCATCCCCCTGCTGCGCGCGTTCCAGCAGCGCCATGCGGTCCTCCGCGGTCATCGGGACACCAGACGCGGGACGATGCGCTTGCGCATCTGGACGGTGGTGCCCTTTCCGGGCACCGAACGGACGGATAGCTTGTCCATGAAACTCTCCATGATGGTGAAGCCCATGCCGCTGCGCTCACTGCCGCCGGTGGTGAACAGCGGGCGGCGGGCCTCCTTTACATCGGTGATACCGCGGCCCCAGTCGCGGACAGTGATCTCCAGGACGCCGCCCTTCAGGAGCTTCATTTTCATGATGATCTTTCCCAGCGCGTCCGGATAGGCGTGGACGATGGCATTGGTCACCGCCTCGCTGACGGCGGTCTTGATGTCTCCCAGCTCGTCCAGTGTGGGGTCCAGCTGGGCGGCGAAGCCGGCTGCCGCTGTGCGGGCGAAGCTCTCGTTGCTGCTGCGGCTGAGAAATTCAAGGGTCACATAGTTTTCCGCGCGTGTCATATGTAATCTCCTCCTTTGATCTGCTTATTCAATGGTCATCATGCGCCCGATGCCCGCGGCCTCGAACACCTTGCGGGGCTGCGGCGCCACATGGTGCAGCGCTACGCTGCCGCCCAGCTCCCGCATGCGCTGCCAGCCACGCAGCGCCACGGCGATGCCGGAGCTGTCCATGAACGTGACGCCTGAGAAATCCAGAATGAGGACCATGGGCAGCGAGCGCTGGATCTCCTGCTCCAGACAGGCAAGCAGTCCCTTGGCGCCGTGATGGTCCAACTCTCCTTTCAGGGCAAGCTCCAGCTGGCTGCCCTCGTGCTTGGCAGATACTTCCATATACGTTGCTCCTTTGTAAAAGCGTTCTAAAAAATAATCACCGCAGATCGTTGATCTACGGTGATTATAGTGTATTCAAGGCGTTTTCCGTGTCGAATCGCGCCTGTCGGGGCGAAAAATCAGAGCTTCATCGCGGCGGCGGACTCGTCCAGCTTGGCGATAAGGGCACGGGCCTTCTCCGCCTTCTCGCGCTCGGCGTTCACCACGTTTTCGGGAGCGCGGGAGGTGAAGGATTCGTTGGCCAGCTTGGCCTCGATGCGCTGCAGGTTCTCCTCTGCCTTTTTGCGCTCGGCGGCAATGCGCTCCAGCTCCTTGGCGATGTCTACCAGCTCCGCCATAGGCATATAGATGGTGGCATCGTGGGTGGCCACGGTCACCATACCGGACAAGTCGGCAGGGGCGGCGGTCTGCACCGTCAACTCACTGGCGTAGGCCATGCGGGTGATGAAGTGGGCGCCCAGCTGATAGTTCTCGGGCTCGGCAGCCACGATGATGACCTGTGCCTTGCGGCTGGGCGGCACGTTCATTTCGGAGCGGCGGGCGCGGATGGCAGTGATGGCGTCCTTCACCGCCTCCATAGCCGTCTCGGCCTCCGGGAAATGCAGCGCGTCCTGATACTCCGGCCATCTGGCGGAGATCAGATAGTCGCCCTCGTGGGGCAGCGCCTGCCAGATCTCCTCGGTGATGAAGGGCATGAACGGGTGCAGCAGCTCCATGATACGCAGCAGCACATAGCACAGCACGTTCTCCGCCGCCAGCTTAGCGCTTTCGTACTCGCTGTTGAGGCGGGTCTTGGTCAGCTCGATATACCAGTCGCAGTAGGTGTCCCAGATGAAGTCATAGATCTTGGCGGAGGCCACACCCAGCTCGTAAGCCTCCAGATTGTCTGTGACCTCGCGGATCAGGGTGTTCAGGCGGCTCAGGACCCACTTATCCTCCAGCTCCAGCTTCTCCGGCAGCTGCACCTTGTCGATGGACAGGTTCATCATCACGAAGCGGCTGGCGTTCCAGATCTTGTTGGCAAAGTTTCGCATGGCCTCGCACTTCTCCACGAAGAAGCGCATATCGTTGCCGGGGCTGTTGCCGGTGATGAGGTTGAAGCGCAGCGCGTCGGCACCGTACTTGTCCGCCATCTCCAGCGGGTCGATGCCGTTGCCCAGAGACTTGGACATCTTGCGGCCCTTGTCATCGCGGACCAGGCCATGGATGAACACGGTCTTGAACGGCTCCTTCTTCATCTGCTCCATGCCGGAGAAGATCATGCGGGCCACCCAGAAGAAGATGATATCGTAGCCGGTGACCATGACGGAGGTGGGATACCAGTAGTTCAGGTCGGCGGCGTCCAGATCGGGCCAACCCATGGTGGAGAAGGGCCACAGGGCGGAACTGAACCAGGTGTCCAGCACGTCCTCCTCCCGTGTCAGATGGGTGCTGCCGCACTTTTCGCACTTGGTGGGATCGGTGCGGCTGACATTGATATGGTTGCAGTCATCGCAGTACCACGCGGGGATCTGATGGCCCCACCACAGCTGACGGGAGATGCACCAGTCGTGGACATTCTCCATCCAGTTGATATACGTCTTGGTAAAGCGCTCCGGCACAAACCTGATGGTGCCGTCCTCCACCACGCGGATGGCCTCCTTGGCCAGCGGCGCCATCTTCACGAACCACTGGGCGGAGATCAGCGGCTCCACATCGTTGTGGCAGCGGTAGCAGGTGCCCACGTTGTGGGAGTAGGGCTCGGTCTTGACCAGATAACCCTCGGCCTCCAGATCGGCCACGATGGCCTTGCGGCACTCGTAGCGGTCCATGCCCTCATACCTGCCGCCGTTCTCGTTGATCCGGCCGTCGTCGGCGATGCAGCGGATGACCTCCAGATGGTGGCGCAGACCCACCTCAAAGTCGTTGGGGTCGTGGGCGGGGGTCATCTTCACGGCGCCGGTGCCGAAGCCGATCTCGCAGTACTCGTCGCCCACGATGGGGATCTCGCGGCCCACCAGCGGCAGGATGCAGGTCTTGCCGATGAGGTGCTTGAACTTCTCATCCTCGGGGTTGACGGCCACGCCGGTATCGCCCAGCATAGTCTCGGGACGGGTGGTGGCGATGATGATGTCGCCGCTGCCGTCGGTCAGCGGATAGCGGACGTACCACAGGTGGCCAGGCTTATCCACATACTCCACCTCGGCGTCAGACAGGGCGGTCAGGCAGTGAGGGCACCAGTTGATGATGCGGCTGCCCTTGTAGATCAGGCCCTTGTCATACAGCTCGCAGAATGTCTCGCGGACGGCGCGGGAGCAGCCCTCGTCCATGGTGAAGCGGCTGCGATCCCAGTCGCAGGACGCGCCCATCTTCTTCTGCTGCTGGACGATGCGGTCGCCGTACTTTTCCTTCCAGGCCCAGACGCGCTCCAAGAATTTCTCGCGGCCCAGATCGTGCCGGGTCAGCCCCTCCTTTGTGCGCAGCTCCTCCTCCACCTTGATCTGGGTGGCGATGCCGGCGTGGTCTGTGCCGGGGAGCCACAAGGCCTCGTAGCCCTGCATCCGCTTGAAGCGGGTCAGGATGTCCTGCAGCGTGCAGTCCAGCGCGTGGCCCATGTGGAGCTGGCCGGTGACGTTGGGGGGCGGCATGACGATGGAAAACGGCTTCTTGTCCGGGTCAGGCTTGGCCCTGAAGCAGCCGCCGTCCATCCACATCTGGTAGATCCGGGATTCCACGTCCCGGGGATCGTACACCTTCGGCAGTTCTTTCATATGCTTTCTCCTTTTTGAGTATTTGGCAAAACAAAAAGTCCGCTCCGTTTTGCCATGGCAAAACAGGGCGAACGTCAAGTCCGTGGTACCACCTGTATTCGGGAAAATTCCCGCACTCGTGGGTGCAGCTACACCCTGTCCCGGTAACGGGGGACCTCCGTCGCGGCCTACTGCTGTTCAGCCCGAAGCTCCGAGACGACTTGGGCGGCGCGTCACGGGCGCTTACACCTGCCGCGCCCTCTCTTGGCATCCGCTGACCGCTTACTGCTTCTCATCATCGCTGTTTTCGTATGGTGGGAGTATACTATATCCGTGAAAAAATGTCAAGTCAGTTCTCGCCATACGAAAACAGGGAGCGGTGTCCCGCTCCCTGCTCCTATGTAGTTACCGCTTGTTGGAACGGATCCAGATGCCCTGCTTCTCCGCGTTGGCGATAAGCTCATCGCGGAACATGGGGTGGGCGATGCTCACCAGCTTCTCCGCCCGCTCCCAGGTGGAACAGCCCACCAGATTCACGCCGCCGTACTCGGTGACGATGTAGTAGGCCTGGCTGCGGGGATCGGTGACGATGTCGCCGGGGGACAGCAGCGGGTTGATGCGGGACTTGACATTGCCCTGCTTATCCGTGAAGGAGGAGGTCAGGCAGATAAAGGCCTTGCCGCCGTTGGACAGAGCCGCGCCCTCCAGGAAGTCCAGCTGACCGCCGGTGCCGCTGATCTGGCGGATACCGGAGCTTTCGGCGCAGATCTGACCGTACAGATCCACGGAGATGCAGTTGTTGATAGACACGAAGTTATCCTGCTTGCCCACATTGGCGGGGTCGTTGCAGTAGCTGATGGGGTATGTGACCACGCCGGGATTCTCCCGGATCCAGTCGTACAGATCCGGCGAACCGATGGCCAGACCGAAAATGCTCTTGTAGCGGTCCAGTCGCTTGTGGGTGTTGGTGATCTTGCCGGCTTTGTACATGTCCAGATAGCTGTCGCACAGCATCTCCGTGTGGATGCCCAGGTCCTTCAGGTCGCTCTTGGCAATCATCTGACCCACGGCGTTGGGCAGCGAGCCGATGCCCAACTGCAGCGTGGAGCCGTCCACCATGTTCTGCACCACATACTCGGCGATCTTCATCTCCGCCTCGGAGGCCGGGGGCGACTTGACGCTGGGCAGCGTGCCGTGGGGGCCTTCCACGATCATATCCACATCGCTGATGTGGATGCACTCATCCAGACCGCCATAGACCCAGGGCAGGTTCTCGTTGACCTCCAGGATCACGATGTCCGCCTTGTCCAGCGTAGCGCGGGCGGAGGCGGCGGAGGCGGCAAAGTTGAAATAGCCGTGCTCATTCATGGGGGTGACGCACATCATGGCTACGTTCACCGTCAGGAACTGAGTATAGTACCAGCCCAGATTGCGGAACACCATGGGGTTGAAGTTGCACAGGCCCTTGTCGCAGAGCTTGCGCTCGTAGCCGGACATGTGCCAGCTGTTGTAGACAAAGTGCTGACGGGTGGGATCGCACTCCACCATCTGAATAGGCTCGAAGATCAGGTAGCCGCGGATCTTCACGTCCCGCAGCTCCTCCTTCCGGCGGGCCACGGCGGCATCCATCAGCGAGGGAAAGCCCGCGCCCATGCCGATGTCGATCCAGTCGCCGCTCTTGACGACCTTGGCCGCTTCATCCGGCGTGCAGAGCTTGCGCCTGTATTCTACTGTGTAGTCAAACGGTACTGCCATAGTGTTCTCCCTTTCCCCTCATGAAGTAGGTTTTACTTTGTTAATTTTATCACTCTCCCCGCTGTATGTCAATAAATTAACAGATATTTATCAGCGCAATAAAAAATAATTTACCCGGAATAAGCAAAAGCCGCCACAAGGGCGGCTTTTGCTCATTTTGTCGCATATCTGCGAAGAATTTTACTTTGGGGAAACTATTACTTCTCGGCCCGGCGCTTGTAGGACTCGTACTTGGCCTTGGCGTCTGCCTCGGCCTCGGCGAACAGCACCTTGGCATTCTCCGGGAAGCTCAGCTCCAGAGAGGCGTAGCGTACCTCGCCCTTCATGAAGTCGTACAGCGGCATGGTGGGCTCCTTGCTGTCCAGCGTGAAGGTCTTGGTCTCGGGGCTGTAACGGTACAGGTTCCAGTAGCCGGAGTTGACGGCGTCCTTCATCTCCTGCTGGACGTTGTTCATGCCCTTCTTGATGCCGTGGTTGATGCAGGGCGCATAGCAGATGACGATGGACGGGCCCTTGTGCGCCTCGGCCTCCTTGATGGCCTTGATGAGCTGGTTGGGATTGGCACCCATGGAGCACTGGGCCACATAGACGTTGTCATAGGTCATCATCAGCATGCCCAGGTCCTTCTTCTTGGTCTTCTTGCCGCTGGCCTGGAACTGGGCCACCGCGCCCACAGGCGTGGCCTTGGAGGACTGGCCGCCGGTGTTGGAGTACACCTCGGTGTCCACCAACAGGACGTTGACATCCTCGCCCATGGCGAAAACGTGGTCCAGACCGCCGTAGCCGATGTCGTAGGCCCAGCCGTCGCCGCCGTACATCCACATGGTCTTTTTGGACATGTCGTTCTTCCGCTTCAGGATCTCATCCACGACCTTCTGCTCCTCGGCGGTGAACTTGCCGTTCTCCAGCAGCTTCACCAGCTCCGCGGTAGCGGGAGTGGAGGCGTCCAGATCGTCGTAGGTCTCCAGCCACTTGGCGATGGCGGCCTTGACGGCCTCGTCCTTCGTCAGGGCATCCAGCTCCTTGACGTAGCCGGTGACGCACTCGCGCAGCTGCTTGACAGCCAGGCACATGCCGTAGGAGAACTCGGCGTTGTTCTCAAACAGGGAGTTGGACCAGGCAACACCCTTGCCCTCCGCGTTCTTGCAGTACGGGACGCAGGGCATGGCGGCGCCCCAGGCCTGGGTGCAGCCGGTGGCGTTGGCCAGATACATCTTGTCGCCGAACATCTGGGTCAGCAGCTTGATGTAGGGCGTCTCGCCGCAGCCGGCGCAGGCGCCGTTGAACTCCACCAGGGGCTGCTTGAACTGGCTGCCCTTCAGGGTGAACTTGTCCACGCGGGAGGCCTTTTCCTTCACGGTGGTCAGGAAGTTCCAGTCGGTCTGATCCAGAGAAACCTCGTGGGTGGGCACCATCTTCAGAGCCTTGCCGCTCTTGGGGCAGGAGGCCACGCAGCTGCCGCAGCTGGTGCAGTCCAGCGTGGACACGCCCATGGTGTACTTCAGGCCGGCCAGACCGGGGCCCTTGGCGTCCACCAGCGTCATATCGACGGGTGCGGCCTTGACCTCGCCCTCGTCCAGCAGGAACGGACGGATGACGGCGTGGGGGCAGACGAAGGAGCACATGTTGCACTGCAGGCACTCCGCGGCGTCCCAAACCGGCAGATGGGTGGCGATGCCGCGCTTTTCGTAGCGGGAGGTGCCCAGCGGCATGGTGCCGTCCTCCATGCCCTTGAAGGCGGAGACAGGCAGGTCATCGCCCTTCTGGGCGTTGATGGGCACCAGAATGTTCTTGATGACGTAGGGCAGGTTCTCGTCGGCGGGCTTCAGAGCCTTGCCGGTGAGGTTCGTCCACTCGGGCTTCACCTGCACCTCCACCAGCGCATTGATGCCGGCGTCCACGGCGGCGATGTTCATGTTGACGACCTTTTCGCCCTTGAGGCCGTAGGTCTTTTTCACGGCGGCCTTCATGTGCGCCACAGCGTCCTCCACGGGGATGACGTTAGCCAGCTTGAAGAAGGCGGCCTGCAGCACCATGTTGGAGCGGTTGCCAAGACCCAGCGCCTGGGACTCCTTATTGGCGTCGATGATGTAGAACTTGATGTCGTTGTCGGCGATGTACTTCAGGATCTCGCCGGGGACGTGCTGCTCCAGCTCGCTCTCCTGCCACTCGCAGTTCAGCAGGAAGCTGCCGTGGGGCTTCAGCTCGTGGATGATGTCGTACTTGGTCAGGTACGTCTGGTTGTGGCAGGCGATGAAGTCGGCGTTGCTGACATAGTAGGTGGAGCTGATGGGCTTCTTGCCGAAGCGCAGATGGCTCTTGGTGATGCCGAAGGACTTCTTGGTGTCGTACTCAAAGTACGCCTGGCAGTACATGTCGGTGGTCTCGCCGATGATCTTGATGGAGTTCTTGTTGGCGCCCACGGTGCCGTCGGAGCCGAGACCCCAGAACTTGCAGGAGATGGTGCCCTCCGGCTCAGTGAGCAGGGGCGCACCCACGGGCAGGGACAGATGGGTCACATCGTCCACGATGCCGATGGTGAAGTGGTTTTTCGGCTCATCCAGCAGCAGGTTGTCGAACACAGCCTTGATCTGGGCGGGCGTGGTGTCCTTGCTGCTCAGGCCGTAGCGGCCGGCATAGATGGCGGGACGGTCGCTCTCATTGATGTAGGCGGCGCAGATATCCTCGTACAGAGGCTCGCCGATGGAGCCGATCTCCTTGACGCGGTCCAGAACGGCCACCTTCTTCACCGTCTTGGGCATGGCGGCCATCAGGTGCTTGCGGGAGAACGGACGGAACAGATGTACCTGCAGGAAACCCAACTTCTCGCCCTTGGCGTTCAGGTAGTTCACCACCTCCTGGGCGCAGCCGCCCACGGAGCCCATAGCCACGATGACGCGCTCGGCATCGGGTGCGCCGTAGTAGTTGAACAGGTGGTACTCGCGGCCGGTCAGCTTGCTGATCTGGGCCATGTAGTCCTCCACGATGTCGGGCAGCTCGGCATAGGCCGTGTTGTTGGACTCGCGGAGCTGGAAATAGATGTCGGGGTTATCCACCAGAGAACGCATCCGGGGATCCTCCGGGTTCAGGGCGTTGGCGCGGAAGGCGGCCAGCGCATTCTGATCCACCAGCTTGGCATATTCGTCGTAATCCAGCACGTCGATCTTCTGGATCTCGTGGCTGGTGCGGAAACCGTCAAAGAAGTGCAGGAACGGGATGCGGGCCTTGATGGCGCTGAGGTGCGCCACGGCAGCCAGATCGGCGGCCTGCTGCACGCTGCCGCTGGACAGCATGGCAAAGCCCGTCTGACGGCAGTTCATCACGTCGGAGTGGTCGCCGAAGATAGAGAATGCGTGGGTGCCCACGGTGCGGGACGCCACATGCAGCACGCCGGGCAGACGCTCGCCGGAGATGCGGTGCATGGTGGGGATCATCAGCATCAGGCCCTGGGAGGCGGTGAAGCTGGTGGCCAGTGCGCCGGCCTCCAGAGCGCCGTGACATGCGCCGCAGGCGCCGGCCTCGGACTGCATCTCCACCAGACGGACGGGCTGGCCGAAGATGTTCTTCTTTCCCTTGGCGGACCATGCGTCGGCATGCTCGGCCATGGGGCTGGACGGCGTGATGGGGTAGATGGCCGCGACCTCGGAGAACGCATAGGCGACATATGCCGCCGCTTCGTTGCCGTCGCAGATCTTCATGAGCTTGCTCATAGGTTCTTTCCTCCTCTTTTCTCACTGCCCCTCCCCACTCCCAACGCAGAAAAGGGCATAGATATACATGTTAAGAAGTATAGCATTTCAGTACGGACAGGTCAATGAAGAAAAGAGATTCTGTGACATCCGTCACAGAATCTCTTTTTCCTTTGTGTAAAAAGACAATGGGAGGAAATGGCATCAGATCACCACGGGCCGTTCCCCCAGCGTCAGGCGGCCGTTCCGGACGGTGCTCTCGCCGCCCAGACGGTTCCGGTACACGCCGTCCGGCAGCGCCACAGGTACTTCGCCGCCCCGGCCCCGCAGGTCGAACACGCCCAGCACCCGGCCCTCCGGCCCGTCGTAGTGTCCCAGCACCACACTGTCATCCAGCGGCTCCCACCAGAAGCCGCCGCCCAGCGGCAGCGTCTGCTTCATGGCCTTGCAGGCGGTGAGGTACAGCTGCACGTCCAGCCGCATGTCGCCGTAGCTGTCGTCAGCGTCGAACAGGCCCACCTGCTTCTGCGGCGCGTACTCCATGCCGCTGTACAGCATGGCGGCGCCCCGCTGGAAGTACAGGAAACCCAGCCAGTGGTACAGCTGGCGGTCGCTGGTGAGCCAGGAGGCGGCCCGGCGGGTGTCGTGGTTCTCCAGGCACCGGGCCTTGATGTAGCCGGTGGGATAGGTCAGCTCCTGATAGTTCAGGATATCCGTGTAGGCCCGCAGGGACAGCTCGCCCTTCAGGAAGCCCTCGTAAAAGGGCCAGATGTCGTAGTCGTAGGTCATATCGAAGGCGCGGTACAGCTCGGTGTCCGTGGCACAGGCCGCGCCCATGCGGCGCATACCCAGCACATGGGCGCCGTGGACGCTCTCGGCCAGCCAGATGCAGCCGGGGCGCACCTCCTCCACCTGACGCCGTGCCTCGCACCAGAAATCCAGCGGGACGCTGCTGGCCACATCACAGCGGAAACCGTCCACGATGGCGGCCCACTGCTTCAGCGTGTCGATCTGGTAGGTCCACAGGCCGCGGTTGGAATAGTCCAGATCCACCACGTCCCACCAGTCCGCCACCTTGCGGGTGGGTTTTCCCTCCGCGTCGCGGAGGAAATACTCCGGGTGGGTGTGTGCCAGCACGGAGTCCGGCGAGGTGTGGTTATATACCACGTCGATGATGCACTTCATGCCGCGGGCGTGGATGGCGTCCACCAGATGGATGAAGTCCTCCCGGGTGCCGTACTCCGGGTTGACGCCGCGGTAGTCCTGAATGGCGTAGGGGCTGCCCAGAGTGCCCTTGCGGCCCTCCGCGCCGATGGGATGGATGGGCATGAGCCAGATGATATCCGCGCCCAGACCGCGCAGACGATCCAGATCGTCCTCCAGCGCCCGGAAGGTGCCCTCCTTTGTGTGGTTGCGGACAAAGACGCTGTAGATCACCTGATGCAGCAGGTTCTGGTTGGTGTTTTCCGCCATGGTGTGTACCTCCTTATTGCAGAAGCTCCAGAAATTCATCCTCCGTGAGGACGGGGATACCCAGCTGCTGCGCCTTTTGCAGCTTGCTGCCGGCGTTTGCCCCCGCCACCACATAGGTCGTCTTTTTCGATACGGAACCGGACGCCTTGCCGCCCCGTTTTTCGATCATCTCCCCCGCTTCGTCGCGGGTGAACTTCTCCAGCGCGCCGGTAAGGACGAAAGTCATTCCGGCAAAACGGCTGTCAACCATTTCTTCTTTACAGGTCATATTCAGTCCCGCGGCCTTGAGACGGGCCAGCAGGTCCTGGGACTGGGGGCTGTCCATCCATTGACGGATATACTTCGCCGTGATGGGGCCGACATCGTCGATGGCGGTCAGCTCCTCCTCCGACGCGGCGGCCAGCGCGTCCATGGTGCCGAGCCGGGCAGCCAGCACCTTGGCGGCCTTCTCCCCCACCTGACGGATGCCAAGGGCGAAGATGAGCCGCCACAGGTCGTCCTCCCTGCTTCTGGCGATGGCCTCCACCGCGTTCTGGGCGGACTTTTTTCCCATGCGGTCCAGCACCTCGATCTGCTCTGGCTGCAGACTGTACAGGTCGGCGGCGGTCCGGACAAGGCCGCTGTCCACCAGCTGCTGCATGACGGCGGGGCCAAGGCCGTCGATGTCCATGGCATTGCGGCTGGCGAAGTGGGTCAGGTTCCGCAGCAGCTGGGCGGGGCACTCTGCGCCGGTGCAGCGCAGAGCCGCACCGTCCTCATCCCGCACCACCTCCGCCCCGCAGACGGGGCAGCGGTCCGGCAGCGTGTAGGGCCGGGTGTCCGCCGGACGCTTGTCCGGCACCACAGCCACGATCTCCGGGATGATCTCCCCCGCCTTGCGTACCATCACCGTGTCGCCGATGCGGATGTCCTTCTGCGTGATATAGTCCTGGTTGTGGAGGGTGGCATAGGTCACGGTGGTGCCCGCCAGACGCACCGGCTCCAGTTCCGCCTTGGGTGTCAGCACGCCGGTGCGGCCCACCTGCACCACGATGTCGCGGAGCACCGTCTCCTTCGTCTCCGGCGGGTATTTGTAGGCGATGGCCCAGCGGGGACACTTGGCAGTGCTGCCCAGCACCTCGCGCTCCGCCAGATCGTCCAGCTTGATGACGGCGCCGTCGATGTCAAAGGGGAAACGCTCCCGTCCGTCGCCTAATGCGGCGATCTCCGCCAGAATGTCGGAGGTACGGGACAGCTGTCTGTGGGGGATGACCTTAAAGTGCTGGGACGCCAGATAATCTATCGTCTCTGTGTGGGTGGCAAACTCCCGTCCCTCCGCCAGCTGGAGGTTGAAAACCGCGATGTCCAGACGGCGCTGGGCCGCGACCTTGGGGTCCAGCTGCCGCAGGGAGCCGGCGGCTGCATTGCGGGGATTGGCCATCAGGGGCTTCCCCTCCAGCTCCCGGCGGGCGTTGATCTCCTCAAATACGCTGCGGGCCATGTAGACCTCGCCCCGGACGATGAGGCGGGGCAGCTTCTCCGGCAGGGTCATGGGGATGGAGCGGATGGTGCGCAGGTTCTCCGTCACATCCTCCCCTACCCGGCCATCGCCGCGGGTGGCGCCCCGGACGAACACGCCGTCCCGGTACTCCAGCGCCACGGACAGGCCGTCCACCTTGGGCTCCACGCTCCACACCGGCGCGTCCAGCGGGATCTTCTCCAGGAACTGGCACACCTCGTCGTCGTTGAACACGTCCTGCAGGCTCTCCAGCGGCACGGGGTGCGTCACCTGCTGGAACTCGGACAGCGTGCGGCCGCCGATGCGCTGGGTAGGCGAATCCGGTGTGATCTCCTCCGGATGCGCGGCCTCCAGATCCTCCAGACGGCGCAGCATATGATCGTACTCGTAGTCGGAGATGGTAGGTTCATCCAATACATAGTAGCGGTAGCCATGGGCGTTGAGGGTGTCCCGCAGCTCCTTCATTTCTTCACGGTAATCCATAGTGTGACCTCTTATCCGTTGTTGATGATGTATTCGTCGGCATAGTGCTCGATCTCGTCCGGTGCGGTATTAAAATAAGTATACGTCCCCGGCACGCCCCCGACGATGACCGTCTCCGCCACGGATATCTCGTTGGACACCTTGGTGTAGGTGGTCAGGCCCGGCAGCAGGATGCTGACGTGGACATCCACATCCAGGATGATGCGGTGGCGGGTCTGGTTGATGCCGGCGGAGGAGAATTGGTTGTCGAAGCGGGCGGTGGCCGTGCCCACGGACTGCATCCGCACATGGAGGCAGGGGCCGCGGCCCGCCAGCAGCGGCGAACCGGTCAGCGTGCCGATGGGGATGGACAGGTCGGTGGTGGACACCTCCGCCATGCGCTGGAGGATGTCATCGGAAATGGCCGCCTGCAGGCGGTTGAACTCCGCCATGTTGCTTTTCAGGGCCGTGACGCGGCCCTCCGTATCCTTGTCGAAGGACACCAGCCGCCCGTAGTCGATGCGGCCGCTGTCCACGGCGTCGTTGATGGCCGCCACCACGATGCGGTTCACCGTGTTGGAGGTGCGGGCCGTGGCCAGATTTACCACAATGGGCTTCATGTGCAGCACGGCGGCCACAGTCAGCCCCAGCAGCAGCGTGAAAACGAATGACAGCCAGATCAGGGCCTTCTGCCGCCCCGTCAGCCGCAGGTACCGAAGCCGCTCCACGGCATCCACCTCCCTTTTGGGGAGTGTATGCCGTCACGGCTTTTCCTCATTCCTCCGGCCAGCTGCGGACGATCTCTTTGAATACCTTGCCCCGCTCGGCAAAGTTCCTGAACTGGTCAAAGGCGGCGCAGGCCGGCGACAGCGTTACCACATCGCCGGGCACGGCGCGGTCCCGCGCGGCCTCTACGGCGGCCCGGAAGGGCGTGACCTCGATGATCTCCGGGTGGCCGGGGCGGTAATCCGGCGCGGCCTCCACGGCGGCCCGAATCTTTCCCGCTGTGGCGCCGCAGAGCACCAGCAGCTTCACATGGGCCGTCACCTCGGGCCCCAGCACGTCAAACGGAATGTGCTTGTCGTAGCCTCCGGCGATGAGAATGACCTTCTCCGGAAAGGAGCGCAGCCCCGCGATGGTACGGGAGGGGCTGGACGCGATGGAGTCGTTGTAGTACCGGACGCCGCGCAAGGTACGCACCAGCTCGATGCGGTGCTCCACCCCGCCGAAGCTGCGGGCAAAGTCACGGATAATATCGTCCGGCACAAGGCCGTCCACGGCGGCGATGGCCGCCATATAGTTCTCCACGTTGTGGACGCCGGGGATCCGGATGTCGGAGGTCTGCATGATGACCCGCTCCCCCTCCGGGCCGCGGCACACGATGTCGTCACCCCGCAGGAACACGCCGTCCGACAGCGGGGACTGCCGGCTGAACCGGCGGCTGCGGCCTGGGGCGCGGGCCGCCTGCTCCGCCGTGATGGCGTTGTCTGCATTGAATACGGCGATGTCGCCGGCAGTCTGGTGGCGGAAGATGTTCTCCTTGGCGGCGACGTACTCCGCCATGTCCCTGTGCATATCCAGATGGTTGGGGGCCAGATTGGTCACCACGGCGATATGGGGGCTGCGGTCCATGGTCATCAGCTGGAAGCTGGACAGCTCCAGCACCGCGTAATCGTGGAGCTGCATGCCCTCGGCATCACACAGCAGCGGGTGGCCGATGTTGCCGCCCAGCCATACGGTGTTCCCCGCGGCTTTCAGCAGCTCAGCGATGATAGTGGTGGTGGTCGTCTTGCCGTCAGAGCCGGTGACGGCGATGATGGGGCACGGGCACACCTGGAAGAACGCCTCCATCTCGCTGGTGAGCACGCTGCCGTTGGCCACGGCCGCCGCGATCTGGGGCACATCGGGGCGCAGGCCCGGCGTGCGGAAGATCACGTCCTCGTGCAGCCCCTCCAGATAGTCCGGGCCCAGCCGCAGCGTACAACCGGCGCCCTCCAGCTCATGGGCCAGCGCACCCAGCTCCTCCCGCGTCCGCTTGTCGCAGGCGGTGACACGGATGCCGCTGTCCAGCAGCAGCCGTACCAGCGGCGTGTTGCTGACGCCGATGCCCAGCACCGCCACCGTCTTATTTTGCAAGGAATCCACATATTCCCGCAGCGTCATAGGGATCTCCCCTTCCCTGAATTTGATTTGATGATCCTATATTATACTGCACCGTCCGCGTTTCTTCAATCCGTTTTCCGTTTTCCGGAGGAAGTTTTCTGCGGATGCACCGGTTCTTTCTCGTTTTGGACAGCCTGCACAAAAGCGGGCGGCGGGATCTGACCACAATCGGCAAAATTACTTCTTTACATTATCGCGCTAAAGTGGTAGTATATTAGCGTAATGAATGATCGATATGGAACAGACCGCATCGCAGGAAACAAACCGGGCGAAAGCCCCTACACCAAAAATGGAGGACAATACAATGAAAAAGCTGATGGCAATGCTGCTGGCACTGGTCATGGTGATGAGCCTGGCGGCCTGCGGCGAACAGAAAAACAACGACAACGCGGGCGACGACGCTCCCGACGACGCCAACACCCCCGCCGAGATCACCTACGCTGTGGAAGCCGGCTCCGCCGGTGAGGAAGTAGCGCAGGCCAACGGCTTCAAGACCGTGGCTGTCGGCTCCCAGGCCAACGCGCTGATGGAAGTGGATGCCGGTACCGCCGATGCCGCTATCATCGACCTGCTGATGGCCGGCGCCATGGTGGGCGAAGGCACCAGCTATCCCGACCTGAAGGTCACCGATCAGAAGCTGAACTCCGAGCTGTACGGCGTCGGCTGCCGCAAGGGCAGCGACCTGACCTCCTTCATCAACAGCGTCATGTCCGAGGCCTATGCCGACGGCACCATGGTGGAGCTGGCCAAGACCTACGGTGTGCAGGAGTCCCTGCTGGAGCAGCCCACCTGTGAGTACACCGCCGCCGCATCCGACAGCGATGTGCAGTACATCCAGGACAAGGGCAAGCTGATCGTCGGCATCACCGAGTTCGCCCCCATGGATTATCTGGATGCCAACGGCGAGTGGATCGGCTTTGACGCCGACATGGCCAAGCTGGTGGCGGAGAAGCTGGGCGTGGAAGTGGAGTTCCAGATCATCAACTGGGACATGAAGGTGGAGGAGCTGGACGGCAAGCAGATCGACTGCGTGTGGAACGGCATGACCCTGACCGACGGTGTCCAGGCTGCCATGGAGTGCAGCAACGCCTACTGCGAGAACGCACAGGTGGTCATCACCAAGTAAGTTGCCAGACGGCAGAAAGTATGTTATCATAGTCTCCCACGGCAGAGGGCGTCAAACGTCCTCTGCCTTTGGGCGGCTTATCCCCTCCCCGCGCAAGTAACCACGAAGGAGCTTTTTTCATGTTTTGGACTGTCACCCTCTCCCTGCTGGCAGGTATGGGGCAGCTGCTGAAGCTGTTCTTCCTGACGCTGCTGTTTTCCCTGCCGCTGGGACTTTTGATCGCCTTTGCCCTGCGCAGCCGGTGCAAGCCGGTGAGCTGGCTTTTCAACGTGATCGTCTGGATCATCCGCGGCACGCCTCTGATGCTCCAGCTCATCATCATTTTCTACGGGCCCGGCAAGTGGTTCGATTTCAACCTGTGGGGCCGCTTTTCCGACGGACGTATGGCGGCCTGCGTCATCGCCTTCGTCATCAACTACGCCTGCTACTTCGCCGTCATCTACAAGGGCGGCATCGAGAGCGTACCCATCGGCCAGCAGGAGGCCGGGCAGGTGCTGGGCATGACCAAGAGCCAGATCTTCTTCAAGGTCACGCTGCTGCAGATGGTCAAGCGCATCGTGCCCCCCATGTCCAACGAGGTCATCACACTGGTAAAGGACACCTCTCTGGCCAAGACCATCTCCATCATGGAGCTGATCATGACCGGCGAGTCCTACATGAAGTCCGCCGGCATCGTGTGGCCCCTGTTCTACACGGCGGTGTTCTATCTGGCCTTTGTGGGCATCCTGACGCTGCTGTTCAACTACATCGAGCGCAAGCTCAGCTATTTCCGCTAAGGAGGTGCCGCACATGGCGATCCTGGACGTACAACACATCGAGAAGCACTTCGGCGACACCCCAGTGCTGAAAGACATCAGCTTTTCTCTGGAGGAGGGACAGGCCCTGAGCATCATCGGCTCCTCCGGCAGCGGCAAGACCACGCTGCTGCGGTGCCTGAATTTTCTGGAGACACCGGACAAGGGCATTATCTCCGTCCGGGGAGAAAAGCTGTTCGACGCGGCGGAGCACGCCTCCCGCTCTGAGAGCGACATCCGCAAGAAGCGGCTGCATTTCGGTCTGGTGTTCCAGAGCTTCAACCTGTTCCCGCAGTATACGGCGCTGCAGAATGTGACGCTGGCCCGGGAGCTGATGGCCAAATCGGAAAAGACCGGCGAGAGCCATGACGCCATCGTGGCCGAGGGCAGGCGTCTGCTGGAGGATATCGGACTGGGGCAGCGGATGGACAACTACCCCCACCAGCTGTCCGGCGGACAGCAGCAGCGGGTGGCCATCGCCCGGGCGCTGGCCATGAAGCCGGATATCCTGTGCTTCGACGAGCCCACCAGCGCACTGGACCCGGAGCTGACCGGCGAGGTGCTCCGCGTTATCCGCAGCCTTGCCGAGCAGCACACCACCATGGTCATCGTCACCCATGAGATGGCCTTTGCCCGGGACGTGGCCGATCAGGTGATCTTCATGGACGGCGGCGTCATCGTGGAACAGGGCCCTGCCAGAGAGGTCATCGACCACCCCCGGCAGGAGCGTACCCGCCAGTTCCTGGCGCGGTACAGCGAGGTTTGATAAAAGAGGACAAAAAGCCCTCCGTGCAGCGGCACGGAGGGCTTTTTCTGGTGCGAGCAGGCCTATAAGCCGGGTTCTGTTTTGACAGTCATCTATCTGGGCGTACCGTTGCCGGCACGCTCAAGCCACCCCGGGAGCAGCCGGGCCAGCCTATACGCTCCCATACCGGTGTTGCTCCGAATAGAGTTTACAGCGACGGTCACTTTCACGCGCCGTCGGGTGAGCTCTTACCTCGCCTTTCCACCCTTACCCCGTCTCCCCGCAAAAACCGCGTTTTTGCGGAGCCCCATTGCTGGGGATGTGACGGGGCGGTATATCTCTGTTGCACTTTTCCTGAAGTCGCCTTCGGCGGGCGTTACCCG
>URST01000026.1 GCA_900550585.1 uncultured Eubacteriales bacterium
ATATCTGCGGAAGTACCCAAGTGGCCGAAGGGGCTCCCCTGCTAAGGGAGTAGGCCGTCAAAAGCGGCGCGAGGGTTCAAATCCCTCCTTCCGCGCCAAACCCCGGAAACCTTGTATTTGCAAGGCCTCCGGGGTTTTTGTTTTTCCTGCGTGTGCTGCACTGACTTGCCCTGAATTTGCGTAAAACCTGTTCCGTGGGCTACATTGTAGCTAACATTATGGCTAACACGCCAGGCCCGCTCCTGCACACATCCGTCGCCGGTATCCCTGCGCGAAAAAAGAGACATCCGGGCGGATGTCTCTTTTTTTCACGCAGGGTTTTACACACAGGATCAGCTGCGCAGGCCCGCCGCCTGCATGATGGCCTCCACCGCCTCTACGGGCTGGCTGCCCCATGTGATCTCCACGTCGGCGCAGCCGGCGCTGTCCAGCAGGTCCCGGGCGCCGTCGGTCAGCAGCTCCTGGCAGGCATCATCCACCAGCGCTAGCTTTTGCAGGTACGTCTCCAGGTCGTCGTTCTTCGCGGCCAGCCATGTGGACGCCGCCTCGCTGATCTCATCCGCGCCGAGGCCGGTGTCCACGCCCCAGCTCAGCAGCCGGGCCGCCGCCTGCACCGCCGACAGCGAGGAACCCGCCGTCCCCAACACGACATCGGCGTCGATCTCATCCAGAACAGGCAGCGTCAGGACGGGCTGCACATCGGCCGGCGCATCAGGCGCACCGGAGGTGGAGCAGGTCACGCTGCCGTCCCCGGAGATGGTCACATACAGCTTCTCCTGCGCGGCGTCATAGAGGAACGAGGCCTCCCCCAGCGGCGTATCATCCGCGGACTGCGCGCCGACGGTAAAGAGGACCGAGCGGTTTTCCGTCTCGGCAAGCTGTGCGATATCCTCGCCCATGAAGATCCATTCCCCGGCCTTCAGCGCCGATCCGTCCGCGTTTTCACACACTTTTGAGAAGCTGCCGCCGCGCAGGTAAACGGAGCCTACGTCGCCGCGCTCCAGCTTGACATATACGCCGTTTGCAGCGGCAGCGGGCGTATCCGGCTCCGAGGGCGTATCGCTTTCCGCCGGTGTCAGTCTGGTGCAGCCCATCATAAGGACAGCGGTCAGCAGAGCCGCCGCAGTCAGCAAAATTTTCGTCATTTTCTTGCAGTTTTTCATAATTTCTCCTATTTTTACGCCTGTTTGATCCTGTACGCATACCACTCCGCGCCGGTCTTTTCAAAGCCAGCGGACAGGAACATACGCTGGCTCTGATGGTTGAAGGCATAGATATTGGCTGTCACCTGCTCCATTCCCTTTTCCCTTGCAAGCGCCAGCATATCCTGCACGCAGCGCCGCCCGATATGCCGGTTCTGATACGCCTTGCAGACAACGATGGCGATCTCACCGGTATCGCGCAGGGAGATATCCCCCACCAGCGTGCCCCGATATTCGATGTACCAGCAGCCGCCGTTGGCGCTGAGATAGTCGTACATGCGGTGCAGCAGCTCCGTGTCATAGGGCGTATCCCGGTCATCCACCTGCCGGCACACGTCCGGGTCCTGATACCACGGCAGCGATACGGCATCATTTCTGTAATACGGGACCAGTCTGATCTCGCTGTCCACGATCCGCTCTGTCATTTCAGCCTCCAAAAGAATTGCATATGGAACGATTTTTGCTTCCGCCTTGAAAATAAAAAGCCGCTTTTTATTTCCGCCTTGAAGATAACAGCGCAGCGCGAACCGGTTGTCCGGTCCGCACTGCGTCTGAGCGTCTGGCATGGTCCTGTTTTACACTGCGCCCGCTCCCGGCCCGATCAGCGCGCGGAACGCCGCATCGCGGTCAAAGGTGCCGGCAGCGAAGCCGGGGATCTCCTTGATAGCCTTGCAGATGCTGATGCTGAACCCCGTCAGGATCCGGCCCAGCTCCTCATCGGAGTAGGGGCAGTCGCCGGTGACGATCAGGGTGGACAGGCTGTGCACCACCAGCCACAGGTCACGGAAATAGAGGTCCGCCTCCCCGGCGGTGATGTGATAGGCGGCCATCAGCGTGGGGCGCACATGCTCCCGCAGATGCCCCATGGACGCCATGGCGCTGTACTCCTTTGACCGCGTGAGAAACAGCAGCCGGTAAAGCTCCGGCTCCTCCCGGGCAAAGCGGATGTACTGCTTTCCGACGCCCAGGAAGGGTATCTCCTCCCGCAGGCCCTCGTTGGTATAGCGGTCATACACGCCGACCGCCGCGGCATAGGTCTCCGCCCGGATGCCGTCCATGGAGCCGAAGCTGGTGAAGATCGGTTGTGTGGACGTGCCCAGCTCGTCAGCGATGTTCTTCGCCGTCAGGCCGTCGGCCCCTCTGGCCCGCACGACCCGCAGCGCCGCCTCCACCATTTCCGTTTTTGTAAACTTGTTCTTCGGAGCCATTGGCTGCACCCCTTCATATCCATGCAAAGCAACTAATACATATCGCGCGATGTGTATTGCGTATTATACACGCCGCAGACGCGGCTGTCAAGCCCTGTGCGCCGTTTCAGGCATCCAGCGTTTCCAGGAACTCCCGAATAGCGCGGATGAAAGCATCCGCCTTCAGCACGGTGGACAGGTGTCCGCCGGAGACATAGGTGATCTTCGGCTCGTGCATCAGCTGGATCAGGTCCTGCTGCATGCGGCCGGAGAAAAAGTCCTGGTCCGGCAGGATCAGGAGTATCCGCCCCGCCAGCGCCGCAAAATCATCCGCCGTTACCGGCGTCTGCTTCATCAGATCGGCCAGCAGCCCGGAGATATGCACGTCCTTCTCCCGCGGATAATCCTTGAAGATCGTCTCGAACATGTTCCGGGCATAGGCGGCCTCCTCCGTGCTCTCATTGCGCAGGTGTCCCATGCCGGCCTTGATCAGCGTGGGCTTCAGCTTCTCGTAATTGCGGTGCTTCATGTACCACAGCATCAGCGGCGCAAGGCGGTATTTCCGCTTCAGGCTTTTCAGCGTGGCCGCGTCCATGCCGCCGTTCAGGAACACCAGCGTTCTGCCGCCCTCCCTGCCGCTGCAGGTGAAGCGGAACCGCGCCCCGTCCACAGTCACCGTCTCGCAGGGATGCGCCGCCGAAAAGCGCTCCAGCTTCTCTGAATATAACATCGCCATACCTCCTGTTCGTTTCGCGCCGCTTCTTTCTTACGGCCGCTTCTCCTCCGGATCGCCGATCTTCAGACAGAAGTCGCAGCAGTCACCGCCCCGGCCCAGCGTCTTTGTGCGGTGCCAGATGAGTCTGGGATGCAGCCCGACATAGCTGACATCGTCGCAGTCGCAGAAGCAGCGGCACAGCTCCGGACAGCCGTACTGCACGCAGGTGTCGTGATAGGGACAGCGCGTCATGTCGATGCGCCAGATGGTGCTGTCCGTTTGCAGCTCCGTGGCGGCAAAGCCCGCCGCCGGGCCAAAGGTCGTCCGGGTCGAACGGCCGAAAATGCTGGGCACCAGACGGTACAGCCCCGGCAGGCGCAGCATCGCCGTCAGGAGCCTGTGGATCCTTCGCCCCTTCTGCTCCAGATAGCCGTGCACCGTCTGCAATGCCTCCGCCTGCGCCGGGAACCGCCGTGTGACCGTCTCCCGGAAGTCCGCGGCGAGATAGCTCTCCTTCATGTCTGCGCCCCCTTCCTCTCTCAGAGGTTAGCTTTATCTAACCAGTATCCTTTTGAAAGGCCGCCCCGCGGCGGTCTTTTTTTGCAGGCACATTGTAGCACGTGCATACGCTTTTTGCAAGACGGTGTTTTATCTCCGGAGCTGCAAAAGCATCCGGCGGAGAGCAGCCCCTCCGCCGGATGCGTATACGCCGTCACAGGACATCCTTTGTCAGTTCCCGGCCGCAGATGATGTTCAGGTTGCCGTTCCGGCAGCGCAGCGCGTCCAGAAACTCCTTGGGGATCCGGTCCTCCGGCAGGGTGACGCGGTACTCCAGCTCGTACAGCGTGCCCATGTTGCTGGTCTTGACCTTTACCAGCGTGTGCGCCGTGGTGTACTGGCTGAACAGGTCGTCAAACAGGTCCTCGTAGTCCAGATTTTCGGGGATGGTGATCTTCAGGCTCCGTTCCCCGGCGGGTCTGCCGCCCAGATGCACCGCTGTCAGCAGCATCAGCGCGGCGGAGACGATGACGAATGTCAGCACTGCCAGCCCCACATAGCCCATGCCGGTGGCCAGGCCGATGGCCATGCCCAGGAACAGCACGCCGATCTCCCGGGCCGTGCCCGGTACGGAACGGAACCGCACTAGACTGAAGGCACCGGCCACCGCCACGCCGGCGCCGATGCTGCCGTTGACCAGCATGATGACCACCTGCACCACTGCGGGCAGGATGGCCAACGTCACGGCGAAGCTCTGGCTGGAGCGGGCACGGAACTGGGACACCAGCGCCAGGCCCACGCCCAGCGCCAGCGACACCGCGGTGCAAATGAGGAATGCGGACAGTGTCAGCTCTGTCCCGATGATCGAACTAAGCACAGAAACGTCCCTCCTTACTGAGAATGTGCTGCTGATAGCAGGCACCGTATTTGGAAAATGAAGCGGGATACACCCCCGCCTGCGACAGCAGGCGGCTGAGCCACAGCGGGCAGACGCCGGGGATCTTGACCTCCATGAGGATCATGTCCGGATCGCCGATGGGCGCGCCGTGGTCCCCCAGACGCAGGTCCAGCCGGGTGTCGCGCCAGCGCAGGCCGGTGTCGAAGGTGATGCGCAGCGCCGGGTCCTCTGTCCCGGCGAAGGCGAGGCGGTCGTAGGCGATGAACACCCGGGGCCGGGCGTGGTAGAACTGCTGGAACCACGCGATCTCACGGCCGATCTGCCCGAAGGTGTCCTCCGGCAGCGTGCCGTCCAGAAAGGGTGCGGCCTGCTGTGCCGCCGTGGTGATGCGGCGCTTGTATACCACGCCGTCGTACTTCTTTTTCAGCTCCACGAACACCTTGTCCCCATCAGCCGGCACGCCGTAGCTGCGGACGCGGAGCTTCTCCTTGTACACCGGCTTTTCCAGCGAGGTACGGATGAGCCGCCAGTCCTCCGTGTCGTAGTAGATATTGCAGATGGTGTATGCGCCGTAGGCATCCTTTTTCATATAAGGAGCTATTCCCTCCAGCAGGAAGCGCTGCTGTGCCGCGGTCAGGCGGTATTTCTTCTCATAGCGCCGGAAGCAGCTCTGGATCTGGTTTGCCATGGTGGGCACCTCCTTTTGTGGCTCCATCCTACACGGGCAGGCTAAAATGTACCTAAAGAAATTTTTCCTTTTTTCTTTAGTCTGCCTTTAGGCGTCCGCCGTATGATGGGGGCACAAAAGCAAAAGGAGGTCACACCCCATGAAAAAATTCGTATCGTTCCTGTGTGCCGGGGTCATGCTGCTCTCGCTGGCGGCCTGCGGCAGCACCGGCGGCGGAGAGGCCGCCGCAGATACCAATATCACCGCTGACAGCGTGGTCAGCACCGGCAATACCGGCAGCACCGTCACCGACGCGGACATCGCCGCGCAGCTGGCGGACGCGGTGACGCTGACGTTCTCCGACAGCGGCATCACCGCCGACGGCAGCGGCGGCTTCGAGACGGAGGGCACGGCGCTGACCATCACCGACGCGGGCACCTATGTGCTGACCGGCAGCTGCGCCGACGGCTCCGTAAAGGTGAAGAAGGGCGTCAGCGGCGTCACGCTGGTGCTCAGCGGGCTGACGCTCACCAGCGCCGATACCGCGCCCATCACCTGCGGCAAGTCCAGTCAGGTGGTGCTGTATGCGGCGGCGGGCACGGAGAACCGTCTGGCCGACACGGCGCAGAACAACGATGAGACGTACAGCGAAAACACCGATGCCGAGAACGCCGTGATCAAATGCAAGGACGGCTCCCAGTGACGCTGTGCGGCAGCGGCACTGTGGTCATCGAGGCCAACGGCAAAAACGGCATCAAGTCCGGCGCCGCCACCGCCGAGGAGGGCGAGGCGTCCCTGACCATCCGGGATATCGCGCTGACCATCACCGCGCCGGTGAACGACGCCATCAACGCCGAGCAGCTGCTGGTCATCGAGAGCGGCACGCTGACCATCTCCGCCGGGGACGACGCCATCCACTGCGACCTGCTGCTGGACATCGGCGCGGAGGGCACGGACGGCCCCGCCATCACCATCACCGACTGCTATGAGGCCATTGAGGCCGCCACGCTGAACATCCGCTCCGGCAACATCGACATCACGTCCTCCGACGACTGCCTGAACGCCGCCAACTCCGATCTCAGCGGCTACGACTTCTCCATGACCATCTCCGGCGGCACCATCACCGCCTATTCCTCCGGCGGCGACGGCTTCGACTCCAACGGCAGCCTGACCATCTCCGGCGGCACGGTGGCGGTCTGGACGGCCAACACGGCGGACAACCAACCGCTGGATGCCGACGGCACCATCACCATCTCCGGCGGCACGGTGCTGGCAGCAGGCGGCAGCAGCGGCATGGGCATGAATCTCAGCGCCTCCCAGGCCTGCGTCACCTTCGGCGCGTCCGGTATGGGCGGCTTCGGCGGCTCCGCCATCGCCAAGGGCAGCACCGTCACCATCCAGGACGCCGACGGCAATGCCGTGTACAGCGGTACGGCCCTGTGCAATGCCGGGTTCGTGTTCTTCTCCTCTCCCGCGCTGACCGACGGCGGCACCTATACGCTGGCCGGCGGCAGCAGCACCCTCACTGCCGACGCACAGACCGGCAGCATCTCCTCCGGCATGGGCGGTATGGGCGGCCCCGGCGGTCAGATGCCGGGCGGCCAGTTCCCCGGCGGGAGCGGGCAGCGGCCTGACGATGCCGAAAGCGGACAGCGGCCCTCAATGCCCAGCGGCGGACAGCCTCCCGCCGCCCCCGGCAGCGGCTCCTGAAGCAGCAAAAACGCCACCCTGACGGGTGGCGTTTTTCTGTTTCCGCGGCGGTCAATGGCCGCTGTGCAGCAGTGTCATCATGGCCTGGAACTCCGTGGTCAGCATCTGTCCCAGCTTCTCCGGGGAAAAGCGGCAGGCGTTGGTGGCGCACAGCGTGCCCACGCCGAAGGTGTAGATCCACACGTTCTCAAACAGCATGCGGGCTTCGTCCCGTGTCAGGCCATAGTCCTGTTGGATGGCCGCCATGCAGGCGTCCGCTGTGCTGCCCAGCATGCCCACCATATCGTCGAAGCCGGCGGCACCGGAGTTCTCCTGCATGAACAGGAGCTGGTAGAGCTTCGGCTCCTCCATGGCGAAGCGCACCATCTGCATGCTCACCTGCTTGAATACCGGCATGCCCGGCACCGGCCGGCGCACAAACTGCTCGAACCGGCGCATGGCGGCCTCCCGCACGGCCTGCTGCAGCTCGTCCATGCTGCGGAACACCGTGAATACCGGGCGGGCGGAGCTGCCCAGCACCGCGCCCAGCTCCCGGGCTGTCAGCGCCTCCGTACCACGGCGGGCCACCAGCTCCAGCGCGGCCTGTACCATCTCATCCTTTGTGAATTTCGGCTTTGGGGGCATAGACGCCCTCCCTTCCCGCGGCTGCGTGCTTTCTTACCGCAATTATAGGCATCGCGCCGCCGGTTGTCAAGCATGCAAGGCTTGACAGACCGGCCCGTTATCCTGTACAGTTAAAGGATAGATCATCTTTGGGAGAGGGACACTGACATATGACACTGAGAGAACTGGAGACCGGCAAAAGCGCCGTCATCCGCCGGGTGGGCGGCGAGGGCGCACTGCGCCAGCATTTTCTGGATATGGGCATGATCCCCGGCGCGGAGGTGACGGTGGTGAAGCTGGCCCCCATGGGCGACCCCATGGAGGTACAGGTCCACGGCTACGAGCTGACGCTGCGCCTGGCGGAGGCCGACCGGATCGACATAGAGCCCATCCGGCAGCGCAGCCGCAGCCATATCGGCGTGGACCGCGCCCGCGACCCCGACCATCCCGGTCTGGGCGAGAGCGGCAGATACCACAGCAAGGCGGGGGAGCATCCGCTGCCGGAGGACACCGTTCTGACCTATGCACTGGTGGGCAATCAGAACTGCGGCAAGACCACGCTGTTCAACCAGCTCACCGGCTCGAAGCAGCATGTGGGCAACTTCCCCGGCGTCACGGTGGACCGCAAGACCGGCGTGATCCGGGGGTATCCCAACACGGAGGTCACAGACCTGCCGGGCATCTACTCCATGTCGCCCTTCAGCAGCGAGGAGATCGTGTCCCGGAATTTCGTGCTGCAGGACAGGCCCAAGGCCATCATCAACATCGTGGACGCCACCAATATCGAGCGGAACCTGTACCTGACCATGCAACTGCTGGAGATGGGCGTGCCCATGGTGGTGGCGCTGAACATGATGGACGAGCTGGTGGGCAATCAGGGCTCCATCGATGTCAACGCCATGGAGGCCATGCTGGGCGTGCCGGTGATCCCCATTTCCGCCGCCAAAAACGAGGGTGTGGACGAGCTGGTGCGCCACGCCATCCACATTGCAAAATATCAGGAGCCGCCGCTGAAGCAGGATTTCTGCGGCAGGGACGACCACGGCGGCGCGGTACACCGCTGCATCCACGCGGTGGTACACCTCATCGAGGATCACGCCCAGAAGGCCGGCCTGCCGGTGCGCTTCGCCGCCACCAAGGCCATTGAGGGCGACAGCCTCATTCTGGCGCAGCTGGCGCTGGATGCGAACGAGCGGGAGATGCTGGAGCACATCGTGGTGCAGATGGAGACGGAGCGCGGTCTGGACCGTAGCGCCGCCATCGCGGACATGCGGTTCGACTTTATCGAGCGGCTGTGCGAGCAGACGGTCATCAAGCCCCGGGAGAGCCGGGAGCGTATCCGCAGCGAGAAGATCGACCGCGTCCTCACCGGGCGGCACACCGCTATTCCCTGCTTTATCGGCATTATGGTGCTGGTGTTCTATCTGACGTTCAACGTCATCGGCGCGTGGCTCCAGTCCCTGCTGGAAACGGGCATCGACAGGCTGTCCGCCCTGACGGACAGCGCCCTGACGCGGCTGGACGTGAACCCCGCCATCCACAGTCTGGTCATCGACGGCATTTTCACCGGTGTGGGCAGCGTGCTGAGCTTCCTGCCCATCATCGTGACGCTGTTTTTCTTCCTGTCCCTGATGGAGGACAGCGGCTACATCGCCCGCGTGGCCTTCGTCATGGACAAGCTGCTGCGGAAGATCGGCCTGTCCGGCAAGAGCATCGTGCCCATGCTCATCGGCTTCGGCTGCACCGTGCCGGCGGTGATGGCCACCCGCACCCTGACCAGTGAGCGGGACCGGAAAATGACCATCCTGCTGACGCCGTTCATGAGCTGCACGGCCAAGCTGCCCATCTACTCGTTCTTCGTCAGTGTGTTCTTCCCCGGCAGGGGCGGCCTCATCATGGCGGGGCTGTATCTGCTGGGCATTCTGGTGGGCATTCTGGCGGCATTCCTCTACAAGGACACACTGTTCCGCGGCGAGCCGATCCCCTTTGTGATGGAGCTGCCCAACTACCGGCTGCCCAGCGTTAAGAACGTGGCGCAGCTGCTGTGGGAAAAGGCCAAGGACTTTTTGCAGCGGGCCTTTTCCGTCATCCTCATCGCCACGGTGGTGGTGTGGTTCCTCCAGAGCTTCGACCTGCACCTGAACATGGTATCCGATTCGGCGGACAGCATGCTGGCCATGGCGGCGGGCGTGCTGGCGCCGCTGTTCGCGCCGCTGGGGCTGGGCGACTGGCGCATCTGCACCGCCCTTATCAGCGGCTTCATGGCCAAGGAGAGCGTGGTGTCCACGCTGGAGGTGCTGTTCGGCGGCAGCATCGGCAGCATCCTCTCGCCGCTGTCGGCGGCGTCCCTGCTGGTGTTCAGCCTGCTGTACACCCCGTGCATCGCGGCGGTGGCCTCCGTCCGGCGGGAGCTGGGCGGCAAATGGGCGGCGGGACTGGCGGTGTGGCAGTGTCTCATCGCGTGGGTCGCAGCCTTTGTGACCCACGGCATTGGGAGCCTGCTGCTATGAACATCTGGGACATCCTTATTCTGGCGGCGGTGGCGGCTGCGCTGTTCTTCGCGTTCCGCGCCGCCGCGGGAAACCGGAAGAACTGCTGCGGCGGCTGCCGCGGCTGCCGAAAAAATGGCCGGTCCTGTCCATCGTGCCGGTCAGCGACACAGGAGGACACACATGAAAAAACCTAAACCCTTTCCCCATCCCCGTGACCTGAAGGGCACCATCCGCCGCCAGCCGGTGGTGTTCACCGTTTACCTTGTTCTGCGTCTTATCGTGCTGGGCACGCTGGTGTCCTCCGTCATCCGGGGCGAGTACGAAAGCGCGTTCATCTGCCTTTTGGTGCTGGTGCTGTTCGTGCTGCCGTTTTTCATCCAGCAGAACTTCGGTATCGAGCTGCCGTCCACGCTGGAGATCATCATCCTGCTATTCATCTTCGCGGCGGAGATCTTAGGCGAGCTGGAGTGCTATTTCATCACCTATCCCCACTGGGACTCCATGCTCCACACCACCACAGGCTTCCTCTGTGCCGCCACGGGCTTTGCCCTCATCGACATCCTCAACCGCAACAGCCGCATCAAATTTGAGCTGTCCCCCATCTATGTGGCGCTGGCGGCGTTCTGCTTCTCCATGACCGTCGGCGTGCTGTGGGAGTTCTTCGAGTTCGGCATGGACCGTCTGTTCCACATGGATATGCAGAAGGACACGGTGGTGCAGTCCATCACCTCCGTCATGCTGGATCCCACCAACCGCAACATTCCCGTCACCATCGACGGCATCCACTCTGTCGCCGTCAACGGGCAGGACCTGGGCTTCGACGGGTATCTGGATATCGGTCTGTACGACACCATGGCGGATCTGTTCGTCAATTTCATCGGCGCGGTGGTGTTCAGCACCATCGGGTACTTCTATATCAAGCAGCGTGGCAAGGGGCGGCTGGCCAAGGCGTTCATCCCCACCATCACGGAGGACGCCTCCGCCCGGACGCAGGAGAACGCATCGCCGGAGGATACGCCGGACACGCCGTAAAGCCACAAAAAGAGTACCCGTGCGCCGCCGGCGCACGGGTACTCTTTTTGTGTTCAGAACAGGCTCACCTGGCTGGTATCCGCCATGCCGGCGAAGGCGCCCAGCGCCTTGAGCTGCTCGATATGGGTCTTACTCAGCTTGCTGCAGGTGTTGGCGAATTCCTCCACGGAGATGAAGGTCTTCCCCTTTCGCTTCTCCACCGTGTCCAGCGCCGCCGTCTCGCCCAGTCCGCGGACGGTGACGAAGGGCGGCAGCAGGCCGTTCTCCGTGATGACGAATCTGGTGGCGTCGGACTTGTAGATGTCGATGGTATCGAAGTGGAAGCCCCGCAGGTAGAACTCGTAGCACACCTCCAACGTTACCATCAGGTTCTGCTCCACATCGGTGGCGTCTTTGTTGTTCTCGATCTCCTTGATCTTCCGCTTCACCGCATCCAGCCCGGCGCAGCAGTACTCCGCGTCAAAAGCCTTGGCCCGGATGGAGAAGAACGTAGCGTAGAACGCCAGCGGCTCATGCACCTTGAACCATGCGATGCGGAATGCCATCATGACGTAGGCCACGGCGTGGGCCTTGGGGAACAGATAGCCGATCTTGGCCAGCGACCCGATGTACCAATCCGGCACCTCGTGATCCCGCATGGCCTCCTCCCAGCCCTCCTCAAAGCCCTTCTTTTTCACCTTGCCCTTGCGGACGGCCTCCATGATCTTGAAGGACATTTTGGGGTCCAGCCCCATGGAGATGAGGTAGAGCATGATGTCATCGCGGCAGCCCACCGTCTCCAGAACGGAGGCGGTGCCGCTGACGATCAGCTCCCGGGCGTTGCCCAGCCACACATCAGTGCCGTGGGAGAAACCGGACAGCCGCACCAGCGTGTTGAAATCCTTGGGCATGGTGTCCATCAGCATGCCGCGGGTGAACCGGGTGTTGAACTCCGGGATGGCCACGGCGCCGGTGGGGCCGAGGATCTCGTCGTTCTCGAAGCCCAGCACCTTAGAGGACGTGAAGATGCTCATGGTGTCCGGGTCGTCCAGCGGGATGGCCCGGGCGTTGACGCCGGTGAGGTCCTCCAGCATCTTGATCATGGTGGGGTCATCGTGCCCCAGCATGTCCAGCTTCAGGAGGTTGTCCTCCATGCAGTGATATTCAAAATGGGTGGTGATGGTGTCGCTGCCCGCGTCGTCGGCAGGGTGCTGCACGGCGGTGAAATCCTCCACATCCATGTCGTCGGGCACCACCACCAGACCGCCGGGGTGCTGGCCGGTGGTGCGCCGCACGCCCACACAGCCCTGGGTCAATCGGTTCATCTCGGCGTTGGACGCCGTCTGTCCCCGCTCCTCCAGATACTTCTTCACCATGCCGAAGGCGGTTTTTTCCGCCAGCGTGCCGATGGTGCCGGCCCGGAACACCTGTGTCTTGCCGAACATCTCGATGGCGTGCTGATGGGCGCGGGCCTGATACTCGCCGGAGAAATTCAGGTCGATATCGGGCACCTTGCCGCCGCCGTAGCCCAGAAACGTCTCAAAGGGGATGTCGAAGCCGTCCTTGATGTATTTCTCGCCGCACACGGGGCACACCTTGTCCGGCATGTCCGCGCCGCAGCCGTAGCTGCCGTCGGTGATGAACTCCGTGTTCTTGCACTTGGGGCAGCGGTAGTGGGGCGGCAGGGAGTTCACCTCCGTGATGCCCGACATATATGCCACCAGGCTGGAGCCGACGGAGCCTCGTGAGCCAACCAGATAGCCGTTTTCCAGACTGCGCTGCACCAGCTTCTGGGCGGACATGTACACAACGTCGTACTTGCCCAGGATGCTTTTCAGCTCCACGTCCAGACGGTCCACGATGAGCTGGGGCGGCTGGTCGCCGTACAGCGCGTGGCACTTGTCCCACACCATGTCGTGCAGCTCCTGCTCGGAGTTTTCCAGGCGGGGCGGGAACAGCTGGCCCGGCGGCAGCAGCTCGATGTCCTCGATGCGGTCGGCGATGCGCCGGGGATCGTCGATGACTACCTTATGGGCCGTCTCCGGCCCCAGATAGGCAAACTCCTCCAGCATCTCGTCGGTGGTCTTGAAGTAGATGGGCAGCGGCGCGTCGGCATCCGGGAACTTCTTGCTGGCCAGCAGGATGTGGCGGTACACCTCGTCCTCCGGCTCCTGAAAGTGTACGTCGCCGGTGGCGCACACCGGCTTGCCCAGCTCCTCGCCCAGCCGGACGATGGTGCGGTTGAACTCCCGCAGTTCCTCCTCCGACTGGACATCGCCGTTGCGCAGCATAAACATGTTGTTGCAGATGGGCTGGATCTCCAGATAGTCGTAGAACGACGCAATACGCTTCAGCTCCGCCCAGTCCTTGTGGTCGGCCACGGCGCGGAACAGCTCCCCTGCCTCGCAGGCCGAGCCGATGATCAGTCCCTCCCGGTGGGCCGCCAGCTCCGTCTTGGGGATGGTGGGCACGCGCTTGAAATATTTCAGGTTGGACGCCGAGATCAGCTGGTACAGGTGCTTCAGGCCCAGCTTGTTCTTGGCAAGGATGATGATATGCTTGGGGAACCGGGACTTGCTGCCCCTGGGCCGCAGCTTCAGCATCTCGCCGTTGATCTGCTGCAGACTGTGGATGCCCAGCTCCTTTTCCATCTTTTCAAAAAACGGGATGAGCATATAGCCCACCATGGCCGCGTCGTCGGAGGCCCGGTGGTGGTTGAAGGCGGGCAGGTCCAGATGCTCCGCCACGATGTCCAGCTTGTACTTGCCCAGCTCCGGCAGCAGGTTCTGCGCCAGAATGAGGGAGTCCACATAGGTGGGGTCGAAGTCCAGTCCCACCTTGCGGCAGCCCGCCCGGATGAAGCTGATGTCGAACTCCGCGTTGTGAGCCGCCAAGGGGCGGCCGTTCACGAACTGCAGAAACGCGGTCAGCGCCTCCTTCAGCTGGGGCGCGTCCGCCAGCATGGCATCGGTGATGCCGGTGAGACCGATGATCTCCGGCGTCAGCCGCCGGTTGGGGTTCACGAAGGTCTGGAACCGCTCCGTGATCTCGCCGTTTTTCAGCACCACCGCGCCGATCTCGGTGATGGCCTCCCGCTCCACCTTCAGGCCGGTGGTCTCGATGTCGAAGCACACGATCTCGTCGGCAAAATCCTGCTCCTGGGAGCCGTGGACGGCGATGCGGTCATCCAGATTGTTGACGAAGTAGCCCTCCACGCCGTAGAGGATCTTGATCTTCCCCTTGCCCGCGTCCCGGGCCTTGGGGAACGCCTGCACCGTGCCGTGGTCGGTGATGGCGATGGCGGGATGCCCCCACGCCGCCGCCTGCTTCACCACCTTGCCCACGTCGGTAAGGGCGTCCATGGTGCTCATCTGGGTATGGAGGTGCAGCTCCACCCGCTTTTCCGGGGCCGTGTCCTGCCGCCCCTGATGCTGGATGCGCTGGATGCTCACCGGCTGGAGCTGTACGTCCTTGCCGTCGAAGGTCAGCGTCAGCTTGCCCTGCACCCGCAGCCACATGCCGTCGCTGACGGCACCGCCCAGCACCCTGGCCTCCTTCTCGTCCATGTATTTCCGCACGGACACGGAGCCGTGCTCATCGGTCATGTCGAAGTTCAGGCACCACTGGCCGGGCCGCCGCGTCTCATAGCACTCCATGCCGAATACGCGGCCCTCCACCACGGCCATGCCCATTTTCAGGTTCAGCTCCGCGATGGGGATGACCCTGCCCTTGATCTCCTTGCCGTACAGCAGGTCGCTGCCGCCCTTGCCCACGGCCTGGGGCGCGGAAAAGCGCAGCTGCACCCGGCGCAGGTCGTACTGCTCCGCCAGCAGATGCTCCAGCGCCTTCACCGCCGCGTCCGGCACCGTCTCGCTGCTGACGGCCTGCACCTCGATGGTGCGGGCCTCCCGGTCCAGCACGCCGCCGGTCACATAGGCATCGTGCAGCAGCAGGCGCAGCTGGCGCGGCGCCTGAAAGCTCTCGAATAATGTAAAAAACGGTAATTTCTCCGCCATTTTCTCACCTTACAGCTTGTCTATTTCCTGAAACAGCGCGTCCACCAGCTGCTCCTGCGGCACCTTGCGCAGGATCCTGCCCCTGGCGAACAGCAACCCCTCGCCGACGCCGCCGGCGATGCCCACGTCCGCGCCGGACGCCTCGCCCGGTCCATTGACCACGCACCCCATCACCGCCACGGTGATGGGCTTGGTGCAGCCCTGCAGCCGGCGCTCCAC
This sequence comes from uncultured Eubacteriales bacterium, assembly GCA_900550585.1. Lineage (GTDB taxonomy): Bacteria > Bacillota > Clostridia > Oscillospirales > Oscillospiraceae > Vescimonas. The sequence continues at coordinate 15,219 of URST01000026.1, forward strand.
TTCCCGTGCGATGGGGATCATGTCGTACTTCGTCCTGCCGCAGGTGGGGCAGGAGATCAGATCCGGCCCGCTGCGGCGGATGCCCGCCGCCTGCAAAATGCGCTTGGCGGCGATGACCTCCTCCACCGGGTCCGCCGTCAGGCTCACCCGCAGCGTATCGCCCACGCCCATGCACAGAAGGCCGCCGATGCCGATGGCGGATTTCAGCACGCCCATCTCCGGTGTGCCCGCCTCCGTGACGCCCAGATGCAGCGGATAGTCCGTCTGCTCACGGAGCATCCGGTAGGCCGCCATGTTCACCGGCACCCGGGAGCACTTCACGGAGATACAGATGTCGTCGAAACCACAGTCATTCAGCAGGCGTACATGCCCCATGGCGCTGTCCACCAGTGCCTGAGCTGTAACGCCGCCGTATCTGGCCAGCAGATTCTTTTCCAGCGACCCGCCGTTGACGCCGATGCGGATGGGGATGCCCCGCTCCCGGCAGGCGTCTGCTACGGCCCGCACCCGCTCCTTGGCGCCGATATTGCCGGGGTTGATACGGATCTTGTCAACGCCGCCCTCGGCGCACAGCAGCGCCAGCTTATAGTCGAAATGGATGTCCGCCACCAGCGGAATGTGGATGCGGGCCTTGATGGCCGGGATGGCCCGGGCCGCCTCCTCCGTGGGCACGGCCACGCGGATGATCTCGCACCCCGCCTGCTCCAGCCGGAGGATCTGCTGCACCGTGGCGTCCACGTTCTCCGTGGCGGTATTGCACATGGACTGGATGCTCACCGGCGCGCCGCCGCCCACGGCCACGCCGCCCACCATGATCTGTCTGCTCATCGTATCCCCTCTCAGTGTACCAGCTTCCACACGTCGCTGAACGTGATGACCGCCATCAGCGCCAGCAGCAGCACAAGCCCCGCAAAATGGATATAATTCTCGTATTTGGCCGGGATCTGCTTTTTGAACAGCAGCATGCCGACGGCGTTGATGACAAGGAAGAATATCTTGCCGCCGTCCAGCGCCGGCAGAGGCAGCAGGTTCATCACCGCCAGGTTCACGGCGATGAGCGCCGCCAGATAGGCGATGTTCTCCACCGCCGCCCGGGCGCTGCCGGACTGCTCGCCCACCTGGGTCATGGTGGACACGATGCCCACCGGCCCGCTGAGATCCTTCACACCGGCTTCGCCGGTCACCAGCATCTGCAGGCTCAGCCGCACCATGCGCACGAAATCCACGGCGTTGTTCCATGTGTAGGACAGCTTCCGCCCCAGCGTGGCCTCCTCCGCGCCGAAGTACAGCCCGTAGCTGGTGTAGGACTCGCCGTTCTGGTCGGTGTAGGTCTGCGGCGACATGGGAAAGTCCGTCAGTGTGACCTTCTCCCCGTTCCGCTCCACCACCAGGTCAAAAACGCCGGTCTTGTTCAGACCCAGCAGCAGCCTGACATCGCTGTACATGTACACCCGCTCGCCGTCGATGCGCAGCAGGCGGTCGCCGGTCTGCAGGCCCTCCGCACTCTCCAGCGGGCAGCCGTCGGCAAAGCCGGTGATCACCGGCTCGTAGAAGGCCTTCGCCCCGGCGTACAGCGCCAGAATGATGAGAAGGCCCGCGATGAAGTTCATGGCCGCGCCCGCCGCGAAGATCAGGAGCTTGGCCCAGAAGCCCTGGTTGTTCAGAGCCGCCGGGTCGTCGGAGTCCTCCTCCTCGCCCTCCATGGCGCAGAAGCCGCCCACCGGGAACAGCCGCAGGGAGTACTGCGTCTCCCCCTTCTGCTTCTTCCACAGGGCCGGCCCCATGCCGATGGAAAACTCGTTGACCCGCACGCCGCAGGCCTTGGCCGCCATGAAATGGCCCAGCTCGTGAACGGCGATGAGCACGCCGAACACAAGGATGGCCGCTAAGATATATACCATTGCTACAACTCCTTTATGGCGCCCCGCGCCTTACAGGACAGCCTCCCGGGCCATCCTGTCTGCTTCCAGTATATCCGCAAGGCCTGGCCGATATTGCAGCGGTACGCGGGAAAGCGCCTGCTCCACCAGCCGCGGGATGTCGTTGAACCCGATGGCGCCCTGCAAAAAACGCTGCACCGCCGCCTCGTTGGCGCCGTTCATCACGGCGCAGGCCGTGCCGCCCGCCGCCGCGCACTGCCGGGCGATGCGCAGGCAGGGGAACGCCTCCATGTCCGGCGCGCTGAACGTCAGCGCGCCGCAGGTCAGCAGATCCAGCGTCCTGTCCGGTGTCTGTACCCGATGGGGGTACGTCAGCGCGTAGCGGATGGGCAGCTTCATGTCCGGTGTGCCCAACTGGGCCAGCACGGCCCCGTCCCGGAACTCCACCAGCGAGTGGACGATGCTCTGGCGGTGGATCACCGCCTCCACCTGCTCCACCGGCAGGTCGTACAGCCGCATGGCCTCGATGATCTCCAGCCCCTTGTTCATCAGGGTGGCCGAGTCGACGGTGATCTTGGCGCCCATGGTCCAGTTGGGATTCTTCAGGGCGTCCGCCGCCGTCACATGCTCCAGCTCCGCAAAGGAGCGGCCGAAAAACGGCCCGCCGGAGCAGGTCAGCAGCAGGCGTCTGACCTCCCCTCTGTCCCGGCAGCCCTGCAAACACTGGAAAATGGCGCTGTGCTCCGAATCCACCGGTACGATCTCCGCCCCCGTCTCCCGGGCGGCGGCCATCACCAGCTCACCGGCGCACACCAGCGTCTCCTTATTGGCCAGGGCGATGCGCTTTTTGGCCATGATGGCCGCCAGCGTCGGGGCCAGCCCCACGCTGCCCATCACCGCCGTTACCACCGTGTCCGCCTCCGGCAGCGTGGCGGCGGCGGTCAGGCCCTCCGGTCCCTCCATCACCTCAATGCCGGTGCCCCGCAGGCGCCCGCGCAGCTCTTTGGCCGCAGCGGGGTCATACAGCACGGCAAGGCGCGGCCTGAATCGCCGCGCCTGCTGTTCCAACAGATCCACCTGTCGATTGGCGGTCAGCGCCGCCACGGAAAGTCCCAGCTCCTGCGCCACGGACAGCGTCTGCCGTCCGATAGAGCCTGTGGCGCCCAGCAGGGATATGGTCTTTGTCATAGATGTACCCTCAATACAGCGTTACCGCGTCCACGATCATCCAGATCACCGGCGCGGCGAAGATCACGCTGTCGAACCGGTCCAGCACGCCGCCGTGCCCCGGCAGCAGCCGCCCGTAGTCCTTGATGCCGTACTGCCGCTTGATGCAGGAGAAGCTGAGGTCGCCCAGCTGGCCCAGCACCGCGCCCACAAGGCCCAGCAGCACACACCAGCCGATGTGCAGCGGCACCTCCGTACAAAGGAAGAAGAAGATGCGGAACAGGATCATGCCCGCCATGCCGCCCACAAGGCCGCTGACCGCGCCCTCCCGGGTCTTTTTGGGGCTGACCAGCGGCGCCAGCTTCGTCCTGCCGAACATCATGCCGCCGAACAGGGCCATGGCATCGCTCATAAAGGCCGCCACCAGCGGGATGAGCACCAGCCCCGCCCCGTGCTCCAGCATCCGCAGCCGCAGAAGGCAGCTGAGCGCCAGCGGGATGGCGATGCCCGCCGCCAGCACGGCGCACAGCGCCGTGAAGTCCAGTTCCTCCTTCTTGCCGTACTCCAGCACCATGCACAAAAACACCACGAGCACCAGCGCCGCCGTCAGCCAGGGCATCAGCCCCGCCGCGGCCGTGCCGGCGAACCGCTCATGGCGGAAGTAGACGTCCGCCACCGTGAAGGCGGACAGCGCAGCCGCCAGCCCCCACCAGCGCCGGGTCTTTTCCGGCGGCAGCACCGCCGCCAGCAGCTCGTGGCTGCCGATGATGCACAGGCCCATGATAAGGGCCATCGTGGCCCAGTCCGGGGCGAAGCACAGTACGCCCAGCAGCGCGGGGATGCCCACCACGGCCACCAAAATTCTCTGTTTCATGCCGTCTCCTTACGCCTTCACGCCGCCGAACCGGCGATCCCGCTTCTGATAGTCGATGATGGCCTTGTCCAGCTCCTCACGGGTGAAGTCCGGCCACAGGGTGTCGCAGAAGTAAAACTCGCTGTAAGCGCACTGCCACAGCAGGAAGTTGGAGAGCCGCAGCTCACCGCTGGGCCGGATGATCAGCTCCGGGTCGGGGATGCCGGCGGAGTACAGGTACTTGCCGAAGTTCTCCTCCGTCCAGTCCTCCCCCGCCTCGGCGCACTGCCGCGCGGCCCGCAGGATCTCCGCCCGCCCGCCGTAGTTCAGGCAGATATTGGCCTGAAACCCGTCGTAATGACCGCTGATCTCCCGCGTCTCCGCCGCCAGCTCCTGCAATTCCGGAGCGATGGCGGACAGGTCGCCGAAGAATTTCAGACGGATATGGTCTCTCTCCATGGTGTCCACGGCCTCCAGCAGGTACTGCTTCAAAAGGCCCATGATGGCGCCGACCTCGTCAGCCGGACGTTTCCAGTTCTCCGTGGAGAACGCATACACCGTCAGGTATTCCACGCCCAGCTCCTTGCAGTAGGTGGCGATATCCCGGAACACCTCGGCCCCCGCCTTATGGCCGGCAGTGCGCGGCAGCGAACGCTGCTTTGCCCAACGACCGTTGCCGTCCATGATAATAGCGATATGGCGGGGAAGGCGGTTTTTGTCCACCTCCCCCGCCGTATGGGGCATTTTTCTGCGGAACAGGCCCATCAGACGGACATCAGTTCCTTTTCCTTGTTGTCCAGCAGCTTATCCAGCTCCTTGCAGCTGTCGTCGGTCAGCTTCTGCAGGTCCTTCTCCACGATCTTCATCTCGTCCTCGGTGATCTCGGAGGCCTTCTGCTGCTTCTTGAAATTCTCCAGGGCGTCGCGGCGGATGTTGCGCACAGCCACCTTGCCCGCCTCGGTATATTTGTGGATCTGCTTCACCAGCTCCTTGCGGCGCTCCTCCGTCAGCTGGGGGAAGGCCAGGCGGATGCACTTGCCGTCGTTCTGGGGATTGATGCCCAGGTCAGACTCCTGAATGGCCTTCTCGATGCCCTTGAGGATGGATGCGTCCCACGGCGTGATCACCAGCGTGCGGGGGTCGGGAGAACCGACGGATGCGATCTGCTGGATGGGCGTGGGGGTGCCGTAGTAGTCCACGCTGATGCGGTTGAGCACGGAAGCGTTGGCGCGGCCGGCACGCACGGTGTCGAAATCGCTGACCACGGATTCGATGCTTTTCTTCATTTTTTCCTCGTAGATCTTGTACTCGTCCTTTAACATAGCGGTTAAGCCTCCTTCACGATCGTTCCGATTTTTTCGCCGCGCAGGGCGCGGATGATATTCTGGGGGTCCTTCAGCGCAAACACCAGCACGGGGATGTGGTTGTCCATGGACAGGCTGGTGGCGGTGGAATCCATCACGGCCAGATGGCGCTTGAGCACCTCGTCATAGGTGATGGAGTCGAACTTGACGGCCGATGCGTTCTTGGCGGGGTCGCTGTCGTACACGCCGTCGATGTTCTTGGCCAGCAGGATGATGTCGGCCTCGATCTCCGCCGCACGCAGCACCGCCGCGGTGTCGGTGGAAAAGAACGGGCACCCGATGCCGCAGCCGAAGATGACCACGCGGCCCTTCTCCAGATGGCGGATGGCCCGCGCCCGGATATACGGCTCCGCCACGGCACGGATCTCCAGCGCCGTCTGCACCCGCACATCCACACCCTTCTGCTCCAGCACGTCGGCCATGGCCATGCAGTTCATGGCGGTGGCCAGCATGCCCATGTGGTCGGCGCGGGTGCGCTCGATATGCCCCTCGCCATCCTTGACGCCGCGCCAGAAGTTGCCGCCGCCGATGACGACGCCCACCTGCACGCCCATGTCCACGCACTCCCGGATGACATCGGCCACGCGGCCCATCACCTGAAAGTCCAGGCCGAAATGCTTGTCGCCTGCCAGCGCCTCGCCGCTGATCTTAATGAGTACCCGTTTGTATTTTGGCTGCTCCATCGCATTGCCTCCCCGTTTTTTCTCTCTGGTATTCTACCTTATTTCTGCCGTTTTGCATAGGGGTAAAAAGAAAAAATTTGTTTTTTCCCCACGGCGGTGTATAATGGGGAAAACACCGTTTCCGGGAGGGACCGCCATGGAGCTGAAGCACATACTGGGCCGCACCTGGGCGGCGGAGGGCGCCACCGCCCTGCTGCCCGTCTATTTTCTCACGGACCGGGACATCGTCCTCATCGACACCGGCTACGCCAAGCTGGACCGCCCCGGCCTGACACACCTTATCGACGACAACGGCCTGCGCCTGCGGGGCATCATCTGCTCCCACGCCCACTTTGACCACACCGGCAACGTCCGCTATCTCCAGCAGCGGTACGGCTGCCCCGCCGCCATCCAGCTCATCGAGGCCGGCATCTCCGTGAATCCCGACAGCTACCGGGCCAACTATGTGGCCCTGACCTACGGCAAGAGCCGCCAGCTGTTTTTAGAGGAGTGCTTCACCGCTGACATCATCATCGGCCCGGAGGACGACCATCTGGACATGGCCGGCGCCCGCTTCGGCATATTGCAGCTGCCCGGTCACTCCGCCGGCCATATCGGCATCGTCACGCCGGACGGCGCAGCCTATGTGGGGGACTGTCTCATCGACCACGAACAGATCGCCGCCGCAAAGCTGCCCACCAGCATGTTCATCGCACGGGATCTGGAGAGCAAGGCGCGCCTGCACCGGCTGGACGCTCCGGCCTACATCGTGGCCCACAAGCAGGTGCTGACGGACCGCGCCGCCTTTGACGCCCTGATCGACGAGAACATCGCCTTCATCCACGCCAAGGAGCGGGAGCTGCTGGACGACCTTACCGACGGCATGACGTTTTCCGACTGGATCGCCGCCTTCTGCCGCCGGGAGGATATCCGCACCCACAACGAGCTGAAATTCAGCGTGGTGGAGCGGAATTTCTCCAACTTCGCCGCGTGGCTCACCGACAGCGGCCGCGTCACCATCCAGCGGGAGTTCTGCGCCAAGAGATACTACCACGCCTGACCGGCTTTTCCGCATAAGACAGGGCGGACGCGATGCGTCCGCCCTGTCTTTTCGTATTCAGTCCATCTTGGGCCGCTCGCTGCCGTAGAAGAACACCGCCACGGTGCCCGGCCCCGCGTGGGAGCCGATGATGGTGCCGATGTCGCACAGGCGGATCTTCCCCTTCAGCTTCGGGAACCGCTGCTCAATGGCGTCAATGACCAGCTGGGCGTCCTCCGGGCACTGGGAGTGGCAGACGAAGCACTTGTCGTCGTAGTCCCGGCCGCCCCGGGCGCACTGTTCCATGGTGTCCACCGTGACCTCCACGGCCTTCTTCTTGCCCCGCACCTTGCTGTACGCCTTGATGGAGCCGGTGTCATCCAGCCGCATGATGGGGCAGATGTTCAGCACCGTGGCCACGGTGGCCGCCGCGCCGGACAC
>URST01000027.1 GCA_900550585.1 uncultured Eubacteriales bacterium
TTGCCTGTTGTCTCGTGGGCTCGGAGATGTGTATAAGAGACAGGTCATGGCCGCGCGGCTGGTGCGCAGGGCGAAATACGCGGCAAAGAACACCGCCAGCGCAATACACCAGCGGCACAGGGCGCGGCGGCTCATAGGGGCAGGGCCCTGCCGGTGAAGCACATGACGCAGTGGGCGCGGACGATGACCTTGCCGGTCTCGTCGGTCATCTCGGCGGAACAGAAGGCCAGCTTGCCGCCCAGGCGGTCCACCTTGCCCACGGTGGTCAGGGTGCTGCCGGCGGCAGCGGCGGCGGACAGATAATCGATGGTGGCGTTCACGGTGACTACCATCTCCTGCCGCAGCGTCATAATGGCCATGCCCATGGCCACATCGCACAGCGAGAACAGGATGCCGCCGTGGGCGCCGCCCCAGCGGTTCAGACTTTCGGTGTGCATGGGCAGCGTTACGGTGGCGGTGCCGTCATCCAGGTCGGTGGTCCGCATAAAGTTGTGGGTGAGAAACGGCTCCTGGTCGTTGCCGAAGACCATCAGCTTATCGTAGAGGTCTTTTGTCATAGAGGTGCTCCTTTCAAAGAAAAGGCAGGCGGGCTGCGTGCCCGCCTGCCTGCTATATCACGCGGGGTCTTCGGGTTCGGGCGCGGGCGTATCCTCCGGCGGGGAATCCTTGGCCCGACCCACATAGGCGTAGGCCTCGGTGGGCATATTCCGCTTCCGCAGCCGGCGGTCCATCAGGAATTTCAGCAGTTCCTGTATGCAGGCGAACACCGGCACGCCGATGAACATACCCAGCACGCCGGCGAAGCCGCCGCCCACCAGGATGGCCACGATGACCCAGAAGCTGGAGATGCCCGTGGCGTCGCCCAGAATTTTGGGCCCCAAGATGTTGCCGTCAAATTGCTGGAGGATCACGATGAAGATTACGAACACCAGACATTGCTTGGGGCTGACCAGCAGGATCAGGAATGCCGACGGCACCGCACCCAGGAAAGGGCCGAAGAAGGGGATCACGTTGGTCACGCCCACCACCACGCTGACCAGCGGCGTGTAGGGCATTTTCAGGATGGAGCAGCAGATAAAGCACAGGATGCCGATGATGAGGGAGTCCAGCAGCTTGCCGCGGACAAAGCCGGAGAAGATGGCGTTCACCCGCCGCGTGCCGCGCATGACCGCGTCGGCATTTTCCTCCGGCAGCGCGGCGTAGACCGCCTTGCAGCAGCGAGCCAGGCTCTTTTCCTTCATGCCCATCAGATAGATGGACACGATGATGCCCACGATCAGGTCAAAGGCAAAGCCCACCGCGCCGCGGATGCCGCTCCAGATACCGTTGGTCAGCGGCACAATGGCCTTCTGGGCCCAGGGCAGCACCTTGTCGGTCAGAAAGGCCATGCCGTCGGTATAGCGCTCGGTGATGAGCCCCGCCAGCCAGACACCGATCCCACTGTCGCTCTCCAGCAGGTCGTTGGCCCAGCGATAGACCTTGCGGTAGTAGGACTCGGCGTTGTTGATGAGGGTGGTCACGCTGTCCACCACCTGGGGCACCAGCACGCTCATCAGCAGATACAGCAGGAAGATGACCACGGCCTCGGTCAGCAGGATGCTCACCAGCCGCAGTGCGCCTGACGGCTGCTTCAGCTCTTTTTTGAAAAGCTTTTTCCACAGCGCCGCGATGGCCCGTTCCAGACAGGACATGATGGGCGTCAGCAGATAGGCGATGGCAAAGCCATACAGCACCGGCGCCAGGATGGATGCCAGCTTGGACACGAACTGCTGCAGCGTTCCCGCCTGATAGAAGGTGTCGTAGAACACCAGCACGGCACATACGGTCAAAAAGGCCGTCAGTCCCCATTTGAAATACTGCGTTCGCTTCATGGCAGGACCTCCCACTGCTGTTTTTTCTATCATACCCGTATGCGCGGCGTTTTGCAACAATTTTCGAACACAAACACCCGCGGCGGAATGTGTATTGCAATCCCGCCGCAACTGTGGTATCATACTCGGACAACCCCGCGCAAAATGCGAGAATTACGATGGTATGGAAGGGTGTCCCTATGAAAAAGCTCTTGTTTATCGTCAATCCCCGTGCGGGAAAGACAAAATCCCGCGCCCCGCTGTTCGATGCCGTGGCGCAGTTCTCCCGTGCCGGCTATCTGGTACGGGTCTATATCACCGAGGCGGGCGGCCAGGCCCGCGATATCGCCGCCCGGTGGGGCGGGCAGTACGACATGGTGGTCTGTGCCGGAGGCGACGGCACGCTGAACGAGACGCTGTCCGGGCTTATGCAGCTGGAGCAGCGGCCCCTGCTGGGCTATCTGCCCTGCGGCAGCACCAACGACTTTGCCATGAGCCTGCATCTTCACACCATGCTGCCCGCCGCGGCAGAGGCGGCCGCCACCGGCACGCCCTGCCCCCTGGACGTGGGGCGGCATAACGACCGCTATTTCGCCTATGTGGCCTCCTTTGGGGCCTTTACCCGGTCCTCCTACTCCGCCACCCAGGCGGCCAAGAACGCCTTGGGCCATTTTGCCTACATTCTGGAGGGGCTGGGCGATCTGGACTCCCTGCGGCCCTACCGCTGCGCGGTGGATGCCGATGGTGAGCGCTTTGAGGGGGAGTTCATTTTCGGCGCTGTGTGCAATTCCACCTCCCTGGGCGGCCTGGTGAAGCTGGATCCCTCCCGTGTACGGATGGACGACGGAAAATTCGAACTGCTGCTGCTCCGTATGCCAAAGACGGCACTGGATCTGCAGAACCTCATTACCGCCATGACCCGTATGCAGTACGACTATCCCGGCGTGATACTGCGCCATGTCCGGCGCGTTACCCTGACCACCGAGGAGAACCTCCCCTGGTCCCTGGACGGTGAATACTGCCCCAGCGCGCCCCGTGTGGAGATCGAAAACCTCCCCGCCGCCATTCAGTTGGTCCGCTGATGGCAAAATAAGTTGAAAAGAACCGCTATCGTCGGGTCTTTTTCTATACACGCTGCAATTGTGCGGTGAAAATATACGGATCGCGATCAGAAGGACACCATCTCCGGGTCCGGCTTGGTGGTGGCGGCGATGGAGGTAACGTACAGCACGGGGCCTTCGCCCTGATAGGCGTCACAGGCCTCCTTCTTCACTGTGGCGTGTATCTTCACCCACTGCTTGTCCTTATACTGCTCCAGCCCTTCGCCGCGGCACACCAGGGCCAGGAACTGCATATCCTTGTCGCAGCACACCATGGCGAAGCGTCCCGGGCAGTGCACGCCCTTGAACTTTTTGGAGTGGCACATCAGCGCCTTGAAGGACACCTCCACGCCCTCGTAGCGTCCCGGGTTGTCCATCATGTCCACATACCAGATGCCGTAGTCCTCGTCCGGCACCTCCAGCTTGCCGCCGGTCAGGTCGAAGGGAGACATCTCCGGCGTGACGTACTCCTCGCTGGTGCCGTCCTCGTTTTCCAGGTAGATATCCGCCCTGCGGTTGGCCATTCGCAGGTTGCGGCTGCGAAGCTGGGCGCGCAGCTGCTCATTGCAGCGGTTGAAGATCAGCATATCGCAGTTGGTGATCTTCTCCATCATCAGCTGCCCCATGTTCTTCAGATACATCTCGAAGGTCGTGGCGTCCACCAGGCACATGATCTGATAGAGTATCCAGTTGGCGGGCAGTCCCTCGCGGTACAGCTTCTCCATGCTCCACATGCCGTTGTACTCCACGATGACCTGCTTGGGCCGGTATTGTTTTTCCAGCTTTTTCAGAAAGTCGGGCGTCAGTTGGTCCTCGTCCTCCACGGTATAGGTAAATACGTTGCCCAGCACCTTGGGGTCATAGCCGTTTTCGCCCTCCTCGCAGCACAGCAGCAGCGTCCGGTCCTCGGCGGCGAAGCCGTCCCGCAGGATGCCGTTGATGAACTCGGTCTTGCCGGCGTCCAGAAATCCGGCGATGAGGTAAACAGGAATATCCATGTCAGCCACTCCTTACAGTCCGAACAGCTGAGAGAGCTTATCCTCTTTTAGCTGGGAGCCGATCACACAGATCCGGCCGGTGTAGTCCGCCGGACCGCGCCGCACCTGGTGCTCCTCGGGCACAAAGTCATAGTGCAGCCACTGGCCGCCGTCGGCGGCAGCCACGATACCCTTGGCCCGCAGGATCGCGCCGTATTCGCCGCTGTCCAGCGCCGTCAGGATGTGCTCCAGCTCCGCTTCGGAGTAGGCCTTCACCGTCTCCGTGCCCCAGCTGGTGAATACCTCGTCGGCGTGATGATGGTGATGGTGGCAGCCGCAGTGGGGATCATCGCATTCCTCGCCGTCGTGGTGATGGTGGTGATGATCGTGGTCATGCTCGTCCTCATCGTCATCGTCATCATCATGGTCATGGTGATGGCAGCAATGGTCATGATCGTGCTCATCCTCGTCATGGTGGTGATGGTGGTGCTCATGCTCGTGCTCCGCCTCATCCGCCTCGTGCTCAGCGCGCATATGCGCCAGCAGCTCGTCCGCCAGAGAGACCTTTTCGATGGCGCTGAGGATGGTCATGCCGTCCAGCTGGTCCCAGGGTGTGGTGAGAATGGCGGCATTGGGGTTCTTCTCCCGCAGCAGCGCCACGGCGGCCTCCAGCTTCTCCTGGCTCAGCCGTTGGGTGCGGGAGAGGATGATGGTGCCGGCGGACTCGATCTGGTTGTTGTAGAACTCGCCGAAGTTCTTCATGTAGACCTTCACCTTGGTGGCGTCGGCCACGGTGACAAAGCTGTTGAGCTGCATGTCCGGCACGTCCTTGACGGTGTTCTCCACCGCCACGATAACGTCGCTGAGCTTGCCCACGCCGGACGGCTCGATGAGGATACGGTCGGGGGCGAACTGCTGATGTACGTCCTTCAGCGCCTTGTTGAAGTCGCCCACCAGGGAGCAGCAGATGCAGCCGGAGGACATCTCGCTGATCTGGACACCGGACTCCTTCAGGAAGCCGCCGTCGATGCTGATCTCGCCGAACTCGTTTTCGATGAGCACCAGCTTTTCACCCTGAAAGGCCTCCGCCAGCAGCTTCTTGATGAGCGTGGTCTTGCCGGCGCCCAGGAAACCGGATACGATGTCGATTTTTGTCATAGTAAAACCTTCTTTTCTCTGCCGCGTGCGGCGGCACATATTCTTTCTCTCATATCATATCCCATTTTTCCGAAAAAGCAAGTGGGCGCAGGGAAAAACTGTCTCCCCGCGCCCATCTGCCGTTACCAGCTGGTGTTTTCGCCGTCGTTGAGGAACCCGTCGCTGTCATGGACATAGCCGTTTTCCAGCATCTGACGGAAGGTGGCAGTGCTCTCCGCGCCCCGGCGCAGGGTGCTGCGGCCCATGCGGGCGTTGTCCTGCGTGTCGCCGGGCAGGGCGTCGCTGCCAGTGCCCTGGGTGTTCTCCTGAGAGCCGGCGGCGCCGCCTACACTGGCGCCGGGCTGCGTGGGCGTGTCGGTGCCGTTCTGCCAGCTGCCGCCGGTGCCGTTGTCCTGCTGGGCGTTCTGGCTCTGGTTGGTGTCGGGCCGGGTCTGGCCGGCGGTGCCGCCCGCGTCGTTCCGGTTTTTATCGCCGCAGGCTGTCAGCATCACAGCCAGTGCCAGCACGGCCAGGATCATAAAAAATTGCTTCATGCCGAAGTGGCCTCCTTTTGCTCATTGTGCGCGTTGCGCCGCAGTTAGTATCCGCCTGCGGCGGCGTTCATAGCCGTGCAGAATGCTGGCGAAACTTGCATTTTCTGGCTTTGCCGCAGGGAACGTTGCTTTTTGCGGCTGTGTATGCTACAATAAACATTCAAAGATCGGCACAGGCCATAACAAACCGTATTTTCCCGGGCGGATATCACCGCCCGTAAAGCTTTCAGGAGGTCAGACCATGCAAAAACTGGAAAAACAGTATCACATCCACTGCGTGGAGGGCGACGTGGGCCGCTATGTGATCCTGCCCGGCGATCCGGGCCGCTGCGAGAAGATCGCCGCGCTGTTTGACGATGCGCATTTCGTGTCCAGCAACCGGGAGTACACCGTCTACACCGGCACGCTGCTGGGGGAGAAGGTGTCCGTCTGCTCCACTGGCATCGGCGGGCCCTCCGCATCCATCGCCATGGAGGAGCTGCACAACATCGGCGCGGACACGTTCATCCGCGTGGGCACCTGCGGCGGCATTGATCTGGATGTCCGCAGCGGCGATGTGGTGGTGGCCACCGGCGCCATCCGCTTTGAGCACACCAGCCGGGAGTATGCCCCCATCGAGTACCCGGCGGTGGCCGACTTCGAGGTGACCACCGCGCTGGTGCAGGCGTCCCGGGCGCTGGGCAAGCGGACGCAGGTGGGCGTCGTCCAGTGCAAGGACGCCTTCTACGGCCAGCACAGCCCGGCGAAAATGCCGGTCTCCTATGAGCTGCTGAACAAGTGGGAGGCGTGGAAGCGTCTGCACGTCAAGGCCAGCGAGATGGAGTCCGCCGCGCTGTTCGTGGTGGCGGACGCACTGGCCTGCCGGTGCGGCTCCTGTTTCCATGTGGTGTGGAACCAGGAGCGGGAGGCCGCCGGGCTGGATCAGGATATGAGCGAGGACACCACCTCCGCCGTGCAGGTGGGCGTGGAGGCCCTGAAGCTGCTGATCCGGGCGGACCGTGAGAAAGCGGCGCAGGCATAAGCAAAAAAACAGCCGCGGGGCATAGCCCCGCGGCTGTTCTTTTGCATCAGACGTTTTCCAGCTCCTTGCACTCCTGCGCCTCCTGCCGGTAGTCGGCGGCGGACCGGCGGAGGTCCTCCATCTCCTCCGGCGTCAGGGCGCGCCTGACCTTGGCGGGGGAGCCGACGGCCATGCTGCCGTCGGGGATGACGGTGTTCTGGGTCACCAGCGCGCCGGCGCCGATCAGGCAGTTTTTGCCGATCCGTGCACCGTTGAGGACGATGGCGCCCATACCGATGAGCGTTTCATCGCCGATGGTGCAGCCGTGGAGGATGGCGCCATGGCCCACGGTAACGTCCCGGCCCACCACGGCCGGCAGGTCATACTCCACATGGACGACGCAGCCGTCCTGGATATTGGTGCCCGCGCCGATGGAGATGGGGGCGCGGTCGCCCCGCAGCACCGCGTTGTAAAACACGCTGCTGTTTTCAGCCAGATGTACATCGCCCCGGACCACGGCGCCGGGGGCCACAAAGGCGGAGGGATGAATGTCAGGGGTTTTCATGGATATGTGCTCCTCTCGGGATTTTTCCCATATTGTACCACAGTTTTTTTGGATTTCCACCGGTTTTCCGGAAATTTCTTAAAAATCGCCCTTACATTTTTTGACACATTGTGGTATAATCATACCAGATAAAGAAGCCGCGTGTCCGAAGGAGAGAGCGGACGGGCGGCGTGTTTCCGTGTGTTTTGTGTGTGAGGAGCGTGACAGGATGTTTGCAGCAGGCGATCTGGTGGTGTACGGCGGCGAGGGCGTCTGCCGGGTGGAGCGTATCGGCCCGTCCGGCATGTCCTACGACGACGGGGACAGGCTCTATTATCATCTGACCCCGCTGTACCGCAGCGGGACGGTGCTGACGCCGGTGGACACCGGCGTGCTGATGCGCCCCGTCATCACCCGTGAGGCGGCGCTGGCCCTCATTGAGACCATTCCGTCCCTGCCGCCCTGCAAGCCGGAGCAGGCCGGGGTCCGGGCCGCCCGGGACTTCTATCATCAGGTGGTGATGCGCTGCGAGTGCGGCGAGCTGGCCGCCATGATCCACAGCGTGTGCCGCAAGCGGGCATGGGCGCTGCGCCACGGCAAGAAGGTCAGCCAGATGGACGAGCGCTATCTCAAGCGGGCCGAGGACCAGCTGTACGGAGAGCTGGCCGCCGTGCTGGGCACGGAGCGGGGCCAGGTGGCGGAGCTGATCCGCCAAAGCTGGCCGGGCTGGCCGGAGAAGCTGCCGGAGCCTGCGGCGGCAGAGGCGTGAAAACGAAAAAAGGGAGCCGGCGGCTCCCTTTTTTGCATATTCCGCAACTGATATCAAGTGTGCACCGCGCCCACGGCGTATGATACAGCCGAGCGGTCACGAGAGGAGGAAACGCGCATGTATGAATGGCCCAGACTGATACAGGGCATGGTGGACGAGATCGACCGGTCCATCCTGGCCCACGAGGAGGAGACGCTGACACTGCAGAGGCTGTCCCGGGACATGGGGTACTCCGCGTATCACGCCACCCGGAAGTTCCGGGAGATCGCGGGCATGCCGCTGCGGGATTATCTGCGCCGCCGCCGGCTGGCCTTCGCGCTGAAGGAGGTGCGGGACAGCGACCGGACGCTGCTGGACATCGCCGTGGACTACGGCTTTTCCAGCCACGAGGCGTTCACCCGGGCCTTCAAGGCGCTGTACGGCGTGACACCGGGCGCCTACCGCAGGGATCCCCGTCCTGTGGTGCTGCGCACCAAGATCCACCCCTTCGACCGCTACGCTTTTGGAATGGGAGAAATTGGTATGATCAAGAGTGAACAGGGCGTCAAGACGTATTTTGTGACCATCCCCGCCCACCGGTATCTGCATCTGCGGAACTACGAGAGCAACGGCTACTGGGATTTCTGGGAGAAGCAGAGCACCGTGCCCGGCGGCGACTGCGCCACGGTGTGCGGGCTGCTGGACAGCATCAAGGGCAAGCTGGATGACCAGGGCGGCAGCGACATGGGCGGCTGCGCCGGACAGATCATGGGGTACATCAACGACCCCGCCGGGCGGCTGTGTGCCTGGGGTTATCCCCGCATCGAGAGCTACGGCGTGCGGCTGCCCGCCGACTACGATGGCCCGGTGCCGGCGCCGCTGGAGCTGATGGACGTGGCGGAGGGCGAGTATCTGGTGTTTGAGCACGGACCCTTCGACTACGAGCAGGAGTGCCGCACGGTGGAGGACAAGGTGGAGGCTGCCATGGCCGGATTCGACTATGCCGCCGCGGGCTGTGAGCTGGACACCGGTACGCCGGGCCGGCTGACGTACTTCTACTTCGAACCGGGGCAGTACTTCAAGTACATCCGCCCCATCCGCCGCAAGTAAATAAATATCCCCCGGCCGCACCGGCCGGGGGATATTTATTGTGCTTCAGAAATGCCGGACCAGCCCGGCGATCAGCAGCGTGGGCAGCAGCCACAGCAGCAGGAACACCACCATGGCCAGCGGCGTCAGCACCGCGAAATTGCCCACGGAGGTGAGGTAGTAGGACAGCAGCACGCCGCACAGAGAGCCGATATAGCCCAGCACCGTGGCGGTGCGGACGGCCCGCACCATGCGGCGGCTCCCCACCACCGACTCCGCCAGGGGAAGCAGACCCTCCCGACAGACGATGACATTGGGCGTTTCGCCCTGCTGGGCGGCCAGCTGGGCCAGCGCCAGACGGGTGGAGACATCGGGGTAGACCACCTTGGCGTCCACGCCGAATTTCCGCTTGATAAGGCCGGGGGTCACGTTGCTGCTGCGGACAGCCAGCACCGGCGTGATATGACTGCGGCGCATGGCCCGCAGCGCCCACTCCGCGTTGCGGGAGGGCTGGTACTTCACGGCGAACACCGCCGTCAGCACGCCGTCCACCGCCAGAAACAGGCCGGTCTGCAGCTTCAGGTCGCGGGGCAGGGACACATGGCGCTTTTTCATGAAGTAGGCGCTGCCCATCAGCACCGTCTCGCCGCGGATGGCGGCCTCCACGCCGCCCTCCTCGCAGTAGCGCATCTCGTCCACCCGCATGGGATAGCCGCCCTCCGCCGTGAGCTGGCGGTCCAGCAGCGGCGCAAGGCTGCTGCCGGCGGCTCTGGCCACCGAGGCGGCGTAGGACACGGCGCGGACCCGCTCCTCGCCGTAGACCTTGTAGCCGTTGAGGGTCACGGTGCCGGCGGGGAACAGGTCATCGTCCGTCAGCACCATCCGTCCGGAGTAGGCCACAGCCCGGGCACCGGCATAGCCGGCGGCGGCAGCGCCGCTGCGCTCCAGCCGGCGGGTCAGGTAGTACAGGGGCAGGGCGCCTGTCAGGGGCAGGGACAGCTGGACACCGGCGCCGGTGAGGGCGGCCAGCACCCAGGGAAATTCCTCCATGGGCCGGGCGGTGAAGCACACCACACCGGACAGCACCACCGCCGCGCTCAGCAGCAGCGGCAGCACATAGTTCTGCCACTGGCGGGCGGGGTCAGGGCACATGGTCATGCGGTAAAAGCCCTCCAGCACACCCCGCTGCTTGCAGACGCCTGCAGGCAGAACGGATACCACATAGGGCGGGATGCCGTTGACATCCGCCAGATGGAAGGCGATGCGGCGGGACTCCGCCGTCAGGTACAGGCCCAGCTGGCAGCTGAGGATCAGCAGCGCGCCGGCGGCGGCATAGGGAGTGGACAGGGTGCTGCCGGTGACCGCGCCGCTGACGCAGCACAGCAGGTCGGCCAGCACCGTCACGCCGGCGCACAGCTCACAGCCCACCCGGCCGTCCCGCAGCATGCGGACAGCCGTCTGCCACACCGGCAGGCACAGCAGCGCCGTCAGCAGCAGACCGCCGCCCAGCGCCATGCACCGCAGGAACGCGGCATCCAGCCACGCGGGGGGCAGCACCTCCAGCTCCTGCAGCACGGCGGCCACCACCAGCAGCAGCGCGGGGAACGCGCCCAGCAGCAGGCCCCGGCGCAGCCGGTTGCAGCGGCGCTTCTCCTCCCGCAGGGCGTCGTCCATCCGGGGTTCCGGCTCCTCGGGCTCCTCCGGCTCCGGCTCCTCCTCCGGGTCGTCGAACAGCTGCTCCGTCTCCTGGGACAGACCCCGGCGGCGGTCACTGCGGCGATCCGTGAAGCGGTGCAGCAGACCGGACAGCCGCTGGCCCAGCGGCACGGGGTCGTCGATGACGCCGTCATCCTCGTCCTCCAGCACGGCGTCCACCGTCTGGCTCATCACGTCCTTCAGGCTGACACGGTCGGGTGTGTCGGAGAGGGGAACAGGGTCGGGGACAGGCACCGGCTCCGGTTCAGGGACAGATTCCGGTTCGGGCGCCGGTTCGGGAACAGACACCGGTTCGGGAGCGGGCTTCGGTTCAGGCGTCGGCGCCGCCTCCGGGGCAGGCTGACGCCCACCCCTGCCGTACTCGGCCAGGATGGACTCCAGCGAAAGCTCGTCATCGGGGACGGGCGTATAGGATGGTCGTTGGTTGCGCCTGCTCATGTTACCTCGAACTCAAAATAGACGGGAAACGCCGCTTATCCCCGCTGACGCACCGCCTCATACAGCAGGATGGCTGCGGCGGCGGAGGCGTTCAGGGAGGAGATGCGGCCCTTCATGGGGATGCTCACCAGAAAATCGCAGTTTTCCGCGGCAAGACGGGTCATGCCGCTGCCCTCGGAGCCGATGACGATGGCGGCGGGGCCTTTCAGGTCCGCGCCGTAGAGATCGGTGGTGCCGTCGGCGGCGGTGCCGAACACCCAGACGCCCTGCTTTTTCAGATCCTTCAGCAGGGAGGGAATGTTGGCCACCCGGGCCACGGGGATATAGCTCACCGCGCCGGCGGAGGTCTTGGCCACCACGGCGGTCAGACCGGCGGAGCGGCGCTTGGGGATGATGACGCCGTGTGCCCCGGCGCACTCGGCGGTGCGGAGGATGGCACCCAGATTGTGGGGGTCGGAGATCTCATCGCATACCACCAGCAGGGGCGGCTCGCCCTTCTCCGCAGCGGCGGCCAGGATGCTCTCCACCGTGGCGTACTCCCGGACGGCGGCCAGCGCGATGACGCCCTGATGGGCGTGGGTGCGGGACATGCCGTCCAGCTTGCGGCGGTCGGCCTCCACCACCACGATGCCCGCGTCCCGGGCTTTGGAGGCGATGTGGCCCAGAGTCTTGTCCGTCTCGCCCTTGGCCAGATAGATCTTGTCGATGGCGGTGCCCACGCGCAGAGCCTCGATCACCGCGTTGCGGCCCTCGATGATGCCGTCAGCCTCCGCGTCGGGCAGGGGGCGGCGCTGGGTATCCTTCATATCTCTCATGGGAATGACCTCGTTTTCCTGATATCCCGACCAGTATAGCACACTATTTCCCCGATAGAAAGAAGCATTCATAGAAATTTTACAGAAAATCCGACGGGGTGCCGCTTGTGACCGGAGAACAAATGTGGTATACTGTGCAACAATGCAAAAGTATACCACCCGGTGGTTTTTACGGAGGATACGCATGGCCAACAACGATAAAAACAACAAAAACGACAAGGGCCGCAATAATCTGCGGGGCATCCTGACGCTGGTGGCGTGGGCACTGGTGCTGACGGTAGCATTCAACTACTTCAGCGCCTACAACCGCAATGCCACCAGCAAGGCCACCAGCCACGAGATCAAGTACAGCGAGATGGTGGCCCTCATCGAAAGCGGCAAGGCGGCGGAGGTGCAGTTCAAGGACGACGCCATCTACGTCACGCCGGTGGAGGGCTACACCTACACCGAGGAGCAGGATGAGAACAGCACGACGCCGCCCAAGTCCTACACCCAGTCCAAGGACTCCAAGCTGACGCTGTACGCGGCCTATCTGAAAAATGTCAGCGACACCACGCTGGTGGCCCTGCTGAAGGAGCACAACGTGGCGTATACCAGCGCCTATGAGACGCAGATGAACCCGGTGCTGGTGTTCATGGTGCAGTATATCCTGCCCACCATCATCATGGTGGGACTGTTCATGCTGGTGTTCCGCATGCTGGCCAAGAACAGCGGCGGCGGCTTCGGCGGCATCGGCAGCGTGGGCAAGTCCAACGCCAAGGTCTATATGGAGAAGTCCACCGGCGTCACGTTCAAGGATGTGGCCGGTCAGGACGAGGCCAAGGAGTCGCTGGAGGAGATCATCGACTTCCTCCACAACCCCGGCAAGTACACCGCCATCGGCGCCAAGCTGCCCAAGGGCGCGCTGCTGGTAGGCTCCCCCGGCACCGGCAAGACCCTGCTGGCCAAGGCCGTGGCAGGCGAGGCCGGCGTGCCGTTCTTCTCCATCTCCGGCTCCGACTTCGTGGAGATGTTCGTGGGCGTGGGCGCCAGCCGTGTCCGTGACCTGTTCAAGGAGGCCGCCAAGGTGGCCCCGTGCATCATTTTCATCGACGAGATCGACACCATCGGCAAGTCCCGTGACGCCAGCAAGTTCGGCGGCAACGACGAGCGTGAGCAGACCCTGAACCAGCTGCTGGCGGAGCTGGACGGCTTCGACCCCAGCAAGGGCGTGATCGTGCTGGGCGCCACCAACCGTCCGGAGGTGCTGGACAAGGCGCTGCTGCGTCCCGGCCGCTTCGACCGGCGCATCACCGTGGACCGTCCCAATCTGGCGGGCCGTCTGGCCACGCTGCAGGTACACACCCGCAACATCCGTCTGGCGGAGGACGTGGATCTGAACAAGATCGCGCAGGCCACTGCCGGCTGCGTGGGTGCGGACCTTGCCAATCTGGTGAACGAGGCAGCGCTGCGGGCCGTCCGCAAGGGCCGCAAGGCCGTGAACCAGAACGATCTGCTGGTGTCCTTTGAGCTGGTCATCGCCGGCTCGGAGAAGAAGGGCACCGTTATCACCGAAGAGGAAAAGCGCATCATCGCCTACCACGAGGTGGGTCACGCGCTGGTGGCGGCCAAGCAGAAGAACGCCCAGCCGGTGAGCAAGATCACCATCGTGCCCCACACCCAGGGCGCACTGGGCTACACGCTGCACCTGCCGGAGGAGGAGAAGTTCCTCATGTCCAAAGAGGACATTCTGGCGGAGATCCGCACCCTGCTGGCGGGCCGCTCCAGCGAGGAGATCGTGTGCAATACCATGACCTCCGGCGCGGCCAACGACATCGAGCGGGCCACGGAGATGGCCCGGAACCTGGTGGCCCGGTTCGGCATGTGCGACGAGTTCGACATGATGGCGCTGGGCACCATCCAGAGCCAGTATCTGGACGGCGGCTACTCCATGACCTGCGCCCAGGAGACGTATGCCGCGGCGGACCGCGAGACCATCAAGATCATCCGCCAGTGCCACGAGGAGGCCAAGCAGATCCTGCGGGACAACCGGGAGCTGCTGGACAAGATCGCCGCGTACCTGCTGAAGAAGGAGACCATCACCGGTCAGGAGATGATGGCCATCATCGAGGGCCGCGACCCCGAGACGGTGGACAATTACGGCGCCACCCGGGAATCGGAGCAGAAGCTGTTCCGCCCCAGCGTGCCGGAGACCATCGAGGCGCCCGCGAAGCACATCAACATCGTGTCCGAGCCAGTGCCCATGCCGGACTTCGACCAGCCGGAGAGCAAACCGGAGGACGAGCCGGAGCCGACGCCCCAGCAGGACGAGCCAAAAGAAAATG
Source organism: uncultured Eubacteriales bacterium (assembly GCA_900550585.1). Classification (GTDB taxonomy): domain Bacteria; phylum Bacillota; class Clostridia; order Oscillospirales; family Oscillospiraceae; genus Vescimonas. The sequence goes on from URST01000027.1 coordinate 14,293, forward strand.
ACACGAAATAACGAAAAAGGAGCACCCGCGCCGCCGGCGCAGGTGCTCCTTTGTTTGTTCTGTTCAGTTCTCCGGCAGGGCGCGAGCGGCGTCGCACAGCAGGGGCAGCGCCTTCTCGAACTCCACACCGTACCAGTCGGCGGCGGGGTCCCGTTCCGTGGCCTCGATGCAGGCCAGCGTGAAGCGCACCGCCAGCGAGACGGCGTCCTCCAGCGGCAGGCCACGCATCATGCCGCCCACCACCGTGGCGGCAAAGAGGTCGCCGGTGCCGTGGTAAGCGCCCTGCTGCCGTCGGTCAAGGCAGGTGAAATAGGTGTCGGACGTGCTGTCGTAGCCCATGGCGCCCAGCTTGTCCGGCGTAAAGGACGCGCCGGTGAGCACCACCCGCTTCGCGCCCAGTGCCGCCACCTTGCGCAGCAGCTCCCGGGCGAACGGCTCGTCCATGTCCTCCCGGTAGGGCGTGCCGGTGAGGAGACAGGCCTCCGTCAGGTTGGGCATGGCCACGTCAGCCCGGGCCACCACCTGGGCCATGGCCGCCGGGAAATCCGGGCCGAAGCCGGTATAGAGTTTCCCGTGATCCGCCATGGCGGGGTCCACGAAGATCAGGGTGTCGGGGCTTTTCACGGTGTCGAAAAAGTCCAGCACCTGCCGCACCTGCGCGGCGGAGGCGATATAGCCGGTGTACAGCGCGTCGAAGTGGACGTGCTGGGCGCGCCAGTGGGCGGCGATGGCCGACAGCTGGTCGGAGAGATCCCGGCTGACGAAGCCGGGAAAGGCGGTGTGGGCGCTGAGCACCGCCGTGGGCACGATGGCGCACTCCACGCCCAGCGCGGAGATCACCGGCAGCGCCACGGTCAGCGAGCAGCGGCCGAGACAGGAGATATCCTGAATGGATGCGATGCGTTTCATTGAAATACCTCCTGCCGCGGCGGCGCCGCGTTCATTCGTCCATATCCACGGTGATGTTGTCGGTACCGTGCTGCTCGAACTCCCCCAGATACGTCTCCATCCGGGCCATCACCTCATCGTAATTCTCCGGCGTGATGGGGGGATCGTCCATGTCCCGCAGGGCCAGCTCCTGGGCCAGTATCTCAAAGAACGTGGTGTCCTCGTAGGCCATGATGGCCTCGTGGATCCCGCCGTCGGCAAAGGCGCGGGAGGGGATCAGCTCCCCCTGGTACAGCTCCGTCAGCGGGGCCATGCCGTGGTCGAGGCAGTGGGCGAACACAAGGCTCTCCACCTGGTCGTACTCCTTGATGCGGTCGTCGCCGCGGGTGGAGTTCAGCACCCAGTTGCCGATATACACCAGATCCAGCAGACGCCGGAACTGCTTTTCCGTCATTTTCAGCTCCATCAGACCACCTCCGTTTCGCGGTCAGCACATTGTTTCCCTGATTATAACACGGCATATGGCGGAATGCCATAGAAAAAACGGGCAGGGCCGCCAAAATTTAGCTTGTGTCGGGCGTTGGTTCATAGTACAATATATAAGTTAAGTGAAAATACTGCGATAAGGAGCGTTTCCATGGATCTGCGTCCCATCGGGGTGTTCGACTCCGGCAGCGGCGGGCTTACCGCCGTGCGGGAGATCCGCAGCATCCTGCCCTCTGAGAACATTATATACTTCGGGGACACGTCCCGTGTGCCCTACGGCAGCCGCTCTGCCGAGATATTGCTGCGCTTTGCCCGGCAGGATGTCCGTTTCCTGCGTACCTTCGACATCAAGGCGCTGCTGGTGGCCTGCGGCACCGTGTCTACCACGTCGCTGCCCCAGCTGCAGGCCGAGAGCAGCGATCTGCCCCTGCTGGGGGTGGTGGAGCCGTCCTGCCGCCGCGCCGTGTCCGTCACCCGGAACAAGCGGGTGGGGCTGATCGCCACTGCCGCGTCCGTGCGCTCCGGTGCCTACGAGCGCACCATCGCCGGCCTGGACGGGGACATCACCGTTATCAGCAGGGCCTGTCCGCTGTTCGTGCCGCTGGTGGAGAACGGGCGGTTCCGCCCGGGGGACACTGTCATCGAGACGGTGGCGCGGGAGTATCTGGCGCCGCTGCGGGATACGGGCATCGACACGCTGATCATGGGCTGCACTCACTATCCGCTGCTGGCGGAGGTCATCGGAGACATCATGGGGCCGGGCGTGACGCTGGTGGATTCCGGCGCCGAGGCGGCCCGCACCCTGAAGCGGGAGCTGACGGAGCGGGAGCTGCTGGCCGACCGGCGCTGCGGCGAGATGACGCTGTACGCCAGCGACCGGCCGGAGGATTTCGGTGCGGTGGCGGGCATGTTCCTGGGCAGGCCGCTGGACAGCGCCGTCCGCCCGGTGAACATCGAGGAATATTGAGGTGCGCCATGGCGGAACGGGTACACATCGCGGTGCAGAGCCGCAGCCGCTTCGGCGGACAGGAGGACGTGCTGACCTTCCGGGGCACCGGCACACTGGAAAAGCTGCCGGAGGGCTGGCACCTGCGGTATGAGGCGGCCAACGAGGCCGACGGCAGCGCCATCATCTCCGACGTGAAGCTGGAGACAGCCACCCGCCGGGCGGTGGTCATCAACGAGGCCGACAGCGGGGGCTACGGCCTGCTGCTGGACCCCAAGACGCCCACCGCCACCCGTATTGACGGCGGCGACGGCGGCGCCCTGATGCTAAATGTCGCCACCAAGGAGGTGGCGTGGCAGCTGTCCCGCCGGGGACAGGGCTTTATCACATTGGCGTATACATTGCTCCTCGGCGTGCAGCCCCTGTCGGCGCTGCAGGTGGAGCTGACTTTAACGAAAGAGGAGAACTGACGATGAATATGATCCAGAGCGCCAAAGATCAGGTGCTGCAGCTGACTGTGGCGGCCTATGAAAAGGCTGCTGCCGCCGGTGTTTTACCCGCTGGCATTACCGTGACCCCGGCGGTGGAGATCCCCAAGGATACCGCCAACGGAGACTATACCACCACCTTCTGTCTGGCGGCGGCCAAGGCCATGAAGATGAACCCCCGTCAGGTGGCACAGACCCTCATCGACAACATGGCGCTGGAGGGCAGCTACTTCACCTCTGTGGAGCTGGCGGGCCCCGGCTTCCTGAACTTCCGGCTGGGCGGCAAGTGGTACGCCGACACCGTCTCCGGCATCGAGGCCGCCGGTGCGCGCTACGGTGAGAACGATATGCTGGCGGGGAAGAAGTACATGGTGGAATTCGTGTCCGCCAACCCCACCGGCCCCATGCACATGGGCAACGCCCGCGGCGGTGTGCTGGGCGACACGCTGGCCAGCGTGCTGCAAAAGTCCGGCGCCGACGTGACCCGCGAGTTCTACGTCAACGACGCCGGCAACCAGATCGAGAAATTCGCCAAGAGCCTGGAGGCCCGCTATCTCCAGATCATCAAGGGCGAGGACGCCGTGGAATTTCCGGAGGACGGCTACCACGGCGACGACATCCGGGAACTGGCCCAGGCGTTCTATGAGCAGGAGGGCGACAAGTACCTGAGCTGCGAGGAGCAGGTACGCCACGACGCGCTGGCCCAGTTCGGCCTGAGCCGCAACATCCCCAAGATGAAGACCGATCTGGCCCGCTACGGCATCCAGTACGACCAGTGGTTCTTCGAGTCCAGCCTCCACGAGAGCGGCTATGTGGCCGACTCCGTGCAGCTGCTGACCGACCGTGGCTGGACGTATGAGAAGGACGGCGCCCTGTGGCTCAAGACCGCCCAGATCCTGGCCCAGCAGCTCCGCGCCGCCGGCAAGTCCGACGAGGACATCGAGAAGCTGGCCCTGAAGGACGACGTGCTCCGCCGCGCCAACGGGTTCTACACCTACTTTGCCGCCGACATCGCCTACCACCGGAACAAATTTGCCGTCCGGGGCTTCGACAAGGTGGTGAACATCTGGGGCGCCGACCACCACGGCCATGTGGCCCGACTGAAGGGCGCCATGGACGCGCTGGGCCTGGACGGCCAGCACCGGCTGGACATCGTGCTGATGCAGCTGGTGAAGCTGGTGCGGGACGGCGAGGTGGTGCGCATGTCCAAGCGCACCGGCAAGGCCATCAGCCTCACCGACCTGCTGGACGAGATCCCCGTGGACGCCTGCCGCTGGTTCTTCAACGCCAAGCCCGACACCCAGATGGAGTTCGATCTGGGCCTGGCCGTCCGGGAGGACAGCGAGAACCCGGTGTACTATGTGCAGTACGCCTATGCCCGCATCTGCACGCTGCTCAAGGCGCTGGCGGCGGAGGGCTACGACGTACCCGCCGCGGCGCAGGCTGATCTGGCGCTGCTCACCGCCGACGAGGAGAAGGCCCTCATCAAGCAGCTGGCCCAGTACCCGGTGGTGGTGCGTCTGGCTGCCCGGGACTACGACCCCAGCTTCATCAACCGCTACCTGTCGGAGCTGGCCGCCGCGTTCCACAAGTTCTACAACGCCTGCCGCATCAAGGGCGAGGAGAAGGACATGCTGCTGGCCCGCCTGAAGCTGGCGGATACCGCCCGGGCCGTGCTGAAAAACGGCATGACCTTGATCGGCTGCTCCGCGCCGGAGAAAATGTGACCATACGCAAAAGCGCACCTACGGGTGCGCTTTTTTCATGTGCCGAAGAACAGCCGCACGCTCCACGCCGCCGCCATGAATCCCACCAGATCGGCGGTCAGCGCCGCCGGTACGGTGTAGCGGGTGCGGCGGATGCCCGCCGCGCCGAAGTACACGGCGATGGTGTAGAACGTAGTCTCGGTGCAGCCCAGCATCACCGCCGCGCACCGCCCGATGTAACTGTCCGGGCCGTGGGCGGCCATCAGCTCGCTGCCCACCGCCAGTGCTCCGGAGCCGGACACAGGCCGCACCAGCAGCAGCGCCGCCGTCTCCGGCGGGATGCCCAGCGCCTCCAGCACCGGCGACAGCACCCGCGCCAGCAGCGCCAGCGCCCCGGAGGCCCGGAACATGTACACCGCCGTCAGCAGCGCGATGAGGGACGGCACGATCCGCAGCAGCACCGTCAGACCCTCCGCCGCACCGGCGGTGAGGGCGTCGTACACATCCATGCGGTGCCCCAGCGCCCACAGGGCCGCCGCCGTCAGCAGCAGGGGGATCAGGAGGGAGGACACATCCATGCTACGACCTCCAGACCCGCTGCAGCAGCCGGGCCATCAGCAGCCCCGCCGACACCGACAGCACAGACGAAAGCCATACCGCCGGCAGGATATCCAGCGGCGCGGCGCAGCCATGGGCGCTGCGGACAGCGGCCACGGTGGTGGGCAGCAGCTGGATGGACGCGGTGTTCAGCACCACCAGACGGCACAGCTCATCGCTGGCGGTGCCGCCGCAGCCCACGGCCATGCGCTGGGCCGCCCGGATGCCCAGGGGCGTGGCGGCGTTGCCCAGCCCCAGCAGATTGGCGGACACATTGGCCGACACCGCCGCCAGCGTGTCCGGGTCCCGGCTGGCCCGGGGCAGGATGCGCCGCAGCAGCGGGCGGAACAGCCGGGCCAGCCCCTCCGTCAGACCGCCCCGCTCCATCACCGTCATGACGCCCGACCACAGGCACAGCGCCCCCGCCATGGACAGCGTCAGCTCCACCGCGGCGGACGCACCCTCCATGGCCGCCGCCGTCACGTCCCCCAATGTGCCGTACACCGCGCCGCATACCAGCGACGCCGTGACGAACAGTGTCCACACAATGGCCATCGTCATGCCGCTCACCTCCGCTTCAGAACATCGTATGCAGGGGTGCTGCACATTATTTGCGGAATCACGCGGCTTTTTGACGAACAGCGGTTGACAGAATTGGCAAAATGTGTCATAATACGACCATCTATCACACGCACATTTGTAACAACTGCATAGGGGGGGATTCCACAGTGAAAGCGACGGGGATCGTCAGACGAGTGGACGAGCTGGGCCGTATCGTACTGCCCATCGAGCTGCGCCGGACGTTGGACATCGCGGAAAAGGACGCACTGGAGATCTATGTTGAGGGATCTTCGATCATCCTCAAGAAGTATCGGCCCAGCTGCATCTTCTGTGATAGCGCCAAGGACGTGTCGGTGTTCCACGGGAAGAACGTCTGCGCGAAGTGTTTGAGGGAGCTTCGCGAGGACGGGTGACCATGTAATAGCGCTGGAAACGTTACCGGCGCTATTATATTCCACTGAAATGCAGGAAAACATGCAGAAATGAATAAAAATACCTGCGCGGCAGAATTGCCGTGCAGGTATTTTTGCGTTTCCGGTGCGGCTCAGCGCTTCAGCGCCGCGTCGTACAGGTCGTTGCGGCTCAGGCCGGTGTCGTCGGCCACCTGCCGGACGGCGTCCTTCATGCGCATGCCGTCCTCCCGCAGCCGCAGCACCCGCTCTACGCCCTCCTCCAGTGTCAGCTGGGGGCCCTGCTGCTTTTCGCGGCCCGCCACCACCAGAACATATTCGCCCCGCGGCTCGTTGGCGGCGTAGTAGGCGGCGGCCTGGGCCAATGTGGTGCGGACGGTGTCCTCGTGGAGCTTCGTCAGCTCCCGGCACAGGGCGATGGGCCGGTCGCCCAGCACCTCCGCCATGTCCGCCAGCGTGGAGCGCAGCCGGTGGGGCGCCTCGTGGAACACCATGGTGCGCACCTCGCCGGTCAGTTCCTCCAGCGCGGTGCGGCGCTCCTTCTTTCCGGAGGGCAGGAAGCCCTCGAATGTGAACCGCCGGGTGTCCAGCCCGGACACTGCCAGCGCCGCAATAGCGGCGCAGCAGCCGGGGATGGCCTGCACCGTCACGCCGTTTTCGGCGCACAGCGCCACCAGCTCCTGCCCCGGGTCGCTGATGGCCGGGGTGCCGGCGTCCGTCACCAGCGCGCAGGTCTCGCCGCCCAGCAGCCGGGCCAGAATGGCCTGCCCCGCCGCCGCCCGGTTGTGCTCATGATAGCTGACCAGCGGCTTCTTGATGTCGAAGTGGTTCAGCAGCTTCACGGAAACCCGCGTGTCCTCGGCGGCGATAAAATCCGCCCCGGCCAGCGTCTCCACGGCGCGGGGAGACAGATCCCCCAGATTGCCGATGGGCGTGGCCACCAGATACAGCATACCAGCCATGTGTGTTACCCCTTATCCTTAAAGTAGATGCACCGCAGCTCCTCCGTCTCCGTGCCGTCGGCGTTCTGTAGCAGCAGCGGCGGCTGCACCGTCAGTCCGGTGCGCCCGTCCTTCCGGCAGGCCAGCAGCACCAGCGACGGCGCGGAGGTGCCGTTTTTCTGGACGAACCGCAGAGCCTTCGGCTCCAGCCGGCAGCGGCGCAGCGTCTCCAGCAGCTCCGCCAGCCGCTCCGTGCGGTGTACGAGGCAGAACTGACCGCCGCTGCGCAGCAGATACGATGCGGCGCCGCACAGCTGAGCCATGGTGCACGTCAGCTCCGTCCGGGCATCGCCCCGGCTGCCCGCCGCGGCTCTGCCGCTCCCGGCGGGGAAATAGGGCGGATTGGACACCGCCAGATCGAAGCTGCCCGCCTGCGGCAGCTGGCTGCGCTCCCGCAGGTCGCAGGGCAGCGTCACCAGACGGTCCGACAGGTCGTTGGCCGCCGCTGTCCGCGCCGCCAGAGCGCAGGCCGCCGGGGACAGCTCCAGCCCGGTGACGGTAAGCGCCGGTTCCCGCGCCAGCAGCAGAAGCCCCAGAAGCCCCGTACCGGCGCCCAGGTCACAGACCCGCCAGTTTTTCCGCAGCGGCGGGAAGCTGCCCAGCAGGAACGAGTCGGTGGAAGGCTTGAACGCGCCGTCGTCAAAGCAGAATGTCCAGCCGCCGGGCCACAGGGTATCCCATCGTTCCATACGCCGCCTCCTTTTTCGTACAGTGTAGCACACCGGCCCTGCCGCCGTCAAAGCATTCTTCCGCGAAAAGGGCGGGCCGTCAGGCCCGCCCTTGTTATGCAGTTCCCGCAGGCCCGGTCAGCGGATGCGGATGTAGGCCTTGATGGTGCCGCCGCCCACCGTGCCGACGACGGTGGCGTACCGCCCGCTGGTGGTGCCGGTAACGGTGAGCTTGTCGCCCTCCAGCGTGCACACGCTGCTGCTGTCGCCGTCGATGCTCCATTTCACTGCGGCGGTGGTGCCCTTGACGCCCAGTGTCCAGACCTCGCCCTTTGTGGTGGTCATTTCGAACTCGCCCGGTTCACCGGTAGCGGCCAGCTCACCGGTATAGCCGTACTCGGACGTGGCGGTGATGACCAGCTTGCTGACATCCACCGTGGTGGAGGTATTGTTGTTGGGCTTCGTGGTATTGTCATTGGGCTTCGTGGTATTGTCATTGGGCTTCGTGGTATTGTCATTGGGCTTCGTGGTATT
>URST01000028.1 GCA_900550585.1 uncultured Eubacteriales bacterium
TGCGCTCCGTGAACAGGATGCACCAGATCACCTCCGGCACGCTGACGGTGAACGGGACGGATGTCAGCACGCTGTCCGGCAAGAGCCTGCGCCGGTTCCGCCGGGGCATCGGCATGGTGTTCCAGTCCTTCAATCTGGTGACCCGCACCACCGTTATCAAGAACGTGCTGTCCGCCTGCGTACCGGATATGCCCTTCTGGCGGGTGCTGCTGGGCGCGTTCCGGAGGGAGGACAAGATCAAGGCGCTGGAGTCGCTGGACAAGGTGGGGATCCTGGACAAGGCCTACATGCGGGCCGACCAGCTGTCCGGCGGACAGCAGCAGCGCGTGGCGCTGGCCCGCACACTGACGCAGGACCCGCAGATCATTCTGGCTGATGAGCCGGTGGCCGCGCTGGACCCCGTCACCGCCAAGCAGGTGATGCAGGACTTCGTGCGCATCAACAAGGAGATGGGCATCTCCATTCTGCTGAACATCCACCATGTAGAGCTGGCCATCGAGTACGCCGACCGCATCATCGGCATCCGGGCTGGCAAGATCGTCTATGACGGCCCCTCCGCCAATGTGGATCAGGCCGTGCTGGACGCTATTTACGGAGACGACAGTCAGGCGGAGGCAAGCGTATGAGCCTGTACGACCGCCTGTTCAAACCACGCCACTATACGCTGCCCAATGGCGCGGTGGTGGAGGAGAAGCGCAGCCGCGCGCCGCTGGTCATTCTGATCGTGCTGGCGCTGGGTGCGCTGTCCGTGCATATCACCGGCTTCGACTTCGCGGTGCTGGTAAAAAAGGGCAGCAAGTTCTTCGACATCCTCAAGGCCATGATCCCGCCCAACACCGGCTATCTGTCCAAGATCTGGCAGCCCCTGTGGGACACCATCAAGATGTCCTTCCTGGGCTCCTTCGTGGGCGCGGTGCTGGCCGTTCCCTTTGCGGTGGCCGCTGCCAGCAACATCGTCACAAACCGGGTGGTGGTGTTCATCGTGCGGCTGTTCCTCAGCCTGGTGCGGACGCTGCCCACGCTGGTCTGCGCCCTCATCGCCACATACATCTTCGGTCTGGGCACCATGGCGGGCACCTGCGCCATCGCGGTGTTCACCTTCGCCTATGTGGGCAAGCAGCTGTTTGAGATCATCGAGACGGTGGACATGGGCCCCTACGAGGCCATGGAGGCGCTGGGCGCCACGCGGCTGCAGGCGTTTACCACCGCCGTGTTCCCGCAGGTGCTGCCGACGTATCTGTCCGTGTCTCTGTTCTGTCTGGAGGGCAATGTGCGCTATGCGTCCATTCTGGGCTATGTGGGCGCCGGCGGTCTGGGCCTCATCATGAACGAGAAGATCGGCTGGCGTGAGTATGACAGCCTGGGTATGATCCTGATCGTCCTGTTCGCGGCTGTCATGGTCATCGAGGGCATCAGCCACTGGCTGCGCAAGCGCTTGACGTAAGGAGGGGGCCGCTATGGATCAGAAAATTCTCAAAGCCTACAACGCCGCGCCGAAAACGTGGCTGTGGCAGCTGCTGGCGGCGTTCATCGTAGCCTGCCTGCTGGCATGGTCCGGTACGGCGGTGCGGGTCAGCAATCCCACCAGCAACGGGCTGGAGGTGGCGGGCAACATCATCTCCGGCATCTTCCATCCCTCCGGCAAGCTGCTGTTCACGCTGGGCACCAACGGTGTGCCCTATCTGCTGCTGGAGACGTTCTGCATCGCGTTTCTGGGTACCATCGTGGGCGCAGTGATCTCGCTGCCGCTGTCGTTCATCAGCGCCAGCAATCTGGTGCCGAAGCCGCTGGCCCTGATCGGCCGCGTGCTTATCGCCGCCATCCGCACCATTCCGGCATTCGTGTACGGCCTGATGTTTATCCGCGTCACCGGTCCCGGCCCCTTCGCGGGCCTGCTGACCATGTCGCTGTGCTCCATCGGCATGGTGTCCAAGATGTTCATCGAGAGCATCGAGGATCTGGACAAGCGTATTCTGGAGTCGCTGGACGCCGCGGGCTGCACCACGTTCCAGAAGATCCGGTACGGCATCCTGCCGCAGCTGACGGCAGATTTTACGTCCACCATCATCTACCGCTTCGATATGAACCTGCGCGATGCCACGGTGCTGGGTCTGGTGGGGGCCGGCGGTATCGGTGCGCCGCTGATCTTCGCCATGAGCTCCTACCGCTGGAACGAGGTGGGCGCCATCCTGCTGGGCCTGATCGTGCTGGTGCTCATCATCGAGTGGATCTCCGCCAGGATCCGGGTCAAGCTGGCGCGGGGGTAAGCTATGGAGAGAACATTTACCATCTATTTCACCTCCGACCTCCACGGCTACATCTATCCCACGGATTACCGCAGCCGGGAGGAGCGGGATATCGGCCTTTTCAAATGCGCCAACCGCTTTGAAAAGGACGGAAACACCCTCATCATCGACGGCGGCGACCTTTTGCAGGGCTCGCCGCTGGGGGCATTCTGCCATGACACGCTGGGTGACGCTGGGCGGTTCGCCCAGATCATGAACCGCTGCGGCTACGACTATGTGACGCTGGGCAACCACGATTTCAACTACGGCATGGCGTATCTGGACAGCTATCTGGACGAGCTGCGCGCCCGCTGCGTCTGCGAAAACGTCCGGTGGGACGGCGCGGGCGTGCGGTTCCCGGCGCGCATCCACACGCTGGAGAACGGACTGCGCATCGGTATCGTGGGCATCGTCACCGACTATGTGAACATCTGGGAAAAGCCGGAGCATCTGACCGGCGTCACCATCAGCGATCCCATCCCCGCCGCCCGGGCTGCGCTGGAGCGGCTGAAGGGGCAGGTGGATGTGACGCTGTGCATCTATCACGGCGGCTTCGAGCGGGATCTGGCCACGGGCCGGGTGCTGTCCACCACCCACGAAAATGTGGCGTACCGGCTGTGTCAGGAGCTGGATTTCGATCTGCTGCTGACGGGGCACCAGCACATGACCGTTCACGGACAGTCCGTGTGCGGTACATTTGTGGTGCAGCCCACAGACAGGGGACAGGAGTTCCTGCGTATTGATGCGGCAATTACTGACAAGGAAAAACACTTCACAAGCGAAACCGTGTCCGCCGGCGGCGTGTGCCGCCGGGACTGGCTGGAGGAGTTCGCCGGTATGGAGCACGGCGCCCAGAACTGGCTGGATCAGGTGGTGGGGCACCTCCGCGACCCGCTGCTGCCGGATACGCCGCTGCGTATGGCGGTGGAGGGCAGCGGCCTTGCCGATCTGTTCAACGCGGTGCAGCTGTGGGCCAGCGGTGCCCAGCTGTCGGCATCCAGCCTGGCCAACGATGTGGCGGGGCTGCCGCAGGTGGTGCGGCGGCGGGATCTGCTCATCGCTTACCCCTACACCAACACGCTGTCTGTGCTGGAGATCACCGGCGCCGTTCTGCGGCAGGCCATGGAGCGCAGCGCGGAGTACTTTACCCGGAACGGCGATGGCTCCCTGCGGGTGTCGGACTGCTTCCTGGAGCCGAAGGTGGAGCACTACAACTACGACTACTACGCCGGGGCGGCGTATGTCTACGACATCTCACGCCCGGTGGGGCAGCGGGTCACAGCGCTGACCGTGGCCGGGAAGCCGGTGGCGGACGACGATTTGTTCACCATCTGCCTCAACAGCTACCGCGCCAGCGGTACCGGCGGCTACGACTGTTATGTGGGCTGCCCGGTTGTGCGGGAGATCGGCACGGAGATGTCCGAGCTGATCCTGGACTATTTCAAGCTGTACGGTGGCGACATCCCGCCGGTACACGGGGATTATCGGGTGATATGACCCCCAAAAGCCCTTGACAGGTTGGTCTACATGGTGTAGTCTTTTGTTAGACTACACCATGTAGACCAAAAGGAGGGCGCGCAATGGGCGAGTACAGCATGGGCGCGGTGGAGTCCCGGTTCGCGGACATGATCTGGCGCACAGAGCCGGTGACATCGGCGGAGCTGGTACAGCAGGCGGCACAGGAGCTGGCGTGGAAGAAATCCACCACCTACACGGTGCTCAAGCGGCTGTGCCAGCGGGGGCTGTTCCGGAACCAGGACGGTGTTGTGACGTCGCTGGTGTCCCGGGAGGCGTTTTACGCGGCACAGAGCCGGCAGTTCGTGGAGGAGAAATTCTCCGGGTCGCTGCCGGCTTTTCTGGCAGCGTTCACCGCACGGGAGAAGCTGTCCCGGCAGGAGCTGGATGAGCTGCAGCGGCTCATCGACGAGAGCAGGGGGTGACGGGATGCTGCATGTTCTTTCTGACAGCGTGTTTCCCGCGGTGCTGCGGATGAGCCTGTACGGCGCTGCGGCCGTGATCGTGGTGCTGCTGGTGCGGCTGCTGCTGCGCCGGGCGCCCAAGGTGTTCTCCTATGCGCTGTGGCTGGTGGTGCTGTTCCGGCTGCTGTGCCCGGTGACGGTGCAGGCGCCGTTTTCCCTGTGGGGCGCGGTGGAGCAGCCGGCGGAGGAGACGGCGGTGCGCCTTATCCCGGCGGAGGGCCGGGCGTGGCTGGCCGGTACGGCTCACGACACGGCAGACGGCGGCTCGTCGGCGAATACGGCTCCCGCGCCGGCAGAGGAGACGCGGAGGCTGACCGCAAGGGAGTGGGCGGCGCTGGTCTGGCTGGCCGGTGCGGCGGTGATGGCCGGGTACGGCGTTGTGTCGCTGCTGCGGCTGCGCAGGCGGCTCATCGGTGCGGTGTGGTACGAGGAGAACGTCTACATCACCCACCGGGTGCCCACGCCCTTTGTGCTGGGGCTGGTGCGGCCCAGGATATTCCTGCCCGCCTCCCTGACGGAGGAGGAGCGGCCCTACATCCTGCTCCACGAGCGGTATCACATAAAAAGATGGGACCATGTTGTAAAGTTTCTGTACTTTACGGCACTCTGCATACACTGGTTTGACCCGTTTGTGTGGCTGGCTTTCGCGCTGGCGGGGCGGGACATGGAGATGCGCTGTGACGAGGCGGTGCTGCGGCAGGCGGGGGAGAATATCCGGGCGGATTACGCCGCGTCGCTGCTGCGGCTGGCTACGGGACAGCATCTGCCATCCCTGCCGCTGGCCTTCGACGAGGGCGACACCGGCGGCAGGATACGGAACCTGCTGCGGTGGCGCAGGCCCCGCGTCTGGGTGACTGCGCTGGCGGCGCTGGTGTGCGCGGCGGTGATCGCCGCCTGCGGCGCCGATCCCGCGGCGGACGGGGGGCAGACCCCTGTGCCGGACACGCCGCCCGCCGTGGAGGAGCCGACGCCTGCGCCGCAGCCGGTACAGGAACCGGTACAGGAACCGGAAAAGCCGTGGCTCAGCGTATGGCGGGTCACATGGCAGAAGGGCGACTCCGCGGAGCAGCTGGTGCCGCTGACGCAGGAGCAGGTGGACGCCATCCTCGCCGAGGAGCCGGTGGTGCTGCCAGAGTGGCAGCGGGTCTATGCCCGGCTGGAACGGGAGGGGCAGGAGGCTGTGATGTACGCCGGAGACGGCTATTTCCCTGTGCCGCCCACGGTGCTGGACATTCTGACGGAGCAGTGCGGCTATACGTTTGTGACGCCGGAGGACTTCCGGGGGAACATGACGGAGGCGCGGCTGGAGTGGACGGACGGGCAGACGCGGTACGCCGCCGCGGAGGACCTGCCGGCTCTGCAGGAGATGCTGATGGGGGCGTCCTGCACCGGAGGAGCTGCCGCCTGCGGTTTCGGCGCAAGACTGACGGTGACGTTCGACGACGGGCGCACCGTGTCGGTGCTGAAGGGGGAGGACAGCTGCCCCAGCTTTATGTTCGGCTCCTGGTGCTGTGCCACGGTGACGGCCCAGCAGGGCCAGCAGTTCTGGCGCATTTTCGGATTCCCGGCGGAACACTGAAGAAGAAAGCGGGCTGTCCCTGTGGGACAGCCCGCTTCAGTCTGCTGAAAAAGAATTGCTGCGCGCAAAATGGGCGCTTGGCTGCAAGTGCTTATGAGAGGGTGAACGTCATGGTCACCGGGTTGTGGTCGGAATAGGCGAAGCCGGTGTCCAGCACCACGGCGCGCGCCACCGTCACATTGGGCGTGACCAGAAAGCCGTCCACCGTCAGGACGTACTGCCCCTGATGATAGGGGCCGTCGGCGTTGCGGCAGCTGGGGACGGGAGCACTCTCGTCCAGCGGCGTTACCAGTGTGACATCCACGCCGTCAAACGTGCCCGCCGGAATGGGCTGCGCCCAGGAGTAGGACTGGTCGGCCTCGCCGAACCAGGCGGCGGAGTCGCCCAGCAGGTCCTTGTTGAAGTCGCCGCCGGCCACGCACCAGTTGCCGGCGTCGTACTCGGCCTGCATGTCCGCCAGCAGCAGCTTCAGCTGCTCCGTGGCGATGGTGCCGTCGCTGGTATACGCGGAGAGATGAAGGTTGTAAAGGACAAGTTCTTTACCATCCTCCGCAGGGATGCGGCTGACGGAATAGCAGCGGTCCAGATCCAGCAGCTTCATGAAGCCGCTCTCCACCGGCAGCTCCACGCGGCTGGCCACCGTAATGCCGGCGGCGGAGAGGGTCATCAGACCGGAGCGGGACGCGCCGTGGGGCCGGGTCAGGGGGTACAGCAGGTAGGGGGAGTCGTAATTCTGGCAGAACACGCTGCTCAGACCGGGCAGCGCGTCGGTGATATAGGGGCGCTCGTCCACCTGATAGGTGCGGGTGGAGCCCATGTCCACCTCCTGCACCAGATAGAAGTCCGCCGCCTGCTCCCGCAGGAAGGCGCCGATCTCGGTGAGGTTCTTCGTCAGGCGCTCCTCGCTCCAGGCCCGGGACTCGGTGCCGCCGTCCATGAAGAAGCCGTAGTCGGCCTCATAAGCGCCGAAGCCGATGTTGTAGGACACCGCGGTGTAGGGCGTGCCGGTCCGGATGTAGGGAGCGGCCGTATCGGCATTCACGGGGGTCAGGGACATATCGCCGATGCGGTGGTAGCCGATGAACACATAGGCCACATAGCCCGCCGCCAGCAGCACCAGCGCCAGCACGATGCACAGCGCGGTCTTGATCCACTTTTTCACATTTATGTGCCTCCTTTGGTTTACATTTTCCGCTTCGTATAGTATAATGATTCCCATCGCGTTTGAAAAGAGGGAAACTGTTTGAAAAAGATCGTGATACGCTTCAACGCGCCGGTGATCCTGACGTTCGCGCTGCTGAGCCTGCTGGCTCTGCTGCTGGGGAACTGGACGGACGGCGCTGCTACATACCAGTATTTCTCCGTGTACCGCTCGTCCCTGTCCGACCCGCTGACGTATGTGCGGTTCTTCGGGCATGTGCTGGGACACGCGGACTATGAGCACTACATGGGCAATATGCTGCTGATACTGCTGGTGGGGCCGGGGCTGGAGGAGAAGTACGGCAGCGGCACCATGGTGTGGACCATCGCCGTCACCGCGCTGGTCACGGGCCTGGTGCATTTCGTGTTCTTTCCCGGCTCGGTGCTGCTGGGTGCCAGCGGCGTGGTGTTCATGATGATCGTGCTGTCCTCCTTCACCGCCATGCGCCGGGGCGAGATCCCCATCACGCTGATCCTGGTGGTCATCTTCTATCTGGGCGGTGAGATCATGGACGGCCTTTTCAAGCAGGATAATATCTCCCAGATCACCCATATCGTGGGCGGCCTGTGCGGACTGGTGTTCGGCTTCACCATCCGCCGGGGCAGGAGGTGAGCGGTATGCGCATCGCCATTGCGGTCACGGCGGCGCTGCTGGTGCTGGACCGTGTGCTGAAGGGACTGGCCCGCCGGGAAAAGCTGCATTTTAACGGAAAGCTGCTGCGCCTGACCCATCTGGAGAATCCGGGATTCTTTATGGGCGCGGGCAGCCGTTACCGGGCCGTGCTGCGGTGGGTGCCGCTGCTGATCTGGATCGCGGCGGCCATACTGCTGCTGCCCCATGTGGAGCGGCGGCTGGGCCCGGCGCGGCTGGGCATCCTGCTGGTGCTCACCGGCGGGCTGAGCAACCAGTACGACCGGATGCGCCGGGGCAGCGTGACGGACTATGTGCAGCTGCCCGGCGCCGGGAAGAAGCTGGGACGGCTGGTATGGAACATAGCGGATTTCATGCTGCTGGGCGGCGTGGTGCTGACGGTCATCGGGCTCATCCGGGAAATGATAAGAGGATAAACAGGCCAAGGGCCGCGCATGCGCGCGGCCCTGTTTTCCGTCATACGGTCACTTTTCCTTGTAGTACAGGCGGCAGTGGCAGTAGCCCTCGTAATCGGGGTCCGCGATCTGGTCCTTGAACTCCCTGCACATGCAGCGGTTCTCCTCCGTGCGGGCCAGGCGGCAGGGACAGTAGCCGCCGGTGCGGCGCAGCCCCTCGCGGATGGTGCGGACGATCTCCTCGTCCTCGTTGAGACGTACCTTCATGTCGATGCTCCTTTGTATTTCTTTATGACGGGAGTATAACCGGTTTTGCCGGCGTTTGCAACCGGAGACGCAAAAAAGGACAGGGAACGCAGCGCGCGTTCCCTGTCCCGCCGGGGTAGGGATCTGGGGGTTCGGATCACAGGTGGGAGGGCCTGTATCAGAACGCACGGCGCTGTGTGAGCAGCCGCACGAAAGCCACAACGGCCAGAACAGCGATGGCGGCAGCCGCGCCCATGCTCACGAAGGAGAGCAGCATGCCAACGGCATTGGGCAGAAGGAAGGCCGCCACAGCGGACACCAGACAAAGAACGACCAGACCGACGATCAGCTTCATGTTTCCCATATTTTGTGTTCTCCTTTCTTACAGCGGATAGATGATGTACTTTTTCTTCTTGTCTATACCATACCAGAGAAAACGGTACGCATCCTTACAGGAAAAAGACAAAGCGGTGGTAAGTTGGATACAAAATGGTTACATCCGGGTCATTTCGGTGACAATGTACAGGGGGTCCGGGTGATTTTTTCTTGTGTTTTGCGGGAATATTTGCTATAATGCAGAGGACTATCGCAGCGGGGCGTATTTTCTGCGCATACGCGCCGCGTTTTACCGGGAGGAACCGTTCTTGCAATATCTGACGAATTTATGGGACGCGCTGGACTTCGGCTCGCTGGAGAGCATCCTGCTGCGGCTGGCCTCCGTGTTCCTGTGCCTGACCATCCACGAGACGTGCCACGGCCTTGCGGCTTACGCCCTGGGCGACCCCACGGCCAAGCGGGCCCACCGGCTGAGCCTCAACCCTCTGCGGCACATCGACTGGATCGGTTTTTTCATGATGATCGTGGCGGGGTTCGGCTGGGCCAAGCCGGTGCCTGTGAACCCCAACTACTTCAAAAAGCCCAAGGAGGGCATGGCCGTCACGGCACTGGCCGGGCCGGTGTCCAATTTCCTGCTGGCGCTTCTTCTGCTGCTGGCGGCCCGGCTGGTCTACGTCCGGGCGGTGGTGACAGGCACGCTGCCGGAGACGCTGTTTTCGTTCCTGGTGAACACCGCGTCCCTGTCGGTGGGTCTGGGGCTTTTCAATCTGGTGCCGGTGCCGCCGCTGGACGGCTCCAAGGTGGCGGCAGTGCTGCTGCCGGACAGGGCCTACAACTGGCTGATGCGCTATGAGCAGCTGGGCATGGTGCTGCTGGTGGTCATCATCTCCGTGGGCATCGGCAGCAACGCGCTGGACGCCGCTATCCGCTGGGTATTCGAGCTATTCTGCCGCATCGTCGGCTTCTGAGGGGTAAACGCTGTTGGACAATCCGATCTTCAAGCTGGAAAAGGTGGTGCAGACCAGGGCCAGCGAGCCGCTGGAGGATTTCGAGGGGCCGCTGGATCTTATCCTGTTCCTGCTGAGCAAAAATAAGATAGAGATACAGGACATCCCCATCGCCCTGATACTGGAGCAGTATCTGGACTATCTGGAAAAGCGCAAGCAGATGGATCTGGAGGTGGCCAGCGAGTTCATCACCATGGCCGCCCACCTGATGTACATCAAGACCCGGATGCTGCTGAGTCTGGAGGACGAGGAGGCCCAGAGCGAGATGGACGCCCTCATCCAGTCGCTGGAGGAGCGGAAGCGGGGCGATGCCTACGCCAAGGTGCGCTACATCACGGAGCGTCTCGGCCCCATGGGGGAGTTCGGCCGCAACGTGCTGACCCGCCCGCCGGAGCCGATGGAGCGGGGGAAGATCTACGAGTACGAGCAGGAGCCGGCGGATCTGATCCTGGCCATGCAGGAGGTCACGGACCGCCGGGGCCAGGTGGAGGAGGCGCCGCCGCTGAAGGCCTTTGACGAGATCGTCAAGCGGGAGCCGTACCCCGTGGAGACGAAGGCGCGGGAGATCATCCGCCGCCTGAAGCAGGGCGGCATCACCCGCTTTCTGCTGCTGTTCCGGGGCAGCAGGAGCCGCAGTGAGCTGGTGGCCACGTTCATGGCCGTGCTGGAGCTGTGCCGGAACAATCTGATCCGACTGGCCGGCTCCGCCAGCGACTGCACCGTCACCTGCGAGGGCGACGTACCGGAAGAACTGATGTAAGGGGAGACGCATGGATACACGGGAAATGAAAGAGATCGAGGCCGCAGTGGAGGGCATCCTCTTTGCCTCCGGGGAGCCGGTGGGCATCGACCGGGTCTGCGTGGCGCTGGATCTGGACAAGCCCACGGCGGAGCTGGTGCTCCAGCGGCTGCAGGACTATTACAGCTATGAGCGGCGGGGCATCCGCCTTCTGAAGATGGAGGACAGCTACCAGCTGTGCTCCGCGCCGGAGTATGGCGATCAGATCCGCAAGGCCTTCGAGATACGGAAGCCCGCCAAGCTGAGCCAGCCGGCGCTGGAGGTGCTGACCATCATCGCCTACTACCAGCCCACCACACGGGCGTATGTGGATCAGATCCGGGGCGTGGACAGCTCCTACACCGTGGGGCTGCTGCTGGACCGGCACCTCATCGAGGAGTGCGGGCGGCTGCAGGTGCCGGGACGGCCCCGGCTGTACCGGACGACCCAGGCATTTCTGCGGGCGTTCCATCTGGACTCGCTGGAGGATCTGCCCCAGCTGCCGGGTCTGGAGGCCGACGGCCAGATGCGTCTGGATGACGAGGGGAACCTCCCGGCGGAGACGGGAGAAGAATAAGGGAAAGGGGTGACCCGCTTGGCCGCGCTGTGGATATTGGGCATACTGGCAGTACTGATACTTCTGCTGCTCCTGCTGCGCGTGGGCGTACACGTCCGCTTCGGCGATGAACTGTACGTCACGGCCATGGCGGGTCCCGTCCGGCTGCAGCTGGTGCCGAAGCCGGAAAAAAAGGGGGCGGAAAAGCCTGGGAAAGCGAAGCCCCCCAAGGAGAAGAAGGAAAAACCGGCGGACGAGAAGCGAAAAAAGCCGGCGCTGACACCGGGCGACATCCGCAGCGCGCTGCCGGCTGTGTGGGAGTCCCTGAAGCGGGGGCTGCGGAAAACGCGGCAGCGGCTGCGCATCGACCCCTTGCGGCTGTCGGTGTGCTTCGGCGGCGACGACCCCGCGCAGACGGCAGAGACCTACGGCTGGGCCAACGCGGCCATGTGGACGGTGATGCCGGAGCTGGAGAAGCTGACCAACATGCCGGATCCCCGCATCCATCTGGAGACGGACTTCAACGCCCCGGATACCCGCGCCAGCGGTGAGGTGGGGCTGAGTTTCCGCATCGGCGACCTGCTGGCCATCGGCTTTGCCTTTGCCGGGCCGGCGCTGCGGTGGTTTATGGCCTTCCGGAAGGAGAAGGCCGCACGGGAGAAGCTGGCCGCCAAGGAAAAGAAGGCCGCGCAGGACACGAAAGACCAGGCGCCCGCCGGTGCGGACGCGACCCATACAACGAACTGAGGAAAAGGAGCGTACAGCATGGAAATGAACGAGAAGAAGAACGCGATCAGCGCAATGATGGAAGCGTCCATGGGCAAGATCCGCGAGATGGTGGACTCCAACACCGTGGTGGGCGAGCCTATCGTCACGGCGGACGGCGTGACCCTGATCCCCGTGTCCCGGCTGAGCTTCGGTTTCGGCTGCGGCGGCGGTGACTACGGCAAGCAGCCCGACAAGCTTGGGGCCGGTGCGGCTGCCGGTGTCCGGGTGGAACCCATGGCGTTTCTGGTGGTCAAGGACGGCGTGACCCGCATGCTGCCCGTGGGCACCCCCGCCATCACCACCGTGGACCGCATCGTGGAGATGGTGCCACAGGTCATGGACCGCGTGGAGGGCTTCATCGACAAGAAGCGGGAAAAGGCGGATTTCTGAGGTAAAATACTTTCGCACGGGGCCGAATATACTGGGATGATCCTAACGAAGTAAGGGTGATCCTATGTGGGCCAAGATGCTGCGGGCGATGCTGCCCCTGTGCCTGTTCCTGTGCATGCTGCCAGCTGTGGCGGAGGCTGTGGAGGTCTCCGCCACGGCTGCTGTCCTGCTGGACGCGGACACGGGGCAGATGCTTTACGAAAAGAACGGCGATGAGCAGATGCTCATTGCCAGCACCACCAAGATCATGACGGCGCTGGTGACGCTGGAGCAGGCGGGACTGGACGACACCATCACCGTGACCCGGGCGCACATGACCGAGGGCTCGTCCATGTACCTGAAGCCCGGCGAAACAGTGCGGGTGGAGGAGCTGCTGTACGGCCTGCTGCTGTGCTCCGGCAACGACGCGGCGCTGGCCCTGACGGAGTGTGCCGGAGGGCTGGAGCCGTTCGTGGCGCTGATGAACGAAAAGGCGGCGGCGCTGGGCATGACCCGCACCAGCTTCGCCAATCCCAACGGACTGGACGCCGAGGGACACTACTCCACGGCGCGGGATATGGCGGTGCTGGCCGCTGCGGCCATGGAGGAGCCTACGTTCCGGCGCATCTGTTCCAGCAGGGCCGTTACCATCGGCCAGCGCACCATGGAGAACCACAACCGCCTGCTGCGGCAGGTGGAGGGCTGCGTCGGCCTAAAGACCGGGTATACCAGGGCGGCGGGCCGCACGCTGGTGTCCTGCGCCGAGCGGGACGGCTGCCGCCTCATTGCGGTGACGCTGCGGGACGGCGACGACTGGGCCGACCACGCGGCACTGTATGAATACGGCTTCCGGCTGACGGCGCCGCGTGGCGCCGTACAGACGGTGCTGCTGCGCCTGCACCGGCCTGTGACAGCGGTGTGGGACGCATTTGCATGGCAGGAGATGGGAGACACATGACGGAACGGCTGCAAAAGTTGATAGCGTCCGCCGGCCTGTGCTCCCGGCGGACGGCGGAGGAATGGATCGCGGCGGGCCGCGTCCGTGTCAACGGCAGGCCGGCCGCTGTCGGTGACCGGGCCGATCCGGAGACGGACACCGTCACGGTGGACGGCAGACCGCTGCCGGAAACGGCGGCACCGGTGTATCTGATGCTCAATAAGCCGCGGGGCTATGTGACCACGCTGTCCGACGAGTACGGACGGCGGACGGCGGCGGAGCTGGTGGCCGGCTGCGGCGCGCGGGTATACCCCGTGGGGCGGCTGGACCGGGACTCCGAGGGGCTGCTGCTGTTCACCAACGACGGCGATCTGGCCCAGCGGCTGCTGCACCCCCGGCACGAGGTGGACAAGGTCTATCTGGTGACGGTGCGGGGCGACATACGCGGCGCGGCGGAGCGGCTCATGGCCATCAGGGAGCTGGACGGTGAACCGATCGCGCCGGCGCAGGCGGAGGAGGTCAGCCGCCGCGAGGGACAGGCTCTGCTGCGGGTGACCATCCATCAGGGAAAGAACCGGCAGGTGCGCCGGATGTGTGCCAGGATCGGCCTGCATGTGACGCGGCTGCAGCGGGTGCAGGAGGATGCCCTGCTGTTGGGCGACCTTCCGACCGGCAAGTGGAGATACTTAACAGATAAAGAACTACAAGGCATTAAAGGAGGCGATGTTCATGAATAGGAGCGTTTTGCAGACCATCCGCAGCGGGATGGACACGTTTTCCAAAGGACAGAAGCGTATTGCCAATTACATTCTGGAAAACTATGACAAGGCGGCGTTCATGACCGCCAACAAGC
This sequence comes from uncultured Eubacteriales bacterium, assembly GCA_900550585.1. Lineage (GTDB taxonomy): Bacteria > Bacillota > Clostridia > Oscillospirales > Oscillospiraceae > Vescimonas. The sequence continues at coordinate 13,941 of URST01000028.1, forward strand.
TGGGACAGACGGCGCAGGTCAGCGAATCCACGGTGGTGCGGTTCGCGGCGGAGCTGGGCTATAACGGCTACCCCGACATGCAGAAGGCCCTGCAGGAGCTGATCCGGGGCAAGCTCACGTCCATCCAGCGCATCCAGGTGTCCAGCGACCAGATGAGCGGCTCGGATATCCTGGGCAGCGTGATGCAGCGGGACATGAACAGCATCCACGACATCATCGAGGAGCTGGACCGCGAGGAATTTGAAAGAGTGGTGGACAAGCTGCTCCACGCCAAGCACATCTATATCCTGGGTGTGCGGTCGTCCTCGTTTCTGGCGGGCTACCTCAATTTCTACATGCACCTGATCTTTGAGAACGTCACGCTGGTGCAGAGCAGCGCCGCCGGTGAGATCTACGAGCAGCTGGTGCACATCGGGCCGGGAGACGTGCTGCTGAGCATCTGCTTCCCCCGGTACTCCAAAATGGCCATCCACGCGGTGCAGTTCGCCTGCTCCCGCAAGGCGGATGTCATCGCCATTACCGACAGTCCCATGTCACCCATGTACCAGATGGCCACGCTGTCGCTGCTGGCGCCCAGTGATATGATCTCCTTCGTGGATTCCATGGCGGCGCCGCTGAGCCTTTTGAACGCGCTGATCCTGGCGGTGGGCCGGCAGCGCAGGGAGGAGCTGTCCGCCGCGCTGGCGGATATGGAGCAGGTATGGTCGAAGTACAGTATCTTCGGGAAAGAGGACGATGATTGAGATCGCAGTGATCGGCGGCGGCGCCGCCGGTATGATGGCGGCTATCACCGCCGCCCGGCAGGGCGCGCAGGTGACGCTGCTGGAGCCCAACGAGCGGCTGGGCAAGAAACTGAATATCACCGGCAAGGGCCGGTGCAACGTGACCAACGACTGCGATCAGGAGACGCTGATGGCCAACATCCCCGGCAACGGACGGTTTCTGTACAGCGCCCTGACCCGGTTCACGCCCCAGGACGCCATGGCGTTTTTTGAGACGCTGGGCGTACCGCTGAAGGTGGAGCGGGGGAACCGCGTGTTCCCCGTGTCCGACCGTTCCTTCGATATCTCCGGCGCGCTGGAGCGGGAGCTGCGGCGGCTGAAGGTGCGCATCCTGCGGGAGCGGGCGGTGGAGATCACCGCAGAGGGCGGCCGCGTCACCGGCGTACAGAGCGACAGGCAGCACCATCCGGCGGACGCCGTGGTGCTGGCCACCGGCGGCGTGTCTTATCCCGGCACCGGCTCCACCGGCGACGGCTATGCCATGGCGGCGGCGCTGGGCCACACCATCACGGCGCCCAGAGGCTCGCTGGTGCCGCTGGAGAGCAGCGATGCCGACTGCGCCGCCATGCAGGGCCTGAGCCTGCGGAACGTGGAGGCCACGGTGCTCAACGGGAAGAATAAGCCGGTGTTTCGGGAGTTCGGTGAGATGCTGTTTACCCATTTTGGCGTGTCCGGGCCGCTGGTGCTGTCCGCCAGCGCCCATCTGCGCCGCTGGGATAAGGAGCAGTACCGCCTGTCCATCGACCTGAAGCCGGCGCTGGATGAGCAGAAGCTGGACAGCCGTATCCTGCGGGACATCGGGGAGAACCCCAACCGGGACATGGCCAACATCCTGGCCGGACTGGTGCACCGGAGCATGGTGCCGGTGCTGCTGCGCCGTCTGGCGCTGCCGGAGGGAGAGAAGGCCAACAGCCTGACGAAGGAGCAGCGCCGCGCGCTGGTGCAGGAGCTGAAGCACTTTACGGTGGCCCTCACCGGTCCGCGCCCTGTGGCGGAGGCCATCGTCACCGCCGGCGGCGTGAAGGTGGGGGAGGTGGTGCCCGGCACCATGGCCTCCAAGCTGGTGGAGGGACTGTACTTCGCCGGTGAAATACTGGATGTAGACGCCTACACGGGAGGATTCAATCTGCAGATCGCGTGGGCGACCGGATATCTGGCGGGGCTTTCCGCCGCGGAGAAATGAGGATGAAGCGCATGAATGACAAACGATACGCCGTGGCCATTGACGGGCCCTCCGGCGCGGGCAAGAGCACGCTGGCCAAGGCGGCGGCGGAGCGGCTGGGCATCCTGTATGTGGACACCGGGGCCATCTACCGCACCATCGGCCTGTATGTGCAGCGCCGCGGCATCGACCCGAAGGACACGGCGGCGGTGCTGGCTGCGCTGCCGGACATCCGCATCGGCATGGCGCATGACGCCGACGGCGTGCAGCGCATGCTGCTGAATGGGGAGGACGTGTCGGCGGACATCCGTCTGCCGGAGATATCCATGTACGCCTCCGCCGTCTCCGCCATTCAGGGCGTGCGGGATTTCCTTATGGAGATGCAGCGCTCTCTGGCGCGGGAGCACAGCGTCATCATGGACGGGCGGGACATCGGCACGGTGGTGCTGCCCGACGCGGACGTGAAGATCTTCCTCTACGCCGATGTGGAGGTGCGGGCGAAGCGCCGCGAGCTGGAGCTGCAGCAGCGGGGCACGCCCAAGCCCTACGAGGAGGTGCTGCGGGAGATGGAGGAGCGGGACTATAACGACACCCATCGCGCCGCCGCACCGCTGCGGGCGGCGGACGACGCCATCATGGTGGACACCAGTTCCATGGATTTCAACGCCAGCCTTGCGCTGCTGCTGGACGTGATACGGGGGAGTGTATCAAATTGAGGAATAAGTTCTATGCCAGAGCGTGGAGCATCCTGCGGCCTCTGGTGCTGTTTTTCCGGCCGGTGGAGCTGCGGGGTACGGAGAATCTGGAGGACGAGGCGGCGATCCTGTGCGCCAACCACTCCAGCGCGTGGGACCCCATCCTGCTGGTGCTGGCCATGCCCCAGAACTTCAACGTGCGGATCATGGCAAAAAAGCAGCTGTTCTCCATCCCTGTGGTGGGGTGGTTCCTGCGGAACATCGGCGTGTTCCCCGTGGATCGGGGCAACAGCGACATCAACGCGGTAAAGACAGCCATCACCAGCCTGCGGGACGGCTGGAACCTGCTGATCTTCCCGGAGGGGACGCGGGTGAAGCAGCCCGGGCAGGTGACGCCCAAGAGCGGCGCCGGCATGATGGCCATCCGCGCCGGGGTGAAGATGGTGCCGGTGTTCATCGGCACGAAGAAGCGGCTGTTCCGCAAGACCGTCATCACCTTCGGCAAGCCCTTTGCCCCCGCCTATACGGGCCGCAAGGGCACCGTGGAGGAGTATCAGGCTAATACCGATGAGGTCATGCGTCGGGCCTATGAGCTGGGCGGTGTGACATGCGTGTGATACTGGCAAAGTCCGCCGGGTTCTGCTATGGCGTGGAGCGGGCGGTGAAGCTGGCGGAGCAGACCGCCCGGGAAAAGGGCAGCTGCGTCATGCTGGGCAGCATCATCCACAACGCCCATGTGGTGCAGGAGCTGGAGGCACTGGGCGCCCGGCAGGTGGACGATGCGTCCCAGGTACGGCCGGGGGAGACGGTGATCATCCGCTCCCACGGCGAGAAAAAGCAGGTCTATGAGACGCTGGCGGCCGTCGGCGCGGATATCGTGGACGCCACCTGCCCCAATGTGCGGCGCATCCAGCGTCTGGTGGCGCAGGCCGGGGAGGAGGGGCGCATCCCCCTCATCATCGGTGAGCAGCACCATCCGGAGGTCATGGGCGCGGCCAGCTGGGCGGCATCCTCCGTCATTGCGGACGGGCCTGAGGCACTGGAAAAATGGCTGTCTGAAAGGCCGGAACGGCGCAGTCTGCCGCTGATGGCGGCGGCCCAGACCACCTGCATCCGCAGCCTCTGGGAGGACTGCGTAAAAATTTTAAAAAAACAGTGTACAAACGCAAAAATCTTTGATACAATATGTGATGCTACGCATAAGCGTCAGTCGGAAGCGGCGGAGATCGCCGCCATGGCGGACGTGATGGTCGTGGTCGGAGATCGTAAGAGTGCCAACACCAAACATTTAACGGAGATTTGCAGCGAGAGGTGCCCCGTCGTCTATCAGATCGAACGGGCGGATGAACTCAAGGGTGACTTTCTTAACGGATGTTCTGTGGCGGGGCTTACAGCCGGCGCGTCCACACCTGCGGGCATCATTAAGGAGGTATATGCAAGAATGAGCGACGAGATCAAGAACATGGAAGCTACCGAAGAAAGCTTCGAGGAAATGCTGGAAAAATCTTTTAAGACTTTGAATACAGGAGAGAAGGTAACCGGTATCGTGACTGCCATCGGTCCCACCGAGGTGCAGGTTGACCTGGGCTGCAAGCAGGCAGGTTATATTTCCATCGACGAGCTGTCCGCCGATCCCAGCGTGAAGCCTGAGGATGTGGTGAAGGTCGGCGACGAGATCGAGACCTACATCATCCGCGTCAACGACGTGGAGGGCTATGCCATGCTGTCCAAGAAGCGTCTGGACGCTGTCAAGGTCTGGGAGGACATCGAGAAGGCCTGCGAGGAGAAGACCACTCTCGAGGGCAAGGTCACAGAAGAGAACAAGGGCGGCATCGTCGTCAACGTCAAGGGCGTGCGCGTGTTCGTGCCCGCTTCCCAGTCCGGTCAGCCCCGCGGCGCTGAACTGAGCACCATGATCGGCCAGACCGTCTCCCTGCGCATCACCGAGGTCAACCGTGCCCGCCGCCGCGTTGTCGGCTCCATCAAGGCCGTGACCTATGAGGCCCGTCAGGCTGCCCAGGCTGAGATCTGGGAGAACATCGAGGTGGGTAAGCACTACACCGGCACCGTGAAGTCCATGACTTCCTACGGTGTGTTCGTGGATATTGGCGGCGTGGATGGTATGGTACATATCTCCGAGCTGTCCTGGTCCCGCATCAAGAACCCCGCCGAGGTGGTTTCCGTGGGCGACACGCTGGATGTGTATGTCATCTCCTTCGACCCCGAGAAGCGCAAGATCTCTCTGGGCGTGAAGGATCGTTCCTGCAATCCCTGGGACAAGTTCATGGCCACCTATCACGTCGGCGACGTGGCGCAGGTGCGCATCGTGAAGCTGATGACCTTCGGCGCCTTTGCCGAGGTCGTGCCCGGTGTGGATGGCCTGATCCACATCTCCCAGATCGCGGATCGCCGTATCGAGAAGCCCGGCGATGTGCTGGCCGAGGGCGACATCGTGGACGCCAAGATCACGGCCATCGACGAGGAGAAGCAGAAGATCTCCCTGTCCATCCGCGCGCTGCTGGCTCCCGCCGCTGACGAGGACGCCGACGAGGAGTAATTAGATCGTAAAACACCTCCGCTGCCCTACAGGCAGCGGAGGTGTTTTTGGTTGTTTTCACAATGGCGTGCAGGGGAAAATATCTTGCGACCTTGCGGAGAGGCATGGTACAATCGAGGTGGGCAAGAGAATTTAAGAGCATTGTGCTGAAGATAGAACGGATCAATTGGAATTTGACAGGGGGAGCGTGATCGTATGAAAAAGTTGATGGCATCAGTGTTAGCGTTGGTTTGCGTTGTTGCTATGGCGGGCTGCGGAAAGTCGAATGTTGGGGACTATCCTGCGACGATAATGGTAAATGGGATAAATTACTATTCGACCGATAATGCTGTTCCCGTTGAAGTAGACGAGAGTGTTATTCAGTACACCACGTCGTATGCGGAGGATGGCGTTCCCCGAAAAGATGGTGAGGCAAACTTCAACAGAGACCTGGGGACTCCGTATGCTGTTATTGAGGAAGACTTGGTAGTTGTCCTTATGGACAATGAGTGGATAGAGTTCAAGGCAAAGTAAGAGCGATCTCGGGTCGCGAAAGAGCGGGACGATGGGAGAAGCGTGCCGTACGAAAGGGACGGGGGATGAAGCGGGGAAAAGAAAAATAATTTTGGGAGAGTTGCCTGTTTATGGGCAACTCTCCCGGTTTTTGGCATAGGGGCAGAACCGGATCGCAGGAAGGGGGGAGCGCATATGAAAAGAGCAGACGTGAACTGGGGAGAGGTAAGGCGTAAGTATGAGTCGGGAATGTATACCTATCAGCGATTGGCAAGGGAGTACCATGTGTGTACGCAGACGGTGTGGCGACATGCGATCAAGGGGCAGTGGCAGATCGGTCGGGAGGAGGCGGAAAAGCAGATACTCCGGCGATGCCTGATGGCTACGGCAAAGCTGCTGGAGACGGCGGCTGCCGGGGCTACGGAACGGCTGGAAAGCGGAGAGGGCAGCCTGAAGGAGGTCAAGGAGCTGGGAGGTATCCTGCAGGCGCTGGTGGGGACAGCGGCAAAGATGTGCCAGAGCGAAAAAAACAAGGACACGGCGGTCAACGAGATACGGGTGATCATGTCGGAGGAGGTAGAGGCGTTGAGCGGATGATATCCATGCCGGGCCTGCTCATTTTTGCACAAGCATTCCCGAGAATTCTTGTAGGTTTCGTCAATTTCCCCGCGGGCTGCATTGTGGTAAAATTAACAATTAGAAAATTCAGCCTTCGTCGGAAGGGATAGGAAAGAACAGGGAGGAACAGGACATGGCTTTTGCTGATTTTCAGGCGCTGTACAAGCAGAAACTGACCACCGCGGACGAGGCGGTGAAGGTCATCAAGTCCGGCGACTGGGTGGACTACGGCTTCTGCGCCATTCATCCCCGCGTGCTGGATGAGGCGCTGGCCCGCCGGGCACCGGAGCTGGAGGACGTGAAGGTCCGCGGCGGCATCAGCCTGTGGAAGCCGGCCATCTTCGACATCGAGGACCCGGTACATCACATCATTTTCAATTCCCATCATATGAGCAGCGTGGAGCGCCACCACATCGCCAGCGGCGCCGGGTTCCATGAGCCGATGCGCTATTCCGAGCTGCCCCGCTACTATTACGACCACATCACGCCCCCGGACGTGGCCATGTTCCAGGTGGCCCCCATGGATAAGCACGGCTACTTCAACTTCGGCCTGTCCGCCTCCCATGTGAAGGCCGTGTGCGAGATGGCCAAGGTGGTCATCGTGGAGGTCAACGAGAACATGCCCCGCTGTCTGGGCGGATTTGACAACTGCATCCACATCAGCGAGGTGGACATGGTGGTGGAGGGCCGCAACGACCCCATGGGCATCCAGCCCTCCGGCACCGCCACCGAGGTGGACAAGGCGGTGGCCCGGCTCATCGTGGAGCAGATCCCCGACGGCGCCTGTCTCCAGCTGGGCATCGGTGGTATGCCCAACACCGTGGGCGCCATGCTCTGTGAGTCCGATCTGAAGGATCTGGGCGTCCATACGGAGATGTATGTGGATGCCTATGTGGATCTGGCCATGGCCGGCAAGGTCACATGCGCCCGGAAGAACATCGACCGGGGCCGTCAGGTCTTTGCCTTTGCCGCAGGCACCCAGAAGCTCTACGACTATCTGGACGACAACCCCGCCTGCATGTCCGCGCCCATCAGCTACACCAACGATATCCGCACCATCGCGGCCATCGACAACTTTATTTCCATCAACAACGCCGTGGACGTGGATCTGTACGGACAGGTCAACGGCGAGACGGCGGGCACCAAGCAGATCAGCGGCGCCGGCGGTCAGCAGGACTTCGTGCTGGGCGCGTACCTGTCCAAGGGCGGCAAGAGCTTCATCTGCCTGTCATCCACGTTCAAGGATAAGGACGGCTCCATGAAGTCCCGCATCCGTCCCACGCTTCAGCCCGGCTCCGTGGTGACGGATACCCGCGTCAACACCATGTATGTGGTGACGGAGTACGGCTGCGTCTGCCTCAAGGGCCTGAGCGTCTGGGAGCGGGCGGAGAAGCTGATCTCCATCGCGCACCCCGACTTCCGGGAGGAGCTGATCCGCGCGGCGGAGCAGCAGAAGATCTGGTATCCCCACAACAGAAGATGACCGAGGGAGGGCCGCAGGGCGGCCCTCCTTTTTGTTTTAACAGCTGACAAGTGAAATGTCTTTACAGATAAACTAAGGGAATAGTCCTTGTAAAAGAAGGAAAAATGCGGTATACTGATAAAAACGAAACGATGCGACAGGAGCGGAGAGCCATGGGAAAGCTGTTTGACCGGATGCGGAAAAACGTGAAGAAAAAGGTGCATCCCCACTGCGCGGCCATTGTGCCGGCGGCGGGGAAGTCCGCCCGTATGGACGGTACGGACAAGATGTTTGCCCAGCTGTGCGGCGCGCCGGTGCTGACGCGGACGCTGTCCGTGCTGGATCGGGCGGTGCTGGTGGACGAGATCGTGGTGGCCGCACAGCCCGAGAAGCTGGAGGAGGTGGCGGCGCTGGTGAGCCGTGCCGGTATCCGCAAGCCCATCCGGGTGGTGGAGGGCGGCGCCAGCCGGGCCGAGTCGGTGCTGCTGGCGGCGCTGGAGGCCAGCCCGGACACGGAGTATCTGGCTGTCCACGACGGGGCGCGGCCCCTGATCCTGCCGGAGCAGGTGGATGAGCTCATCCGTCTGGGGCAGCGCACCTACGCCATAGCCCCGGCGCTGCCGGTGACGGACACGGTGAAGGTGGCGGATATGGCGGGGCTGGTGC
>URST01000029.1 GCA_900550585.1 uncultured Eubacteriales bacterium
TCCAGAATGATGCGGGACTCCATGGAGCTGGCCACGGCGAAGGCGATGCGGCTGGGGATATTGGCCTTCATCAGGCCGGTGATGACATCGGCGGAGGGACGCTGGGTGGCTACCACCAGGTGCATGCCGGCGGCACGGCCCATCTGGGCCACGCGGCAGATGGATTCCTCCACCTCCTTGGCGGCCACCAGCATCAGGTCGGCCAGCTCGTCGATGACCACCACCACGGTGGGCAGCTTCTTCACGTCCTCGTCCGTCTCCGACAGGGCGTTGTAGCCCGCCAGATCCTTGACGCCCTTCTCGGAGAACATCTTGTAGCGCTTCATCATCTCGAACACCGCCCACTGCAGGGCGCCGGCGGCCTTCTTGGGGTCTGTGACCACCGGGATCAGCAGGTGGGGAATGCCGTTGTAGGGCGCCAGCTCCACCATCTTGGGGTCCACCATGATGAAGCGCACCTCGTCGGGGGTGGACTTATAGAGGATGCTGACGATGAGGGAGTTGGTGCACACGGATTTGCCGGAGCCGGTGGTGCCGGCGATGAGCACATGGGGCAGGCGGGCGATGTTGCCCACAATGTTGCTGCCGCCGATGTCCTTGCCCACGGCAAAGGCCACGGGGGACGGGTGGCGGGTGAACTCCCGGGACTCGATGACGTCCCGGATGCGCACGGCGGTGACGGTGCGGTTGGGCACCTCGATGCCCACCACGGATATCTTGTTGGGCACCGGCGCCACCCGGACGCCGCTGGCGCCCAGGGCCAGAGCGATGTCGTCGGACAGGTTGGTGATCTTGCTGAGCTTGACGCCCTGCTCCAGCGTGAACTCGTAGCGGGTGACGCTGGGGCCGTGGACCACATCGCCGGCGGCGGCATCCACACCGAAGGAGCGCAGCGCCTCCGCCAGGCGGCGGGAGTTGTTGCGCAGCTCCGCGCCTACCTCGGTGCAGTTGTCGGCGCGGTTCTCCTCCAGCAGGGTGATGGGCGGGTAACGGTAGACCTCCTCACCCTGGGCCAGCTCCTGCTCGATAGCCTGTCCCACCTCCTCGGCGGCGGACTGCACCTCCTGCTGGAGCTGGGCCTTCTTTTTCTTCTCGGACACCGGCTCCTTCACCGGCGCAGGCTCCTGCGCCGCGGGGGCGGCAGGTGTCTCCGGTGCGGCGGGCGCCGCGTCCTTGGGCGCCAGCACCTGATCCGGCGTCCGGACGGCGGCGGACCTGCGGGGGAAGAAGTCCTTCTTCGCGCCGCCCTCCATGGCGGAGGGCTCGCCGTCCAGCGGAATGTCGATATCGGCCCGTTTCCGGGCGGGTCTGTCCTTGGCGGGCTTCTCCGGAGCGGACGGGGCCTTCCGCTGGGGCACCGGCTCGAAGCCGTCCAGATCGTCCTCGTCGTCCTCGTCCTCCCAGCGGCTGGTGCGGTACTCCTTCACCTTATCCACCGCCTGCTGGGGCGTCATGTGCAGTGCGCCCAGCAGCGCCGCCAGCAGCAGCACCACGAAGATGACGATGGACACCACCTTGCTCACCAGTGCTTCGCTGCCCAGTGCCAGGCCGCCGGCCACCACGCCGCCGCAGGTCAGGGCCTGTCCGTCCGCCCACAGACGGGGCAGCAGACCGCTGCCCAGCTGATAGGCCGTGCGGCACAGCAGCAGGTGGCACAGCACGCCCACCAGCAGCGGCAGTAGCAGCGTGCAGGTGGTGCGCAGGACCACGGGGCGGCCCCGGTGCCGCAGCTGGATCAGTGCCGCGCCCAGCAGCGCCGGGGCGGCCAGATAGAAGCCCCAGCCCAGCAGGCCCTTGAGGGCCCTGGCGATGAATGTCAACAGCAGCGCGTCCACATTGAAATAGCTGACCAGCACGCACAGCGCCAGCAGCAGGCAGACGATGCCGCCCACCAGCCGCGCCGTGCCGTTATAGGCGGGCGGCTCCGGCCTGGGCGGGGTCTTTTTCCCTTTCGTTGTTTTCTTTTGTGTCGATGCCATAGTCTTCCTCACTTCATATCACTTGACGGCCTGCAGCACCAGCGTCAGGATGCCCACCGCCCAGCAGTAATAGGCAAACGCGCCGAAGCGGCCCTTGTCCGCCACATACTTCAGCAGGCGGATGCACAGATAGCCCGTGACGGCGGCGGTGACGACGCCCACCAGATACATGGGCACCTCCGCGCCGTTGATGCCGGCCTGCACCGCATCGCCGATGGACAGGATGTTGGCGCCCAGCACGGCGGGGATGCTCAGCAGGAACGAAAACCGCACGGCGAATTTCCGCTCGTAGCCCACGAAGCAGCCGGCGGTGATGGTCATGCCGGAACGGGAGACGCCGGGCAGCGTGGCCACCGCCTGGCTCACGCCCACCAGCAGGGCATCCAGCCATGTGGCGCTGCGCTCATTCTTGCGGCCCTTGCGCACCCGGTCGCACAGGAACAGCAGGATGCCGGTGACGATCAGCGCCGCGCCCACGAATACCATATTATTTGTCAGGCCCTGCACATGTTTGCGGATGGGCAGCACCGCTGCCAGCGGCAGTGTGCCCACGATGATCAGCAGGATCAGCCGCCGGGCCGGCGGCACCGGCGACGGCGTGGAGCGGCGGGCCAGATCGCCGATGCCCCGGAAAAACTCCACCACCATTTCGCAGATGTCCGTCCAGTAGGCGGCGAACACCGCGATCAGCGTGCCCAAGTGGAGCAGCACGTCAAAGAACTCCGGCACGCTGCCGGCGCCCTCCATGTCCAGCAGGTTCTGGGCGATGGCCAGATGGCCCGAACTGGAGATGGGCAGGAACTCCGCCACGCCCTGGACCAGTCCCAACAGGAATGCTGTCAAGTATGTCATAGCTGTACCTCACGTCAGATTTGAATACAAATTGTTATATGTTGTCGAATTTATCCTCTTTGTTGTCAATGCAGTTGTCATAATGCCCCTGATGGCATGGATACTATACCACATAAGAGGGAAAAATGCCACTGGAATTTGGCCGATGAACGCCGCCGATAAAAGTTTCTTCTTGCGATAATTATTGTGAAAAAATGTATCATTTGACGAAATACACAAAAACGGGCCAGTCATTTTCTACGGCTTGCCCGTTGTGTGAAACATACTTTTGTGGTATCCTGATACAAATATACGCAGAGGGCCGCCCCTGCGGTATAAAGCGTATGTTCTCAGGGGGAGGCCGCACAGGGGCCTTCCCCTGTCTGCATGTATCAGAAAGGCGGTGAGTGAAACTGTACCGGGAAAAAATAGAGAGCCTGCAGGCGGCGGAGAGCCGTCTGCTGGCGCAGAGGGCCGCGGCGCAGAGCGCGGCGGCGGAGCAGGTGCGGCAGGCCGAAAAGGACGGCGCCGCGCTGGTGGCCGCCGCACAGGAATCGGCCCGCCGCGCTACCGCTGACGCGCTGCGCCGGGCGGAGGCACAGGCCGATACGGAACGGCAGGCCATGCTGACCCGAACGGAGCAGGACTGCGCGGCTCTGCGGGAGGCGGCGCTGGGCCGGATGGACGGCGCCGTGGCCTATCTGCTGGAAAAGGTGGTGAAGCGGTAGATGGCCATTGTCAAAATGAAGCGTCTGCAGATACTGGCGCTGGAGCGCGACCATGACGCCATGCTGCGGCGGCTCCAGCACATGGGCTGTGTGGAGATCAGCGAGCCGGATACGGAGGCGCTGCCCGACTCCCTGCGCCGGTGCGATACGGCAGCGGCGGACTGCCTGGCCCGGCAGCGGCAGCTGCAGGCGGCCATGGACACCCTGCGCCGCACGGCTCCGCCGCAAAAGGCGGGACTGCTGTCGCCCCGGCCGCAGATCTCCGAGAAGGACTATCTGGACGAGGCGGCGCTGGCGGCTGAGCTGGAAACGGCGCGGCGCATCAATGAGCTGGCGGCGGACATCAACCGTCTCACCGCCAGGGAGACGCAGCTCCGCGCCGAGCAGGCCGCTCTGACGCCGTGGCGGAGTCTGGATGTGCCGCTGGAGCTGACGGAGACGCGGTGCTGCGACATCACCACCGGTACGCTGCCCCCCTTCGCCCGCTGGGACGAGGTGCAGGGCGCGCTGTGTGCGCAGGTGCCGGAGGCGGAGGCGTATCTGCTGAACGCCGACCGGGAGCAGCAGTGCATCCTGCTGCTGACCCACAGGAGCGCGACGCCCGCGGCGTTGGAGCTGCTGCGGGGCTTCGGCTTCACCGGCGGACAGCTGAAGGGCCGTCACGGCACGCCGGAGGAGGCTCTGACGGCGCTGGCGGACGACCTGCGTCGGACGGCCGCGGAAAAGGAGGACGCCCGTCAGGCGCTGGCGGCGCTGGGTGGTAAGCTCCCCGACTTGCAGCTGTGCAGTGACCGTCTGAACTCCCGGCTCATGCGGGAGGAGAACCGGAAACGGCTGCTGACGGACGGGTACATCGTGGCCTTTGACGGCTGGGCGCCGGCGGCGAAGCTGCCGAAGCTGGCGGCGTGGCTGGACACGCTGGACTGCGCCTACGATGTCAGCGACCCCACGACGGAGGATATCCCCGACGTGCCGGTGCAGCTGCAGGGCAACGTGCTGACCCGCTCCATGAACTGCATCACGGAGCAGTACTCCATGCCCGCCTACGACGGCGTGGACCCCAACCCCATCATGGCCCCGTTCTTCATCTTCTTTTTCGGCATGATGATGGCGGACATGGGCTACGGGCTGGCCATGATCATCGGCTCCCTGCTGTTTCTGAAGAAGAAGCGGCCTGACAACAGGAGCTTTATGGAGATGATCTTCTGGTGCGGCATCATGACGTTCATCTTCGGCGCCCTGACCGGCGGCTTTCTGGGCGACTTTATCCCCCAGCTGTGCAAGCTCATCGACCCTGCCAGCACCTTCGCCCTGCCGGCGCTGTTCGACCCGCTGAACGACACCATGGCCATCATGGTGGGTTCGCTGGTGCTGGGCGCCATACAGGTATTTACCGGCATGGCCGTCAGCGTGGTGGAGAAGTGCAGAAACGGGCACTTCCCGGATGCACTGTTTGACGAGATCACCTGGTGGATCATTCTGGCCGGCGGCGCCATGGCCCTGCTGGGCGTGGGCAGCGTCGGCGGCGTGCCGGTGGTACTGTGCATCGGCGGACTGATGCTGCTGTACGGCGCGGGCCGGGGCAAAAAGGGCTTCGGCAAGGTCACCGGCGTGGTGGCCGCCGTGTACAACGGCGTTACCGGCTTTTTCAGCGACATCCTGTCCTATGTGCGCCTGATGGCGCTGATGCTGTCCGGCGCGGTGCTGGCCCAGGTGTTCAACATGCTGGGCGCCACCACCGGCAATCTGGTGACGTTCATCATCATTTCGCTGGTAGGCAACACCCTGAATCTGGCCCTGAACCTGCTGGGCTGCTACGTTCACGATATGCGCCTGCAGTTTCTGGAATTCTTCGGACGCTTTTACAAGGACGGCGGCAAGGCCTTCCGTCCCCTGTGCATGCGTTCCAATTATGTAGAGATCATGAAGGAGGAACATGAACAATGAGTATTCTTGAATCCATCGGCGGACTGGGTTTCGCCATTCTGGGCGCGGCGCTGACCGCCGGCCTGTGCTGCATCGGCTCCGCCAAGGGCACCGGTATGGTGGGTGAGGCCGCCGCCGGCCTCACCAGCGAGGATCCCGACAAGTCCACCAAATGCCTGATCCTGCAGGTGCTGCCCGGCACCCAGGGTCTGTACGGCTTCGTGGCCCTGTTCCTGGTGCTGGGTCAGGTGGGCGTGCTCAGCGGCAGCGCCGTGGACATCACCCTGTCCCAGGGCCTGTCTTTCTTCGCCGCCTGCCTGCCCATCATGCTGGGCGGCTGGCTCAGCGCCATCTTCCAGGGCCGCGTGGCCGCCGCCTCCATCAACATCGTGGCCAAGCGTCCGGAGGCCGCCACCAAGGGCATCATCTACTGCGGCATCGTGGAGTTCTACGCCATTCTGTCGCTGGTGGCCACCATCATGATCTCCCTGAACATCCTGAAGTAAGGCGGGTGCCGCTATGAACGGACTGGACAAGATCATCGCCCGCATGGAAGCGGATACCCGGGCGGAGTGCAACGCGCTGGCGGCCAACGCCGCCGAGAACGCCGCCGCCATCCTCCGGGACTATCAGGCGCAGGCGGACGCCGCTGCCCGGGACAGCGCACAGCGCGCGGAGGCCCAGGCGGCGGAGCATCTGGAGCACCTCAACGGCAGCAGCCAGCTGGCCTGCCGACAGCGGGTGCTGGCCGCCAAGCAGCAGCTGATCGACGAGGCCTTCGCCCGCGCCGCACAGGCGCTGGCGGCGCTGCCCCAGGCGGACTACATCGACCTGCTGGCCGCGCTGGCGGCGGAGAACGGCAGCGGCGACGAGGAGCTGCTGCTGTCCGCCCACGACCGTGAGACGGTGGGCGCGGCGGTGGTGGACGCCGCCAACGCCAAAAAGCCCGGCGCCGCCTTCCGCCTGTCCGGCGAGACACGGGACACCGGGGGCGGACTGGTGCTGCGGCGGGGCCGCGTGGAGCTGAACTGCAGCTTTACGGAGAAGCTCCGCCAGCTGCGGCAGGAGGAGTCCTCCGCCGTGGCGAAGCTGCTGTTTGACTGAAAGGGGGCATCCCTTTGACAAAGCGCAGAAAGGACACGGACTATCTGTTCCTCTCCGCCCGCATCCGGAGTCTGGAGAAAAACCTGCTGACGGCCCAGCGGCTGGAGCAGCTTTTGCAGGCCCCGTCGGCGGAGAACTGCTCCCAGCTCCTGACGGATCTGGGGTACGACCCCATCCGGGACGAGGCCACGCTGCAGGAGAGCCTGAAAAAGCAGCGGGAGGCGGTGTTCGCCGAGCTGGAGCGGTTCATGCCGGAGAAGGAGCTGCTGGACGTGTTCCGCATCAAATACGACTACCACAACATCAAGGTGCTGCTGAAGGTACCGGAGAGCGCGGAGCGCCTGCTGATGGACGCGGGCACCATCCCCGCCGGGGAGCTGCAGCGCCGGTACGCCGACAGCGGGAACTGGCAGTTCCTGCCCCGGGATATGGCGGAGGCCGCGGAAAGGGCCGCCCAGCTGCTGGCGGAGACCGGCAGCGCCCAGCGCAGCGACTGCGTGCTGGACCGGGCCTGCTTCGACAGGCTGCGGCAACTGGCGGCGGACAGCCGCTGTGCATATCTTCAGGACTACGTCCGCACCATGATCGACGCCGCCAACCTCCGGGCGCTGGTGCGCACGGAGCGGATGCACATGGACCCCGGCTTTTTGCAGGAGGTGCTGTTTGCAGGCGGCAGCGTGCCGGTGGACACCCTCCGGGCCGGCGCGGGAAACGGCGCGGCCGCCCTGTTCCGCAGCACAGCACTGCGGGAGGCGGCGGAACTGGGTGAGGAGGCTGTCAAGGGCGGCAGCCTGACAGCCTTTGAGAAGGCCTGCGACAACGCAGTGCTGAAAACCGCCGCCGGTGCGCGGCGGGTGCCCTTCGGCGTGGAGGTGGCGCTGGGCTATCTCATCGCCAAGGAGGCGGAGTGGACGGCTGTGCGCATCGTCATGGCCGAGCGTCTGGCGGGTCTCAGCGCCGACGCCATACGGGAAAGGCTGCGTGATGCGTATGTATAAGATCGCTGTACTGGGCGACCGCGACAGCGTACTGGGCTTCCGGGCCCTGGGGCTGGATGTGTTCTTTGCCGACGACGCCGAGACGGGCCGCAGAACGCTGCACCGTCTGGCGCAGGAGAGCTACGCCGTCATCTATGTGACGGAGCAGCTGGCCAAAGACATGACGGCGGAGATCGCCCGCTATCAGGATGACATGCTGCCCGCCGTCATCCTTATCCCCGGCAAGGGCGGCGCGCTGGGCCTTGCGGACAGCGCGCTGCACGCGGCGGTGGAACGCGCCGTGGGCGCGGATATTTCCTGAAAGGAGCAAGAGAATGGGTAAGATCATCAAAGTCTCCGGCCCGCTGGTGGTGGCCGACGGCATGGCGGACGCCAGCATGGCGGACGTGGTGCGCGTAGGCCCCCAGCATCTGATCGGAGAGATCCTGAATATGACCGGCGACCGGGCCTCCATTCAGGTATACGAGGAGACATCCGGCCTCGGCCCCGGCGCGGAGGTGGTCACCACCGGCGCGCCCCTCAGCGTGGAGCTGGGCCCGGGCCTGATTGAGAACATCTACGACGGCATCCAGCGCCCGCTGGAGGAGATCGTCCGCCGGGTGGGCGCCAACATCACCCGCGGCATCCAGGTGCCGCCGCTGGACCGTGAGAAGCTGTGGCGCTTTACACCCACTGCCGCCGCAGGCGACGCCGTCACCGGCGGCGACGTGCTGGGCACCGTACCGGAGACGGAGTCGGTGCTGCATAAGATCATGGTGCCGGTGGGCGTCAGCGGCACGGTGGAGTGGCTGGCGGAGGCCGGACAGTACAACATCACCCAGCCCATCGCCCGCATCCGCACGGCGGACGGCGCGGTGCGTGAGCTGACCATGGTGCAGAAGTGGCCCGTCCGCGTGGGCCGTCCCTACAAGAAGAAATTCCCGCCGGAGACGCCTCTGCAGTCGGGCCAGCGTGTCATCGACACCATGTTCCCCATCGCCAAGGGCGGCACCGCCGCCGTGCCCGGACCCTTCGGCTCCGGCAAGACCGTGGTGCAGCACCAGCTGGCCAAGTGGGCGGACGTGGACATCGTGGTATACATTGGCTGCGGCGAGCGGGGCAACGAGATGACCGATGTGCTCCGGGAGTTCCCGGAGCTGACGGATCCCCGCACCGGCGAGAGCCTGATGAAGCGGACGGTGCTCATCGCCAACACCTCCGACATGCCCGTGGCCGCCCGTGAGGCGTCGGTCTACACCGGCATCACCATCGCCGAGTACTTCCGGGACATGGGCTACGACGTGGCTGTCATCGCCGACTCCACCTCCCGCTGGGCCGAGGCCCTGCGCGAGATGTCCGGCCGTCTGGAGGAGATGCCCGGTGAGGAGGGCTATCCTGCATATCTGGCGTCCCGTCTGGCCCAGTTCTACGAGCGGGCCGGCGTGGTGCAGTGCATGGGCACGGAGGCGCGCAATGGCTCCCTCACCGCCGTGGGCGCCGTGTCGCCTCCCGGCGGCGACCTCAGTGAGCCGGTGGCGCAGGCCACCATGCGCATCGTGAAGGTGTTCTGGTCGCTGGACGCCTCTCTGGCCTACCGACGCCACTTCCCCGCCATCAACTGGCTGAACTCCTACTCCCTGTATCTGGACGCGGTGACACCGTGGTTCGATGCGCACATGGGCCCCGACTTTATGAAGAACCGCAACCGGGCCATGCACCTCCTGCAGGAGGAGAACGAGCTGAACGAGATCGTGCAGCTGGTGGGCAAGGACTCCCTGTCCCCCAAGGATCAGCTGACGCTGGAGATCGCCCGGATGCTGCGGGAGGACTTCCTGCAGCAGAACGCCTTCATGGATGTGGACTCCTACTCCAGCTTCGACCGGCAGATGCGCCTGCTGGCACTGATCCTGCACTATGAGACGCTGTGCCGCGACGCCATCGGCAAGGGCGTCGCCCTGCCGGCGCTGTTTGCCATCCCCGCCCGGGAGCGGCTGGGCTGGGCCAAATACGCCGCCGCGGACGAGTACGCCGCCAACTATGAGCAGGTACACACCGAGATGGACGGCGAGATCGCCGATCTGGTGAAGAAAGCTGGTGAGGACGCATGATGAAGGAATACCGTACCATCCACGAGGTCTCCGGCCCCCTGATGGTGGTGGAGAACGTGGAGGGCGTCACCTACGATGAGCTGGCGGAGATCCAGCTCCACAGCGGCGAGGTCCGCCGCTGCAAGGTGCTGGAGGTCAACGGCGACCGGGCCGTGGTGCAGCTGTTTGACTCCTCCGCCGGCATCAACCTGCGGGACGCCAAGATCCGTTTTCTGGGCCACCCCCTGCAGCTGGGCGTGTCCGCCGACATGCTGGGCCGCGTGTTCAACGGCATGGGAGAGCCTATCGACGGCGGCCCCGCGCTGCTGGCCGACAAGTACATGGACATCAACGGCCTGCCCATGAATCCCGCCGCCCGGGACTACCCCAATGAGTTCATCCAGACCGGTATCAGCACCATCGACGGTCTGAACACGCTGGTGCGCGGTCAGAAGCTGCCGATCTTCTCCGGCTCCGGTCTGCCCCACGCCAATCTGGCGGCGCAGATCGCCCGGCAGGCCCGGGTGCTGGACGACAGTTCCAACTTCGCCGTGGTGTTCGCCGCCATCGGCATCACCTTTGAGGAGTCGGAGTTCTTCGTCCGGGAGTTCAAGCGTACCGGCGCCATCGAGCGCACGGTGCTGTTCACCAACCTGGCCAACGACCCCGCCGTGGAGCGTATCGCCACGCCCCGCATGGCCCTGACCGCCGCCGAGTATCTGGCGTTTGAGAAGGACATGCATGTGCTGGTGATCCTGACGGACATCACCAACTACGCCGAGGCACTGCGTGAGGTGTCCGCCGCCAAGAAGGAGGTCCCCGGCCGCCGGGGCTATCCCGGCTATCTGTATACCGACCTGGCCAGCATGTACGAGCGAGCCGGGCGGAAGCTGGGCTGCAAGGGCTCCATCACCATGATCCCCATCCTGACCATGCCCGAGGATGACAAGACCCACCCCATCCCCGACCTGACGGGCTATATCACCGAGGGGCAGATCATCCTCAGCCGCGACCTGTACCGCAAGAATATCCTGCCGCCGGTGGACGTGCTGCCCAGCCTGTCCCGTCTGAAGGACAAGGGCGTGGGCGCCGGCAAGACCCGGGAGGATCACGCCCCCACCATGAACCAGCTGTTTGCCGCCTATGCCAGCGGCAAGGAGGCCAAGGAGCTGATGACCATTCTGGGCGAGGCCGCCCTCAGCCCCACCGACCTGCTGTACGCCAAGTTCGCCGACGAGTTTGAAAAGCGCTACGTCTCCCAGGGCTTCGACGAGAACCGCTCCATCGAGGAGACGCTGGATCTGGGCTGGGAGCTGCTGCGGATGCTGCCCAGAAGCGAGCTGAAGCGCATCAAGCCGGAGATGCTGGACAAGTACCTGCCGGAGAAGGAGTGACCGCCCATGGCCGGAAAGACTGTCAATCCCACCCGCATGGAGCTGACGCGGCTGAAGGGCCGTCTCAAGACGGCCCGCCGCGGCCACAAGCTGCTGAAGGATAAGCGGGACGAGCTGATGAAGCAGTTTCTGGAGATCGTCCGCCGCAACCGGCAGCTCCGGGCCAAGGTGGAGCAGGGCCTGAAGGAGGCCAACGATGCCTTCACCGTGGCCTCCGCCGTCATGGGGCCGGAGATGCTGGAGCAGTCGCTGCTGCGGCCCCAGCGCAGCGTGTCGCTGGATGTGGACGCGCGGAACATCATGAGCGTCAACGTGCCGGTGTTCACGTTCCACACCGAGGGCGGCGAGGGCTCCCTGCTGCCCTACGGCTTCGCCCAGACCAGCGGTGAGCTGGACGCGGCGCTGGAGAAGATGCAGGCGGTGTTCGCCGACATGCTGGAGCTGGCGCAGGTGGAGAAATCCATGCAGCTGCTGGCCCAGGACATCGAAAAGACCCGCCGCCGCGTCAACGCCCTGGAGTATGTGATGATACCGGAGACGGAGAAGAACATCCGCTACATCACCATGAAGCTGGACGAGAACGAGCGCGGCAACACCACGCGGCTCATGAAGGTCAAGGACATGGTGCTGCAGGACGCCCATCACTATCAGCCGTAAGCACACAAAAAAAGAGAACCGCAAAGCGGTTCTCTTTTTTCTCATATGCGTCTATTATGCGTCTATTCGCCGTCGTCGCCGTTACCAGAATTTTTGGACGTAGCCCATATACCGGGTGCAGGCGCCGCGATCCCCCATTCCCCAGCGCAGCATCGAGCCGTCAAAGGGGTACACAGGCTTGCTCTGCCGGGTATAGTTGCCATAGCTGGTCAGCACCCACGCGTCGTCGCCGCAGAACGCATCGTACAGCATATACATCCGGACATCGCCTGCGCCGGACGGCCTCGTCCACTGTGCATCGAAGGACGCCCGCCGGTCGGTACCGAAGAAGCCCGTGACCTGCCGGTCATCATACGCCAGACCGTGCAGCGCCGCCGTCTGCGCCGTCCCCCGCCGGGTACACAGCACCCGCCCGCTGCAAAGGGTACCGGGCCGCCAGCTGCTCTCCATCTTCCACACCGGCCAGACGGTCATGCCCTCGGTATACCGGGAGCTTGGCTGGGTGTCGTAGTACAGGTGGTGGATCACGATATAGTGCTTTTCGCCGTCTGCGCCCGCCAGCTCCACCGCCACGCTGGTCATGGTCTGCTCCAGCGTGTCAAAGGCCCGGTAGACGTAGGTATAGGAGCGGGTACCGTCATCGTGCTTGGTGGTGATGGTGCGGTCGTACCGCAGCACACGGAGCGGGTCCTCGCCCAAATAGTGCTCCATGACGATCTCCCGGTATTTTGTCTGGTTGTACAGCTTATCCTCGTTGACAAACACCGCCCTCGCGCCGAACATCGCCGCCACCTCCTCGGCAGTCAGGTCGTCCAGCACACGCCGCGGCATACCCAGCGCCAACAGCTCCGCCCGGATCGTCTCATCCTGCGGCGCGTCGTCCCGCGGCTGCCAGTTCATGGGATACCGCTGTCCCAGCAGCATGGCCAGCACCACCGCCGCCAGCGTCAGACCCAGGTAACCCCACAGCACCGCCGCCGTGGGCAGATGCACCGGTGCGGCATGGATGGCGTAGCCGGTGTTTTCCAGGGAGCGGAACAGCTTCACCAGATTCCGCAGGATCACAAGGTACACCGCCAGCACCGGCAGCACCAGCAGCCAGCCCTCCAGTCCGATGAGGGCCAGCGGTATCAGCACCGCGTAAAAGACCGCCAGCGCCCCAGCGGCGGGCGCGGATGGCTTCTCCGCCCCGGCGGCGCGGGACACGCCGATCATGCCCCGCCACAGGGCGATGAGCAGACCCAGCATCAGCGCGCCGTCGGCATAGCCGAAGGTCAGTCCCACATCCACCGGCAGCGCCTGCAGCACCGCGCAGACGCTGCGCATGACGGCGGCGGCGATGGACAGGCCATAGGCCCACCGCAGCGCTTCGTTCTCCTGCCGCAGGGTACGGAAGCCCAGCACCAGCAGGATGCAGCCCAGCGTGGGCAGGATGTCGTCCAGGTACAGAATTTGCAGCGTCAGGGTCTTCAGGGCGATGCCCCACACGATGCAGCTCATGGCGCTGCGCCACGGGCTGACATCCGCCGTGGGTGGCAGGGCGTCGGCGCCCTCTGTCAGCAGCGCGTCAAAGCGCAGATCGTCACTCACAGAAGTCACCTCCCAACAGTTCCCGCAGCCGCTGGCGCAGGCGGTACAGCCGTCCCTCCACGCCCCGCTGCGTCAGGCCCAGCTCGGCGGCGATCTGGGCGGTGGATTGGCAGTAGTAGTATTTCCGGTAGAACAGCGTCTGCTCCCCGGCGGTCAGGCTTTTGACGGCCGTGACCAGCAGGCGGGAGCGCTCCTGCCGCAGCAGCTCGTCCTCGGCGCTGCCGGCGCCGTGGGGCACGTCCTCCCCCAGCGCCGTCTCCGGGTGCAGGCCGCGGGCCCGGTTCAGCGCGCAGTTGCGGGCCAGTGCCGTCAGCCAGCCCCGCAGGGAACCCTTCTTCCCGTCAAAGGTACCCGCCGTCTGCCACAGCTTCACGGACACATCGGCCAGGCACTCCTCCCTGTCCCGGACATCCGGCAGGATGGGTGCGATGACGTAGCGCAGCAGCGCGCCGTGGCGGCGCAGCAGCGTCTGCAAGGCCCCTTCATCGCCGGATGCGATCTGTTCCATCAGGGATGTGTCGTCCACGGTCTCACCGCCTTTCGTAGCTCTCTGCCCTATTATACACGGACGCGGCGGAAAACCCACGAAAAATTTCCTGTCGGAGGTGCAAAAGCGGCTTTCCGCAGGCAATGCGCCGTTTGTCGAAATGTTTTTCAGAAAAGGTGTTGACACTTCCGGGCAAGTGTGGTATTCTAATTAATGACGAGTCCGCCGGTGTGGTGGAATGGTAGACACAGGAGACTTAAAATCTCCCGGCAGCAATGCCGTACCGGTTCGAGTCCGGTCACCGGCACCACCGGTACAATGACATATCGCGGAGTAGAGCAGTTGGTAGCTCGTCGGGCTCATAACCCGGAGGTCGGAGGTTCAAGTCCTCCCTCCGCAACCATATCGAGTGTTCATAACGGATTTGATGTTATGAACACTCGATTTTTTATGCTTCTTTTGGAGAGCAGGCATTTCGCCTGCTCTCCTTCGTTATGCGGGGATATATTCCACGGCCACGCCCTGCCTTGTTTCGGAGATATAATGGCTTGTCAGAGGCGCTGCCGGGATGTCGATGTACCCCACAAAGCGGTAGTGAATTGTGATTCGCTGTGTTCTACTTTTTCCGACGCCCTGCGTTTCGTGCACCTCGATATGGTCAATAAGCTCCCGCAGCAGCGGTGCGGTCAGCTCGTCCATCTGCATAAACTTTCGGATGGCTGCGATAAACTTGTCCTTATTGGCCGCTTGCCGCCCCGCCTCCGCAATTTGCTCCCGGAGCTGTGGGATCTTCGCATTCAAGGCAAGCTGCTCTACATCGTATTCGTGGGTAATTTGCAGGAAGCCCTCGTCGGAAAGAAGCCCTTCCGCATTCTTTTCAAAGGCCTTTTTGTAGAGTCGGGACACGGTTTCTGTTCGCATCCGTGCCTTTTGCAGCTCTCCCTCAAGGCGCTTCTTTTCCTCTGCGATTTCCCGGTTGGACTTGCGTTCCAGAAGGTCGGCGAACATTGGCTCGTCGTCCCGCAGAAATTGCGCCATTCGTTGTAGCTCCAGTTTTACCACCTGCTCGATAGCGTCCGCCCGCACATAGTGCCGGGTTGGGCAACTGCCACGGTAGTCTTTTACATAATTGGAACAGGAGAAAAAGCATATATTCTTATTGATGGTATTGACGTGATACCACAGCTTGTGACCGCAGTCGGCGCAGTACAGCAGATCAGAAAAGATGCTCTTTTCGCCATTCTCCGATTTCGGCGCACGGCGCTTTGTCCGCTTGATGATCTTCTTTTGTACCTGCTCAAAGGTGTCCCGGTCGACAATCGGCTCGTGAACATCCTTGAAGATGACCCAGTTTTCTTCCGGGTTATCGATGCGGGTCTTATCCTTGAAGGATTTAGAGTAGGTCTTGAAATTGATCACATCGCCGCAGTATTCCTGCTGGGTCAGGATTTTACGAATGGTGCTGTTTTTCCATCGGTAAGGGTTTGGCTGCGTCTTTTTGCCGCCCCTGCCAATGCCTTTTTCGTGCCAGTACGCCGTGCAGTTGAGAATCCCATTTTCCTGTAAAATGCGGGCAATGGTGTCGTTGCCCTTACCCTCCAGACACATACGAAAAATGTCCCGCACCACCTGAGCGGCCTCCGGGTCAATGATCCAGTGCTTTTTGTTCAGCGGGTCTTTCCTGTAGCCGTAGGGCGGCTGGCCCAGCGGTTCGCCGGAATTGCCCCGGATACGATGGGCAGACCGCACCTTGCGGCTGATGTCCCGGGCGTACATCTCGTTCATCACATTTCGAAATGGGGCAAGCTCATTTTCGCCGTCATCGCTGTCTACGCAGTCATTCACCGCAATAAAACGGATATTGTGTTCCGGGAAGAAGGTGTCTGTGTAGTACCCAACACCGAGATAATCTCTGCCAAGCCGGGACATATCCTTGACGATGACCGCTGTCACATAGCCCATTTCGACATCCTCAATCATTTTCTGAAAAGACGGACGGTTGAAATTCGTGCCGGTATAACCGTCGTCCACATAGAAACGGGTATTACCGAGGCTATTTTCTTTGGCGTATTTCTGCAATAAACGCTTTTGATTGGCTACGGAGTTACTGTCGCCTTCCGCTCTATCATCACGGGACAGGCGGCAGTACAGCGCTGTTAATCCCAATTGTTCTTTTTTCTTTTTCGACTGCATAAGTCCTCCTTCCCGGCAGCCGAACACACATATTCCGCTGCCATTGTATCGGATGCTTGACCGGGCGTCAAAGGTATGAGATTGCTGACCACTGTTCTTTGTACACGGTCACGCAGATTGGTTTGAGAGCTGCGCTCAAATTCTGCAGAAACAAAATAGGTCACATCCCCAATTTTGTATTCGTGGACTTTCCCGTCGGATACGCCGACGATCCAATTTGTTTGCCGCTTCATTTTCTACACTCCTTATCGTTCCTCCCGCCCACGCTGGCGGATGAGGTATTTGCGGTAATGCTCGCAGGCTTTGAGAACGAAGTCCTCAAGCTGCCGTGGGTTGGCATCTGGCGCAAATTCTCGCAGCTTTTCGGTGGGTATCTTCACTGTCTCCCGCTGGTTCGGTTTTTCTTCGCTCATAAGGAACTGGATCACATCCTTCGTCAGCAGCCCTTCACGGTCGGCCTTGTGCATTCGCCATGCCTGCGAATAAGATGGCGTGCAGTCGTTGATCTCACATTGCTCCAGCACATCCCGCTGGCTGTATTCATCGAGATAGGACAACTCCACGCCGACAGAGAACGCAATTTCCTCCTTGTCCATCTTTTCCAGCAATTCCGGGATGAGGTAGGTCAGGCGAATATAGCGCTGAACCTGCCTGCCGCTGTCTGTATCGGAAATATCATCCCGGGACTTGTGGCCAACTTGTCCACAAGCGATTCCCTGATGGGACAGTGCTTCCATTTTCAACTTGTAAGCATACGCCTTTTCACTGGGCAGGATATGCTCCCGGTGCAGATTGCTGTCCACCAAGGCAATGGCGGCGGCATCCCGGTCAAGGGTGCAAATCAGCACGGGAACTTCTGTCAGGCCTGCCTTCCGGGCAGCATACAGGCGGCGGTGGCCGCTGATGACTTCATATTCATCGCTGTTTTCAACGGAACGGACGATCAACGGGGAAAGAACACCATTCTCCCGGATACTTTCCGAAAGAGCAGCCATCTCCTCGTTGTCCTGTACCTTGTAGGGATGGCCTTCAAACGGGCGCAGCTGTTCAATTCTTAAGAGCGCCGGTTTCATTGGCACTGTGTTTTTGTTATTCATTGTTGACCTTCTTTCTCTTTTTCGGGTAGTAAATATCACTCTCTAAGTCTTATTTCCTTCCGATTCCCGGACTTCTGGAATTCCGATAATCGGACTTTTGGGTAAACTCCTTTAAGTAGATGCGGTTGGCCTTGCCCTGCCCCTGACGGCGGCGCTCGATAAGGTCGGCTGCATCCAGCTCTGCAAACAGGCGGCAGACCTTTTCGTGTCCGAAATGCAGCAGCTCCTGCGCCTGATGGATGGTGAAATATTGGTAGACCCGACCGTGCTCGTCTTTCCAGTCGTTCTTCTCGGATAGGGACAGCCGATCCAGCAGCAGGCCGTAGAGCATCTTGGCATCGGTGGAAACAGTTTGGTAAATCTCATCTGTGAACAGCAGCTTTGGTATACGGTAAAAGGTGAAATGTTCGGAGTCGTTGACTGTAAAATATGGGTTCATTGAATTCCTCCTCTCGCTTGAATTTGTCACGCTTTTCAAAGCGGATTTTTGAGGTTAAGGTGTTGCTGTATTGCTTGGGTTGATTTGGGTTCAAAAAAGCCTTGTATTTCAGGGCTGTCCGCACCTTAAAAGCGTGACGCCGATGCCCGCTTTCGGCGCTGCCGTTCGGCTGCCTTCAGCCGTTTCTGCTTGGCGGCGCAGGCCGGACAATAACGCTGATTCTTCGCCCTCGGCGCAAACGCCTGACGGCACAGCACACAGCGCTTGCCGCCGGTCGGCTTCATTATCTCGGCGTGCAGCCCTTCGTCCACTGGGAGCACGGCATTCTTGAAGTAGTTGCAGTAGATGCCGTACTTGCTGATGCTCTGGACGCAGACACAGGGCTCGCCGTCGTCCAGCAGCAGGCAGTTGCCGCCGTCGTAGTTGGCGCACAGCTTCCGCAGCAGGGCGTTGACTCTTTTCGCCTGCTGCGGTGTGATTTTGATGACCATTGGAAAAACCTCCTCTCACTTGTTACTAAAATGGGTAGGTGTTTGGTGACCCTCTTCTTCAAAATTTCTGCTATTTAATTTTCAAGGTGCACACGGAAGACCTCAGAGCGGCGGACTACGCCGGGATCCTCTATCGCCTCTCACTTTTCCTTTGCCGAATTTTCCTGCAAAATTCCCGCACTTTTTCAAAAATTCACCTCTTTCAAGGCACACGGGGAGAACCCCTCAATAGGTAGGCAGCGAGAAGGGTCGTTTATTAACCCCCTGTGAAAAAATTCTCCCTATTAGGTAGCCAGCGAGAAGGTTAATTTATAGATCCCCTCACTAATCAACTGGGAACTTTTTCGCAGAAAAAACGAAGAAAATTTTGTAAACTTTTTATGAACAGCTCAATGGCTGTGAGTTCTGCAAAGACCTCCTCACTTACTTTGAATTTGGGTGTCCTTTTGTGGGGGTGTTTTTGGACGGTTCTCAAATTTTTTCTCTCTACTTACTTTGAATTGAGCCGCAGATTTTGAGGGTGTTCTTGAAAATTTTCTTCCGAAACGCAAACAGAGGCGCAGCCGACGGATCAATCCGAAGGCTGCGCCTCTGTATTTTGATATTCTCTTTTCTCCAAATGGTGTTGAGAAAATGATAGGTGTATGATATAATGCTGTTAATCTTTTGAAAGGAAAACTGTTTGATGACGCCTTTAAGTGAGTTAATACGGGTCGTGCGCAAGAAAGCCCTGCTGTCGCAGGAGGACTTCGCAAAAGCGCTGAATGTATCCGTTGGAACGATAAACCGTTGGGAAAACGCCAAAACCAAGCCGAATATCACGGCAATGAAAAAAATCAAGGCATTTTGTGAAGAAAACAACATCCCCTTTGATGAAATCGAAGCGTCGTGGATTGCCCAGAAGGAGTAAATGCAATGGCAGATGTAAAGAAAGATCAGGAGCGGGATGAGCTATTCCGCCGTATCTATAAAATCGCCACCGACCTTGTTCACGCAGGTCATGTGGCGGAGTGGGACTTCAAATCTTATGTGCTGGGCACGATGTTCTACCGCTACATTTCGGAGAACTTCACTGCCTATATCAACGAGGGCGAACACGCCGCCGGGAACAAGGACTTTGATTACGCCAAGATGTCCGACGCTGGTGCGGAGCCTGCCCGAGAAGGGCTGGTGCAGGAAAAGGGCTTTTTCATCCTGCCTTCGGAGTTGTTCTGCAATGTCCTTGCTCGTGCGGATAAGGATGACAACCTGAACGAAACGCTGGAGCGGGTATTCAACCACATTGAAAGCAGTGCCGCCAGCGGCGATGCGGAAAACGACTTTGCGGGTCTGTTTGACGATTTCGATGTGAACAGCAAGGCAATTGGCGAAACTGTTGCCAAGCGCAACAAGGTGCTGGTGGAGCTGCTGAACGGTGTAGCGCAGATGCCGCTATTTTCCACCGACGGCATCAACCCCGACCTGTTTGGCGATGCTTACGAATACCTGATGGGAATGTACGCCGCCAATGCCGGAAAGAAAGGCGGGCAGTACTTCACGCCTGCCGATGTTTCAGAGCTGCTGGCCCGCCTCGGCACCATTGGCAAAACGAAGATCAACAAGGTCTATGATCCAGCCTGCGGTTCCGGCTCTCTGCTGCTGAAGGTGGAAAAAGTGCTGGGAAAGGATAATATCGAACGTGGCTTCTATGGGCAGGAGATCGACCTGACCACTTATAACCTCTGCCGCATCAATATGTTCCTGCACAACATCGAGTTTGACAAGTTCAGTATTGTGCGGGAGGATACCCTGCTCAGCCCGCAGCATTGGGACGACCAGCCTTTTGAGCTGATCGTGTCCAATCCGCCATTTTCCGTGCCGTGGGAGGGCGATAAGAATCCGCTGCTTATCAATGACCCGCGCTTTTCGCCTGCCGGAGTGCTGGCTCCCGCCTCCAAGGGCGATATGGCGTTTATTATGCACAGTCTTTCGTGGCTGGCTTCCAACGGTGCGGCGGCCATCGTTTGCTTCCCCGGCATTATGTACCGTGGCGGGGCCGAACAGAAAATCCGCAAGTATCTGGTGGATAACAACTTTGTGGATGCCATCATTCAGCTGCCCTCCAACCTGTTCTTAAATGTCACGATCTCCGTGGACATTATGCTGCTGAAAAAGAACAAGACAGACAACGCCGTTCTGTTTGTGGATGCCTCCAAGGAGTTTGTGAAGGTTACGAAGAACAACCGGCTTTCCGATGCCAATATCCGTCGCATCGTGTCCGCTGTGGCAGAGCGTAAGGACGAGCAGCACTTTGCCCACCTTGTGCCGAACGACGAAGTTGGCAGCAAGCAGAACAATTATAATCTTTCCGTTTCCACCTATGTGGAACAGGAGGATACCCGTGAGAAGGTCGACATCGTAAAGCTGAACGCCGAGATCGCTGAGATCGTCGCACGGGAGCAGAAGCTGCGGGAGGAAATTGATCGGATTATTGGGGAGATTGAGGGGCAATGAGAGGCGATAAAGAGGCAGCTTGCTTTGATAAAATTAAACACGCTTTGTTCTACAAAGATGGAATGCCTATCTGCAATCCATTTGATGGATGTTCTGCCTTTACCGTTACGGATGCTTCATTTGCAAAGGATCACATTTTCTATTGTAGTTCCGACTTTAATAAGAACTATTTTGGTTTATTGGAAAATGAACGCTTTGAATTTGCTGATATCATTCGCACTGCCAAGCCCAATCCATCAAGCAGTGAATTCCCAGATTTTATATTTGATAACGGTTTCATAGAGCATTTTCAAATTACATCATCACAGGTCACACGAAAAGGTGCTACCCATGCAAGAAAAGAAAGCGATTTTCGGCGTAAGGTAGACACTGAAACAGAAAAACTGAAAACAGAATGGAATATAACCCCAAGCTTTGATGCAGTGCGTTCTGAATCGTGGGTATTTCAAAACCCTGCGCATAGTCACGAATATTTGATGGACTCATTCAAGCAGAACTGGGAAAGTCATATAAGCAGTAGCAAGAGATTTTCAGACGAAAAGAGTATCGGAATATTTATGGTTGAACACCCGGAAATTTCTCTGGCGATGTGTGAGAATGTATACGGTGGCTGGATTAACGGAATGTCACAAGGTGATATGCGTGAGCAGGAAAATTTCAAAGATTATCGATTAAGTCGAGACAAAGCGCTGCTAAATTATATGTATGACTTTAGGAACGAAATAAAATATGTGATATTTGTGAATCCTCAAAGGATAGAAGTTATCCGCACCGAAAACATCCCATACCTGTTACAGCTGATGCCTTGGGATTATGCTATATATCCGATGCAGGTATGTACAATGGCAAGTGTATATAATATCAGCATTCCAAATTCCTTGGCAAAAGGAGATGAATCCGATGACCAAACTTGATGAACTAATTCAGGAATATTGCCCCGATGGGGTCGAGTACAAAAGACTTGGCGATATTGCTACAATAAGCAGGGGCGGTAGTTTTCAGAAAAAAGATTATACTGAAAATGGCATTCCTTGCATTCACTATGGGCAAATCTATATGAATTATGGACTTTTTGCTGAAAAAACATTGTCCTATATTAGTGAGGAAACTGCTCAGAAACAGAGATTTGCCGAGTCTGGTGATATCATTATGGCAGTCACCAGCGAAAATATAGATGATGTTTGTAAATGCATGGCGTGGCTTGGAAAAGAAAAGGTTGCAGTAAGCGGGCATACCGCTATCATTCGTCATTCAATCAATCCCAAATACCTTGTCTATTGGCTTCATTCCTCTGCGTTTTACCAGCAAAAGGCGAAAATTGCTCATGGTACAAAGGTGATTGAGGTTGCACCAGTGAAGTTGGCTGATGTGATTCTTCCTGTCCCGCCGCTGCCGGTGCAGTGTGAAATTGTCCGCATACTGGACAATTTCACAGAGCATATTACTGAACTTACTGAACAACTTAACTTAGAACTTACCGCCCGAAAAAAGCAATATGAATTCTATCGAAATCAGCTCTTGACTTTTGATGCACAGGGTGCGACGATTTTGACAGACAGACAGACAGACAGACAGACAGACAGACAGACAGACAGACAGACAGACA
>URST01000030.1 GCA_900550585.1 uncultured Eubacteriales bacterium
TTTCGATGCGCTTGGGGGTGCTGCGCTGGCCGCGGATCAGGTCGCCGAACCGCTGCACCATCACGCCGCCGCCCAGCATGTTGGAAAGCCGGGCAATGCTCTCGCCGTAGCCGTTGCTGTCCCGGAACGGCTCGGTGAAGTGCTTGGACACCAGCAGGGCGAAGTTGGTGTTCTCCGTGTGCATGGCCGGATCCTCGTAGCTGTGGCCGTTGACGGTGACGATGCCATTGGTGTTCTCGTTGACCACCGCGCCCCGGGGATTCATGCAGAACGTGCGTACCTTGTCCTGATACTTCTCGGTCTTGTAGACGATCTTGCTCTCGTACAGCTCGTCGGTGATGGGGGCAAACACCTCGGCGGGCAGCTCCACCCGGACGCCGATGTCCACCCGGTTGGACTTGGTGGGGATGTCCAGCGCCTCGCACACGGACTCCATCCACTTGCTGCCGCTGCGGCCCACGGAGATGATGCACCTGCTGCCGCAGAACGTGCCCTTGTCCGTCTCCGCCTCGTAGCCGCCGTCGGCCGTGACATGCAGCGCCTTCACCGGCGTCAGGAAGTGGAAGTCGATGTGGTCCTTCAGTCTGGTATACAGGTTCTCCAGCACCTTGTAGTTGATGTCCGTGCCCAGATGGCGCACAGAGGCATCCAGCAGGTGCAGGTCGTTCTGCAGGCACAGGCGCTTGAAGCCGCTGTCCGCCGTGGAGTACAGCTTTGTGCCGGCGCCGCCGCAGGCCACGTTGATCTCGTCCACATAGCGCATTAGCTCCATGGCCTTCTGCTTGCCGATGTACTCGTACAGGGTGCCGCCGAACTCGTTGGTCAGGTTGTACTTGCCGTCGGAGAAGGCGCCGGCGCCGCCGAAGCCGTTCATAATGGCGCAGGTCCTGCAGTGGATGCAGGCCTTCACCTTGTCGCCGTCAATGGGACAGTGCCGCTTTTCCAGCGGATTGCCCGCCTCCAGCACCGCCACCTTCCACGCCGGTTTCCGCTGCATCAGCTCGTAGGCGGAGAAAATGCCGCCGGGGCCTGCGCCGATGATCAACACATCATATTTCATCAGAAGAATACCTCCTTCACGTTTTGGACCAGCGTACAGTATACCCGAAAGGCCGGCGGGACACAATTTCTTTTTCCTTATCCCTCACATTTGTGTTTCCAATCGCCGCCGAATCTGGTACAATGAGGAAAAACACACAGGGGGTACGCTTATGAGCCGTGCAGACCAGATCTTCAAGGAAAATTGCCGCGACATCCTGCAAAACGGAGTGTGGGACACCGACCAGCAGGTGCGTCCCCACTGGGAGGACGGTACGCCCGCCCACACCGTGAAGAAGTTCGGCATCGTCAACCGCTACGACCTGCGCCGGGAGTTTCCCATCCTCACCGTGCGCCGCACCTACTTCAAGACCTGCATCGACGAGCTGCTGTGGATCTGGCAGCAGAAGTCCAACAACATCCACGACCTGCGGGGCCATATCTGGGACAGCTGGGCCGATGAAAACGGCTCCATCGGCAAGGCCTACGGTTATCAGCTGGCGGTGAAGCACCAGTACCCCGAGGGGGAGATGGATCAGGTGGATCGGGTGCTGTACGATCTGAAGCACAACCCCGCCAGCCGCCGCATCCTCACCAATATCTACAACTTTCAGGATCTCCACGAGATGGCGCTGTATCCCTGCGCCTACTCCATGACCTTCAATGTCTCCGGCAACACCCTCAACGCCATCCTCAACCAGCGCAGCCAGGATATGCTGGCCGCCAACAACTGGAACGTGGTGCAGTACAGCGTGCTGGTACACATGATGGCCCAGGTGTCCGGTCTGGAGGCCGGCGAGCTGGTACACGTCATCGCCGACGCCCACATCTACGACCGCCATGTGCCCATCATCGAAAAGCTGCTGGAAAAGGACGAGCGTCCCGCCCCCCGGTTCGTGATGGACACATCCGTCACCGATTTCTATCAGTTCACCCGGGACAGCTTCTGGCTGGAGGGCTACGACCCCCAGCCCTTTGACGACAAGATCCCCGTGGCCATTTAAGGAGGAACGCCCATGTACGCCATCGCAGCCGTAGACCAGCACTGGGGCATCGGGCGTGACAACGCCCTGCTGTTCCGCATCCCCGCCGACATGCAGCGCTTCCGCACCCTGACGGCGGGCAAGACCGTCCTCATGGGCCGCAAAACGCTGCAGTCCCTGCCCGGCGGCAGGGGTCTGCCCGGCCGCCGCAACATCGTGCTCACCGGCGACCGCGGCTTCACCGCTGAAAACGCGGAGATCGTCCACTTCCCGGTGGAGGCGGTGTTCCAGGCCGGGGAGGATGCGTGGGTCATCGGCGGCGAGAGCATCTACCGCCGGTTCCTGCCGCTGTGCGACCGGGTGTATATCACGAAGATCTTTGCCGATGGCCATGCCGACGCCTTTTTCCCCGAGCTGGACAGTGATCCCCGGTGGCAGGCGGACAGCGAGAGTGAGGTCATGGAGTCGGACGGCCTGCGCTACCAGTTCGTGGAGTACGTCCCCGCCCCGCCGGAGGAGGACGCCCCCTTTGCCGCGGCGGAGCCGGCGCAGGAGCCGCCCCTCTTTGCCCCGCCCGCCGACTTCTCCGCGTTCAGCGGCTTTTGACGCCATGGCCGATCTGCACACCGACATCCGGTACATCAAGGGCATCGGCGAGACGCGGGCCAAGGCTCTGCAGAAGCTGGGTATCGCCACGCTGGAGGACCTGCTGTCCTACTTCCCCCGCCGTTGGGAGGACCGGACGCTGACGCGGCCCATCCGGGAGCTGGCGCTGGGCGAATACGCCTGCGTCCGGGCCATGCTGGCAGGCGATCCCACCGCCAGCCGCATCGCCGGAGGCCGCACGCTGGTAAAGGTGCGGGCCGTGGACGACAGCGGCACGCTGGACGTGGCCTTTTTCAACCAGGACTACCGGAAAACCAGTCTCCACAAGGGGGAGACGTATATCTTCTACGGCAGGGTGGAGGGCGACCTGCTGCGCCGCCGCATGACCAACCCGCTGCTGGAGCCGGAGGGGCGGCAGCTGCTGACGGGGCGCATCATGCCCATCTATCCCCTGACCGCCGGCGTCAGCCAGACCATGCTGGCCAGAGCCATGCGGCAGGGACTGGACGCCTGCCGCGACCTGCTGCCGGACGTGCTGCCCGATGAGGTGCGGCAGGCCCATCACCTGTGCTACACCGGCTACGCCTACGAGAACATCCACTTCCCCGACTCACCGGAGGCGCTGGACATCGCCCGCCGCCGTCTGGTGTTCGAGGAGCTTTTCGTACTGGCCTGCGGCCTGCAGCTGCTGCGCTCCCGCCGGGAGACGGGCAGCGGCCCCGCCTGTGAGAACGTGAGCCTCGCGCCGTTTTATGACGCCCTGCCCTTCGCCCTCACCGGCGCCCAGCGCCGTGCCGTGGAGCAGGCGGTGTCCGACATGACCTCGGGCCGCCCCATGAACCGCCTGTGTCAGGGCGATGTGGGCAGCGGCAAGACCATGGTGGCGGCGGCCTGCGTCTGGTTCGCCGCCCAGAGCGGCTGGCAGTCGGCGCTGATGGCTCCCACGGAGATCCTGGCCCGCCAGCACCATGAGAACCTGACGCCGCTGTTTGCCCGGTTCGGCCTGCACTGCGCCCTGCTCACCGGCTCCACCCGGGTCAGGGAGCGCCGCGCCATTCTGGCCGGTCTGGCCGACGGCACCATTGACCTGTGCATCGGCACCCACGCCCTGCTGACGGGGGACGTGCAGTATGCCCGGCTGGGGCTGGTCATCACCGACGAGCAGCACCGCTTCGGCGTGAGCCAGCGGGCGGCGCTGTCCAAAAAGGCCGACTCGCCCCACATGCTGGTGCTGTCCGCCACCCCCATCCCCCGGACGCTGGCCCTCATCATCTACGGTGATCTGGATGTGTCCGTCATCGACGAGCTGCCCCCCGGGCGGCAGAAGGTGGGCACCTTCGCCGTGGGGGAGAAATACCGCCAGCGGCTGAACGCCTTCATCCGCAAACAGGTGGACGAGGGCCATCAGGTGTTCATCGTCTGTCCGCTGGTGGCGGAGGAGGACGACCAGCTGCCTGACGAGCGCAAGGCTGTCACGGCCTACGCCGAAAAGCTGCGCAGGGAGGTGTTCCCCGACCTGCGCATCGCCGTGCTTCACGGCCGCATGAAGTCCAGGGAAAAGGAGGCGGTCATGGCCGCCTTTGCCGCCGGAGACAGTGACATTCTGGTGTCCACCACCGTGGTGGAGGTGGGCGTGGACGTGCCCAACGCCAATTTGATGGTGGTGGAGAACGCCGAGCGCTTCGGCCTCAGCCAGCTCCACCAGCTCCGGGGCCGCGTGGGCCGGGGCAGCGCCAAGAGCTGGTGCGTCCTGCTGTCCGACAGCGACAATGAGGACACCCGCCGCCGTCTGAAGGTGCTGACGGAGACCAACGACGGCTTCCGCATCTCCGAGGAGGACCTGAAACTCCGCGGCCCCGGCGACTTCTTCGGCCAGCGGCAGCACGGTCTGCCCGCCCTGAAGGCCGCCGACCTCAGCTGCGACATGCGGCTGCTGGACGAGGCCCAGTCCGCCGCGCGGGATCTGCTGGCCCGCGACCCGGCGCTGACGGATCCCGCCCACGCCCCGCTGCACCGGCGCATCGACCGGCTGTTCGCGGTGAACGAGGGCGGCCTGAACTGAACAACGCAAAAAAACGGACGGAGCGCCTTGCGGCGTTCCGTCCGTTTTAATGCCGGGCAAAAGGGGGGTGCCCGACAGGGGGAAGAGCAAATTCCGAAGCGCGTCACACACCAACCCGGCGCATCACTATGCTTCTTGCATATTGTACTGCAAGGTTTTTTTCTTGTCAACGTTTTTCGACAGATAATTTTTCCTTTTTCTGACACTTTTTTCTCGCCGTCCCACCGTCCCCCGCGTCCCCCACTTGCCTGCCCTGCCCCGCCGTGCTATACTGGGAAAAACGCATTCCGCAGGGAGGTGCCGCCATGACAAAGGACGAGCTGCGCGCCAAGGCCAACGAGCTGCCGCTGCTGCCCGGCGTCTATCTGATGATGGACAAAACGGGGCAGGTCATCTATGTGGGCAAGGCCAAAAAACTGAAAAACCGGGTGAGCCAGTACTTTCAGGACACCGCCTCCCACAACGGCAAGACCCGCCGCATGGTGTCCCAGGTAGACCGGTTCGACACCATCATCGTCCGCTCGGAGTTCGAGGCCCTCATTCTGGAGAACTCCCTCATCAAGCGGCACATGCCCCGCTACAACATCCTGCTGAAGGACGACAAGGGCTACCCCTTCGTCCGGCTGGACGAGCGATCCGCCTATCCCCGGTTCTCGCTGGTGACCCGCCCCGCCCAGGACGGCGCCCGGTACTTCGGCCCCTTCGGCGGCCGCAGCGAGACGCGGCAGGCCATCGACGCGGTGTGCGCCGCCCTGCGGCTGCCCACCTGCTCCCGCCGGTTCCCCCAGGACATCGGCAGGGAGCGCCCCTGCCTCAACCACCACATCGGCCGGTGCGACGGCTTCTGCCGCCCCGACGGCCCGGACGCCGATGAATACCGCCGCCGCATCGCCCAGGCGGTGCGGCTGTTCGAGGGACGGCTGCGGCAGGTGACGGCGGAGCTGACCGCCCAGATGAACGACGCCGCCGAGGCGCTGGACTTCGAACGGGCCGCCGCCCTGCGGGACCAGGTGCGGGCGCTGTCGGTGCTGTCCAAGAACCAGAAGGTCATCGCCGGCATCTGCGCCGACACCGACGTGTGGGGCGTGTACACCGGCCCCGCCCGGGCCGGCTGCGCCGTACTGCACATCGAAAACGGCGACCTGCTGGGCCGGCGGGTGGAGGTGCTGCCCGCCGCCGAGGATGACGCCGCGCTGCTGGACGCCGTGGTGACGCAGTACTATCTTGACCGGGAGCTGCTGCCCCGGGAGATCCTGCTGCCCCTGCCGGTGGAGGACATGGACACCCTGTCCGCCCTGCTGACGGAGCGCTGCGGCCACGCCGTCACCCTCCGTGTGCCCCAGCGGGGCCAGCGCCGGGAACTGCTGGACATCGCCTGCCGCAACGCCCGTGAGGAGGTGGAGCGCGTCACCTCCGATGCCGAGCGCACTGCCGGCACCCTCCGGCTCCTGCAGGAGCTGGCGGGCCTGCCGGTGCCTCCCCGCCGCATGGAGAGCTACGACATCTCCCACACCGGCGGCGCCGACCAGGTGGCCAGCATGGTGGTGTTCGTGGACGGCCGTCCCCTGAAGCGGGACTACCGCCGTTTCCAGATCAAAACCTGTGACGGCGCCGACGACTACGGCGCCATGGCGGAGGTGCTGGAGCGCCGGTTCCTCCGGTATCTGGACGGCGACGAGAAATTTGCCCCTCTCCCCGACCTGCTGCTCATCGACGGCGGCGTGCAGCACGCCCGCGTGGCCGAGGAGGTGCTCTCGAAGCTGCACCTGTCCGTGCCCGTGCTGGGCATGGTGAAGGACGACCGCCACCGCACCCGCGCGCTGGTCACAGCCGCCGGGATGGAGATCGGCATCCAGACGCCCCCCGCCCTGTTCGCCCTCATCGGCCGCGTGCAGGAGGAGGTGCACCGCTTCGCCATCACCTACCACCACCAGAAACACGCTAAAAACGCCTACCGCTCCCAGCTGGACGGCATCCCCGGCGTGGGGGAGGCCCGGAAAAAGCTGCTCCTGCAGCGGTTCGGCACCGTAAAGGCCGTCCGGGCCGCGGAGCTTCTCCAGCTGGAGGAGGTGCTGCCCCGGCCCGCCGCCCGGGCCGTCTATGACCATTTCCACAGGGCGGACGCCCCAAAGGAGGACACCCCATGAGATACTACGCCACCCTCGGCCCCGCCTGCTGTGAAGTGTCCGCGCTGTGCGCCCTGCTGCGCCGGGGCATCACCGGCTTTCGGCTCAACCTGTCCCACACGCCGCTGGCGGCGCGGACGGACTGGATCGCCGCCCTCCATGACGCGGAGCGGCAGACGGGTCTGTCTGCCCAGCTGATGATCGACCTCCGCGGCCCGGAGGTGCGCATCGGCGCACTGCCCGCCCCCCTGCCGCTGGCGGAGGGCGGCACGGTGACGCTGGGTGCGGACATCCCCGTGGAGGCGGACGTGCTGGCGGCGCTGCGCCCCGGCATGACCGTGCTGCTGGATGACGGCGCCATGGCGCTGACCGTGCTGCATGGCGGCGCGTGCCGCGTCACCCGGGGCGGCGTCCTCACCGGTCACAAGAGCCTGACACCGGAGGGTATCGACCTCCGCCGTCCCGCCCTGTGTCAGGCCGATCTTGCCGATCTGGCGCTGGCGGCGGAGCTGGGCGTCGGCGCCGTCATGCAGCCCTTCGTCCGCAGCGCCGACGATCTCCGCACCGTCCGGCGCGCCATGGCGGCGTGCGGCCTGGCCCACGGCGAGCTGTTCGCCAAGGTGGAAAACCGGGTCGGGCTGGACACGCTGCCGGACTGGATGGACCTGTGCGGCGTGGTGACCATCGCCCGGGGCGATCTGGGCAGCAGCCTGCCGCTGGAGCAGCTGCCCGCCGCCCAGAAACGCATCGCCGCCCTGTGCCGCAGCCGCCAAAAGCCCTTTCTGGTGGTGACCCAGCTGCTCCACAGCATGATCGACCACCCCGCTCCCACCCGGGCGGAGGTGCTGGACATCTACAACGCTGTGCTGGACGGCGCGGACTGCCTGATGCTCACCGGCGAGACGGCCCAGGGCCGTTACCCGCTGGAAGCGGCGGACTGGCTCCTCCGCGTGGCCCGCGAGGCGGAAAAAGCTCTTTAGCTCCCACAAAAAAAGGAACGCACCCACAGGTGCGTTCCTTTTTTTGTGCTTATTCGCCGTCACGGCGCTTCCGGCGCAGCAGCGTCAGACCCGCCAGCGACGTGACCGCCGTCACGGCGCAGACGCCGATACCGGCATCAAAGGTGGCAGGGCTGGCCTTGCCGCCCACGCTGTCGGCCGTTCTTCTCCGCCGGGGGATGATGGTGTCGGACTGGCTGATCTCCTTTGTCCCGTTGGCATCGGCAAAGTATTTGCCGCAGGCACTGCACTGCCAGTATTCGATGTGTCCGCTCACAAAGACGCCCGGCTCTTTGGCCGCCGTGCGCTTCAGGTCGTGGTTCCCGGCATCCTTCTGGCCGTAGGGCTGCCCGCACACGGCGCACACCGCACCGCTGGCGCAGGTAGCCGTGCCGCCGGTGTGGCCCGCAGCCCTGATGACCGCACCGCTCTGCAGCTTGACGCCGCAGCCCTTGCAGTAGGTGTCGCCGGTGTAGCCGTCCGCCGTACAGGTGGCCGCCTTGGCGTTCTTCAACTCCGTGCCGCCCGTATGGTTGGCGGCGTCCTTGTCGCCGTAAGCCTTGCCGCAGTAGTCGCAGACCGCCCCGCTGGCGCAGGTGGCCGTGCCGCCCCCATGCTCGGTGGTCAGCTTCTGCCACGCCAGCACCGGCAGGCGCATATCGCTGCCGGACAGTCGCTTGCTGCCGCAGTCGGTATCCCACGGATGCTCACTGCGCCCCGCGATCAGTCCCGCCAGCACCGTGCCGTCGGCGAACGCCGCGGCGGTCCTGGCCGCCGCCTCGCCCACCACGGTGTAGTCGCCGCCAGCGGCCTTATCCGCCGTGGTGTCCAGATAATAGCAGTTCTCAAGCCGGTAGCGCTCCGTAGCCAGGGTGTAATTCGGTATCACTCTGCCCACGATGCCGCCGGTGCGATACACTCCTCCCTTTTTCAGGGCGCCCACATTGTAGCAGCTCCGGAAGGTAAGCGTTCCCGTGGGATCATCATTACCCAGACTGGCCCACGCCGCGATACCGCCTGCATAGGCATAATCCTCTGCCTCGGAGCTTTTGATCTCACCGGCATTGTAGCAGTCGGCTATCAGTCCGACGCCGTTGATCTGGCCGATGATGCCGGCTCTCAGCGACTTGGCGGTCACGGTACCGAGATTGGCGCAGCCCGTGATGGTAAGGATGTCGGTCTGGTCTTGGGCGGTGAATATCCCCACAAGGCCGGCCGCCTCGCTGCTGGTCACTGCGGCGGCGTTGATGCAGTCGGTGATGGTGATGGTGCCTGTGCCGATCCCCAGAAGGCCGCCGCTATAGCTGCCGTCTGCGTGGGCGGCGGTGACGCTGCCCGTTATGGTTAGGTTCCTGAAAACCGCATTACACGCGCCTCCGAACAGGCCTGTATACGCCTCGCCGTTGTTGACATACAGGTTCCGGATGGCATATCCGCCGCCGTCAAAGGTGCCGCTGTACGGTTGCTGGATGCCCTGGTCCTGCCAGATGCCTATGGGCGTCCAGAGCTGGTTCTCCAGGTCGATGTCCGCCGTCAGCACGGCGCAGGCAGCGGTGTTCTGCGTCCGGCCGTTCTTGCCGTTGACGATGTCGCGGAACGCCTTCAGATCCTCTGCGTTGGAGATGCGGTAGGGATTGCTCTCCGTGCCGCTGCCCGGAACGACCTTGCGCCACTGGGCCTTGAGGGTCACCGCGTCGAGGACAGGCGCATCAAAACCATACGGCGTTCCGTTCTCAAGCCGCCAATCGACGAACTCGTACCCCTCTCTGGTGGGATCGCCGGGTCGGGACGCCGGCTGTCCCCGCAGCACCATCTGCGCCGCTATGTTGTCGCCGCCGTCGGTGTCGAACAGCACCATTGCCTTGGCGCTGTCATCGACGGTGCCCCTGTTCTCTATGCTGCCCTCAAACACCGTGCCGGACTGTCCTTCCGCACGGATGGTTCCTGCGTTGTACAGCACGCCCTTGTATCCGCTGCAGTCCGAAACGCGGCCGCCGTTGGCGATCATGGTGCCCGCCCTGTCGTTGTACACACCGCCGCAGCCGTCGACAAACCCTCTGGACACGCAGCCCCGGATGCTGCCGCCGTTCATGGTAAACGTGCCGTTGTTGTACACGCCGGCGGTGCCTCTGTCACCTCGATTGGTGGTGCATCCCACGATATGACCGCCGTTCATGGTAAAGCTGGCGCCGCCGTTCACTCACACCCCGGCAGCCTCGGCGTCCTGCGTGGGGGTAACGCCGCCGGTGATGACGCCGCCGCTGACGGAAAGGCCGCTGTCCGTGGCCGTGTCATCCCACGCCCACACGTCGCCGTTATTGGTGAAATAGTGGATCTTTTCGGGATCGCTGTCCTCCAGCGTCAGCGCCGCGCCGCTGGAGATGAAAAAGATGGTCGTGCTGCCGTTCCCCTGGAGCACATGACCGTTCAGATCCACGGTCAGAGTCCGCTCGACCACCAGTCGGCTGGTGATGCTGACATCCGCCGTCAGCGTCACCTTGTCCACATTGCTGTCGCGGATGGCGTCGTACAGCTCGTCTGCCGTGGCGGCTTTCCGCTCCACTGCGCCGGTGCCGCTCGCCTGCACCGATACCCCGGCATCCTCGCCCACGGCGTAGTTCGCCGCCAGCACCTGCACCGGCAGCAGCGTCAGCGCCATGCACAGCGCCATCAGGGTGGAAATCATCCGTTTTCTCATGCCTGCTCCTCCTTTTCCTCTGCGGGCATCTCGCCCAGATGGAAGTCGTACCGCATCTCCAGCGCGTGGAACAGCCGCTCCATGATGCGCTGGGCCACCGCCCGGATGTCCATGGTGCCCAGAAACGCCAGCACCCGCTGCAGCTCCTCCTCCGGCACCCTGTAACCCCGCAGGCTCAGTGTCAGAAAACTCTCCAGCTTCTTCTCCAGCGGCAGCGTCTCATCGCAGGGCTTGGCCATATAGCCCCGCATCAGCCCCGCCGTCCCGATCTCCATGGCGTAGAAGTCCTCCGCCGTCAGCTCCGGCTGGTACGGCCCGAAGATGGCGTACAGCTCCCTGGCCGTCTCCCGGAAGATGTACTCCGACGCCTCCTGCTGGGAGTAGGCCTCGATGTAGATCTCCCGCAGGTTCTCGTTCAGCTCC
Organism: uncultured Eubacteriales bacterium; assembly: GCA_900550585.1. Classification (GTDB taxonomy): domain Bacteria; phylum Bacillota; class Clostridia; order Oscillospirales; family Oscillospiraceae; genus Vescimonas. The sequence continues at coordinate 10,935 of URST01000030.1, forward strand.
GTCAGCGTCATCTGGATGGCCGTCTCCGCCGCGTAGACATACACCGGCGGCAGCTTCTCCCCGATGGCGGCCCGTGCCGCACCGAACTGGCTGGAGAACATGAAGGCCACCAGCTCTGTCAGTACGCCGTCCTTGGCCCGGAAAATGTTCTGAAAGCTGCTGTTGGACACCCCCGCCCTGTGCACGATCTGCGCCACGGTGGTTTTCTTGTAGCCCTGCTCCAGAAACAGCTTGACGCATACGGCCAATATCCGCCGCTTCGCCGGCAGGCTCGCGTTGGTCAGCGCCATGTGGGCCACCCCCTTCTCTCTTGTATGGCATGTGTGCCATCATCATACCATATACCCGTCCGCGGGCGCAAGGGCTTTTACAAAATTTCCCGTTTTCCCGCAAAAAAGATCACCGCGCACAGCTTTGCTGTGCGCGGTGCCCGGGCTGCCTGAGACCACCCGGCTGCATGCATCGGAGGGAAGGATAGTGTGAAAGGGAACCGTCAGGGTTCCCTTTCGCGTTCAGTCGCCCGCCGCAGCGGCCAAAATGGCAAAATAAAGTGCTGTGTTTATTTTGCCATTTTGTGTTCAGCTTGTCAAAAAGTCCGTTTGGACTTTCCTGACAAGCTGATCACCGCGCACAGCTTTGCTGTGCGCGGTGTCGTTCTTGTCGTGTTATTCCCCGATCTGATTCTCGATCAGGTCGGCCAGTGCGTCCACGGCCTCCTTCTCGTCGGCGCCGTCGGCGATCAGCGTGATGGCGGTGCCCTGCACGATACCGAGACTCAGCACGCCCAGCAGGCTCTTGGCGTTGACGCGGCGCTCCTCCTTCTCCACCCAGATGCCGCTCTTGAACTCGTTGGCCTTCTGGATAAAGTAGGTGGCGGGTCTGGCGTGCAGACCGACTTCATTCTTGACAGTGATTTCCCGTGTATACATGGAACAGCACTCCTTATGCAGTAATTTTTTCAGAAACGGTGAAAAAGGTCACTTACAGCATTTCTATTATACCGAAAGTGCCGCCGTAATGCAATGGGCATTGATACGAAATTTGTATCGCCCCCCGTGTATTTCCCCCGCCGATTCGTCGAATTAGACAAACTTCGCCGGTCATTTCAGCTCCACCACGGTCACACCGGCCTCGCCCTCGCCGTACCGGCCCAGCCGGAAGCTCTTGACGGCCCGGTTTTTCTTCAGCATCTGGTGAACAGCGGCACGCAGGGCACCGGTGCCCTTGCCGTGAATGATGGTGACGGTGCCCAGCTTGGCCCGCTGGGCCGCGTCCAGATAGTTCTCCACCACGCTCTCGGCCTCCAGCGTCTCCAGCCCCCGGATGTCCAGCTCGGCGGAGGCCCGTGCCCCGGTGCTGATCTGCACCGGGCCGGAGCCGGCAGAGCGGGCCTTGGCGGCCTGCTTTTTCTTCTCCTCGATCTCCTCCGCCGTCTCCAGCAGCCGCACCTGGGCGGCCTTGACGGTCATTTTCATCTTCCCCGCCTGCAAGAGCAGGGTGCCGTCGCCGTTGACGGCCAGCACCGCCGCAGCCGTCCGGACACCGGCCAGCTCCACCGTGTCGCCTGCGGCGATGGGGCGGCTGGGCACGGGGATAGGCTCCGGCGTCTCGTCGTGCTGGTGCAGGGCCGCCTCCGCCTCCTTCAGGCGGCGGCGCACGTCGGCCTTGCCGTCGTTTACCGTCTGATAGTCGGCGCGCTGCTGCTGTTTGCGGAGCTGGTCCAGCTCGGCGAACACCTGCTCCGCCTGCTGCTGGGCCTGCCGCACAATGCGCCGGGCCTCGGCCTCGCCCTTGGTGCGGGCGTTGTCCTTGGCCTTCTCCATCTGCTCCCGGAACGTCCGGGCCTTGCGGGCGTCCTCCTCCCGCTGCTGCCACAGGCGGTCCGCCTCGTTCTGGGCCTTTTCCAGCCGCTGACGCTTCTCCTCCAGCTGGGTCAGCACGTCCTCGAACCGCACGGATTCGCTGTCCATCTGGGCCTTGGCGGCCTCGATGACGCTCTCGTCCAGTCCCAGCCGCCGGGAGATGGCAAAGGCGTTGGACTTGCCGGGAATGCCGATCAGCAGCCGGTAGGTGGGGCGCAGAGTCTGCACATCGAACTCACAGCTGGCGTTTTCCACCCCCGCCGTGGTCATGGCAAAGGTTTTCAGTTCCGCGTAGTGGGTGGTGGCCGCCGTCAGCGCCCCCTTGCCCCGCACGTCCTGGATGATGGCGATGGCCAGCGCCGCGCCCTCCACCGGGTCGGTGCCGGCGCCCAGCTCGTCGAACAGGATCAGGCTCCGATCATCGGCCTGCTTCAGGATCTCCACAGTGTTGGCCATGTGGGCCGAGAACGTGGACAGGCTCTGCTCGATGCTCTGCTCGTCGCCCACGTCCGCCAGAATGCGGTCGAACACCTGCACGGCGCTCTGGTCCCCGGCGGGGATGTGCAGGCCGCACTGGGCCATCAGGCTCAGAAGGCCGATGGTCTTGAGGGTCACGGTCTTACCGCCGGTGTTGGGGCCGGTGATGACCAGCGTATCGAACCGCCCGCCTAACTCCACCGTCACCGGCACGGCCTTGGCCTGATCCAGCAGGGGGTGCCGCGCCCGCTTCAGGTCGATGCCGCCGCGCTTGCGCACCAGCGGCCGCCCCGCGTCCATGGCATAGCTCAGCTGTGCCCGGGCAAACACGGCGTCCAGCTGCACCAGCACGTCGTAGTTGTAGAGGATCGTCTCCCGCTGGGCGGCACACTCCCCGGACAGGATGCGCAGGATGCGGTCGATCTCCTTGTCCTCCTTGGCCTGCAGCTCCTTCATCTCGTTGTTGGCCTGCACCACGCCCATAGGCTCCACGAACAGCGTGGCCCCGGAGGAGGACACATCGTGCACCAGACCCGGCAGACTGCCCTTGCACTCCGCCTTCACCGGCACCACGAACCGCCCGTCCCGCTGGGTGATCAGGGCCTCCTGCAGCACCTTGGCGTAGGACGGCGAGGAGATGATGCGCTGCAGGATCTGGCGTCCCTTGGTGGCCGCCACCCGCATCTGCCGCCGGATGTCCGCCAGCTCGGGGCTGGCGGTGTCGGCGATGGTCTCCTCGTCCAGAATGGCGCCGCGGATGCGGTCCTCCAGATATTTGTTGGGCCGCAGGGCGGAGAACAGCCGGTCGATGGCCGTCGGCTCACCCTGCCGCTCCGCGTCGTAGTCGCTGACCCGCCGTGTGGCTGTCAGCACCCCGGCGATGTCCAGCAGCTCTCGGGTATTCAGCATGCCGCCATGGTCAGCGCGGTTCAGCGGCTGCGCCACATCCTTCACCCCTGTGAAGGACGGGCTGCCGTGAAGCCCCAGCCGTGCCTTGGCCGCGTCCGTCTCGTCCAGCAGATGGCTGACCGTCTCGGGATCGGTGGAGGGCCGCAGCCGGCGGCACCGCTCCTTGGCCTCGTCGCTGACGGCCCGCTGTGCCAGCATCTCCAGCACGGCGGGCAGCTCCAGCGTCCGCATGGATTTTTCAAATAAATCGCTCATATGTATGTCCTCATATTATCCCAGAAGGGATTTGTAGTAGTCCAGTGTCCGGAAGCTCCGCTCCAGCTGGCTGGCGGCGAAAGCCTCTCCCGCGTGATCCAGCTCCCGCAGCGCCGTCGGCTCCAGCGTGAAGCTGTACAGCTTCCGTCCGTCGCAGTACAGCACATGCCGCAGCGCCGCCAGCCCCGCCGCCGTCAGCGGCATGCTCAGCCCGCCGGGCCGTTTGCACCCGCCGCAATGCACCACGCCGTGTACCACATCCAGCATGGGCGCCTCCGGCTCCTCCCGGCCGCACACGGCGCACCCCGATGCCAGCGGCTCGAATCCCGCCAGCGCCAGCAGCCGGAACTGGTACGCCGCCTTCACCAGCCGCGGCTCCTTGCCAAGATAGCACAGGGCGTACAGCGCGTTCAGCAGCAGCGACAGGATCTCCGGCGCCGCCGTCTCCTCGGCGCACACCGCCTCCGCCAGCTCCGTGAAATAGGACGCCAGCGCCAGCAGCACGATGTCCTGCCGCACGCCGTCGAACAGCTCCACCGTGGAGGCCTCGTCCAGCATGTACCAGTTTCCCCGCCTGTACAGCGTCAGCTCCGAGTAGGCCAGCAGCTGACAGGCGGCGGCAATGCGGCTGTTTTTCCGCCGCGCGCCCCGTGCGATAAGGGGGATCTTCCCCATGTCCGGCGTCAGCACCGTCAGGATCTTGTCCGCTTCTTTTGTCTCCGTGACCCGCAGCACCAGGCCGGTGGTCACTGTTTTTCCGTTTTGCATACCGCCTCCTGTTGGCCGCGCCACAGCAGATACGCCTCCGGTGCGCCGGTGTCGCAGAACAGCTCCCAGTAATCCATGGCCGTCACCTCCCTGCCATTAGCATGGAGGCCCGCAGCGGAATTATCACAGGGAATGATTGGTGTCGGTTTCTATTTGACCGCCCGCGGCAGAGGATGTTTCGCTCTCCGGAGCGACCCACTTTTGCCAGCAGCGGCAAAAGTGGGCAAAAACGCCGTTCAAACCTGCGGTTTAAATATCCGCCCGCGCCCCGCACACTGTGCCTTGCTGTTCTGCGTTCCACACGAATGCAGCAAAGCGAAAACCACCCGAAATGTGGCATTGACCTGCGTCTATCCCCGCTGCCGCTGAAGATGCAAAATGTAGAAGGGTTTTGTTCTACATTTTAGAGTAAAAGCGGCAGCGCGCAGAGAAATACGTTGATTCAACATTTCGGACGAACCAGAATGCGGCGGCAAACGGCGGAAGGAAATCCAAAAACCATGGGTTTTTGGCGGCGTTCTTTTCCCCATTTCTTTCGCTGCAGAAAGAAATGGGGCCGCCGGAGGCAAATATGCGGAGGTCTTGAAACCGCCGGTTTCAAGCAGTCCTTTTGCTGCCGCGAGCAAAAGTGACCCGTGCCCGGAGGCACGGAACGTTCCCTCCCACCGCCTTTTTATGTCAACCCATATCCAGTTCCAGCGGCTCCCGCAGCGCCGCGTACAGTGCCGCCGTGTCCGGTTCCTCGCCGGTGAAAAACGCAAAGGCACGCACCGCCTGCCGGATCAGCAGGTCGATGCCGCCCACCGCCCGCAGGCCCAGCCCCGCCGCCGTCTCCAGCAGCGCCGTCCGCCGCGGGTGGTACACCAGATCGTACACCACCGCGTCCCCCGGCGCCGCCCGCAGAAACGACAGGTCGCCGAATGCCGCGCAGCCCGCCATCCCCAGAGAGGTGGCGTTGACCACCAACCGGCTCTCCGCCGCGTACCGCGCCAGTTCATCCAGTCCGCCGGCCACGGCGCAGTCGGGGTACCGCGCCGCCAGCGTCTCCGCCCGGCCGATGCTGCGGTCACACACGGCGATGCGGGCCGCACCCGCCTGCGCCAGCGCATGACACACCGCCGTGGCCGCGCCCCCCGCGCCCAGCAGCAGCACCCGCTGCCCGCAGGGGTCGGCTCCGTGCCTGGCCAGACTGTCCAGAAATCCGGTGCCGTCCGTGTTGTGGCCGATGGCCCGTCCCTCCCGGAAACACACGGTGTTCACCGCGCCGCAGGCCGCCGCACCGCCGTCCACCTCGTCCAGCAGCGGCACGATGGCCTCCTTCAGGGGCATGGTCACGTTGCACCCGGCGCACCCGCCGTCCTTCGCCCGGCTCACAAAGTCCGCCAGCTCACCGGGCCGCACCGTCCGCACATCGTAGCGGTATGCCGCCCCGGTCTGCCGTATCATGGCCCGGTGGATCAGCGGCGACAGACTGTGGGCCACCGGGTCGCCGATGACATACAGCTGCCTCATACGCAGGCCGCCCCGCCGCAGCCCGCATGGGGCGCGGCGTCCCGGCCCCGGTCAGGGGCATTCTCCTTCAGGTAGTCCATGGCCTCCAGATACCCCCGCAGCCCGTGGCCGCAGATGGTTTTCACGCAGGCCGCCGCCGTGACGGATACCGCCCGGAACGGCTCCCGCGCCGTGATGTCGGAGATGTGTACCTCCACCGCCGGCACCTCCACCGCCCGCAGCGCGTCATAGATGGCGTAGCTGTAATGGGCATAAGCGCCGGGATTGATAACGATGCCGCTGTACCCGGCCTGCGCCGCCTGAATGGCGTCGATGAGTGTCCCCTCGTGGTTGCTCTGAAACACCTCCGCCGTGCAGCCGATGGCCTCGGCATGGCGGTAGATTTGTTGACATAACGTATCATAGCTCTCCCGGCCGTAGATGTCCGGCTCCCGGGCGCCCAGCAGGTTGAGATTCGGTCCGTTCAGGATCAGCAGCTTCATGGTTTTTCTCCTCTCCAGATGGTTTCAATATCCGCGGCAGCCTTTTCCAGCAGCGGTTCCGGGATGCGGTGGTGGGCGCAGGCCCCGTACAGGGGCCGCCGCTCCGCCGCCAGCCGCGCCAGCGCGTCCTGCCCCTCTGTCAGCAGGGGTCTGCCCGCCTGAAAATCAGTAGACATAATATCCTTCAACGGCCTGTCCAGCCAGAACACGGTGCCGCTGCGCCGCAGCAGCAGGCGGTTTTCCTGCCGCAGCACCGCGCCGCCGCCGGTGGCGATGACGCACCGCTCCCGGCGACACAGCTCCTCCAGCATCCGGCTCTCCGCATCCCGGAAGAACAGCTCGCCGTGCTGGGAAAATATAGCAGAAACGGACTGCCCCTGCGCGTCCTCTATGGCCTGGTCGCAGTCGTAAAACGGCATGTCCAGCCGTCGGGCCAGCACCCGGCCCACGGAGGTCTTGCCGCTGGCGGGCAGTCCGATGAGGATCAGATCATGCATGGCGCTCCTGCTCCTCCCGGCTCTCGGCCATCAGCAGGCGGAACAGCCGCTCCACCTGCTCCCGCCGCTGGGGCAGCAGGTCGCCTCGCCGCGCCAGCACCTCCGCCTGCCGCTGCTCATCCAGCACCGGCAGGCCCTGCGCCGCCTTGACCCTTCCGATCTCACCGGCCAGCGCCAGCCGCCGCGCCAGCAGCGCGGTCATCTGCTGATCCACCTCGTCCAGCTGCCGCCGCAGTCCCGCCAGCGACCCGTCGTCGGAGGGCAGCAGGCGGCAGACAGCCAGCGCCGCCGCGGCCTCCACCACCGGCGCCGCCCGCAGCACCACGCAGCTGTCGTGCCGCCCGCCCACGGTGACGGTGGTGTTTTCCATCCGCGCCAGATCCACGGTCGCCTGCGGCGCCGCAATGGACGGCGTGGGCCGGAACGTCACGGTGAACACGATATCCATGCCGTTGGTGACGCCGCCGTTGATCCCGCCGGTGTGGTTTGTCTCTGTGAAAACCGTGTGTCCGTCGGTGCGGAAGGCATCGTTGGCCTCACTGCCGCGCAGCGCCGCGAAGCCCTCACCGTCTCCGAAGCCGATGGCCTTCACGGCGGGGATGGCGAACACATGACGGCTGATCTCCGACTCCACGGTGTCCCGCCAGTCGGGACCGCCCAGCCCGGCGGGAACGCCGGTGACGGTGCAGCGGATCTGCCCGCCCACGCTGTCGCCGTGCTCCCTGGCCTCCGCCGCCCGCTGCCGCAGCGCGTCCTCGTCCAATATCTCCGCCCTTACGGCGATATCCAGGGTCTGCAGGAACGTTTTTGCCAGACTGCCCGCCACTGTCAGCGGTGCGGTGAGCCGTCCGGAGAACCGCCCGCCGCCCCGATAGTCGTTGTGCCCGCCGGCCCGGGCAAAGGCCGCGTAGTCAGCGTGGCCGGGGCGCGGCGTGTCCTTCAGCGCGGCGTAGTCGGCGGAGCGGATATCCCGGTTGCGGAGCACTGCCACCAGCGCATCGCCGGTGGTGCGGCCCTGATAGACTCCCGCCAGGAACTCCACCTCGTCCGGCTCGTGCCGCCCGGTGGCCAAAGCCCCGGAGGCCCTGCGCCGCAGCAGGTCCGAGTGTATCAGGGCATCGTCCACCGGCAGACCGGCCGGAACATCCCGGATGAGCACGCCCACGGCGGGGCCGTGGGACTCTCCGAAGACCGTGTATTCCATCATGGCTCCAGCACCTCCATCCTGCCGCCGAGAGATTCCATATCTTTCCAAAAATCAGGGTAGGACTTCGCCACCTGCTCTCCGCCGGTCAGCGTGACGCTGCCGCTGCCGCACAGCATGGCGGCGCAGCCCGCCAGCATGGCGATGCGGTGGTCGCTGAAGCTGTCCACACAGCCGCCGTGCAGCTCTGAAACGCCCGTGACGGTCAGACTCTCCGCCTCCTCCCGCACCTGCGCGCCCAGCGAGTTCAGCACACGGGCCACGGCGGCGGGACGGTCGCTCTCCTTGCCCCGCAGAAAGCCGCAGCCGGTGAAGCGGGTGGTGCGTCCGGGCTGCAGGGCGGCATACAGGGCCAGCGGCATCAGCAGGTCGGGCGTGTCGGTCATGTCGACGCACGGCGGCAGGTGGTCCAGATACGACAGGATGACCGAATCACCCTGCATGCCGCGCAGCGGCACTTCAGGAGGAATTTCATGTTGCATTCCGGTTTTGTTCATGATGGCTTCATGTTGTACTTCCTCATGTAATTCCACGCGGAGCATATTCCCCTCTGCGCTGCAATGCCGCTGTTGTTGCACGCGGGCAAGCACCAGCCAGAACGCCGCCGCCGACCAGTCCGGCACCGTCAGTAGCGGCGCGGGGCGGAAGCGCTGCCCGCCGTCGATGTGGTAGCCGCCCTCGGTTTGGGTCACGGTGACGCCGTGGCGGCGGAGGACGCGGCAGGTCATATCCAGATAGGGCCGGGACGCCGTCTTATCAGTTAACATAATATCGGAATCCTCCGGCAGCAGCGGCAGTGCCATCAGCAGACCGCTGACCACCTGCGAGGTGGCGGCGGCGGAAAGCGTCCATGTGCCGCCGCGGAGGGGGCGGGTCAGCGCCAAGCCCTCCGGTACGGGGCGCAGCCCCAGATCGGCGGGGATGGGGCGCCGCAAAAGCCGGGACGAGCCGGTGAACACGGCGCCGGTCTTGCCCAGCGCCATAAAAAGCGGCAGCAGGAAACGGAGGGTGCTGCCGCTGTCGCCGCACTGGACCGTGGGCGCCGGGACATCCAGCTGCTCCAGCGCTGCCGCCGTGTACCGGATATCATCGGCCGGGTGCGGCGGCAGGACGGTAGTCTGGCCCGCCAGACGGCGGCAGATCAGCTCCCGGTGGAGCAGACTCTTGGACGGCGGCACCGACACGCTGCCGCAGAGCCGGGAGGGATACAGACGCAGGATCATAGGGCGTCCTCCCACAGGCTCTCCAGCGGCACTTCTTCCAGGCGGCCCTCGCCGGGACGTTCCACCACCACCACGGTGATATGGGCGCCGGCGGCCTTCTTGTCCCGGAGCAGGAAACGGCGCAGGGCGGCGTTGTCGCAGTCAATGACGGTGGGCAGGCCGTACCGGGGCAGGAGCCGCTCCAGTCGGGCCAGCAGAAAGTCGCCGCCGAAGCCGTGGCCGATCTGCCAGCGGAGCATCTGAGCCATGCCGGCAGCCACCGCTTCGCCGTGGGTATAGGCGGTATAGCCTCCCAGCGCCTCGTAGGCGTGGCCGAAGGTGTGACCGAAGTTCAGCAGGCGGCGGGGGCCGTCATCCCGCTCATCGGCAGCGATGCAGCGGGCCTTCACCCGGCAGCAGGCGGCAATGAGCTTCTCCGGGTCGGGCCGGGACGATTCCTCCAGATGATCCAGCAGGGCGGCGTCGGCGATGCAGGCGCACTTGATGACCTCCGCCATGCCGGAGGACAGCTGCCGGGGCGGCAGGGTGGTCAGGCACGCGGGGTCGGACAGCACCAGAGCGGGCTGCCAGAACGCGCCCAGCTGGTTCTTGCCCTCGGGGAGGTCCAGACCGGTCTTGCCGCCGATGGCGCTGTCCGCCTGGGCCAGCAGGGTAGTGGGGATGTGGGCCAGCGCCACGCCCCGCAGCAGCGTGGCGGCGGCAAAGCCCGCCAGATCACCGCAGGCGCCGCCGCCCAGCGACACCACGCCGCAGGTGCGGTCGAAGCCGTCCCGCAGGATGCGGCGGCACAGCTCCTCATAAACGGGCAGCGTCTTGGCGTGCTCGCCGACGGGGACGGGGTACAGCACAGCGTCCAGCCCGGCGGCGCGGAGACTGTCCAGCACGGCGCCGCCGTACAGGCCGGCGGCGGTCTCGTCGGCCACCACGGCCCAGCGGGCGGCAGAGGACGCCTCCCGCAGCAGGGGGCCGGTCTGGGCCAGCAGGCCGCGGCCGATGTACACGGGATACGCGGCGGACGGGAGTTGGACGGTGAGCTGTTCCATGTGGATACCTCCGATGCGTGTTGTTGGGTCTATTGTAGCGCGGAAGGCGGTTTTTTGCAAGATTTTCCGGGAGAGGTGCTCTGCCGCCGGCGGCCCCATTTCTTTCTGCAGCATTTACAGGGACGTTCCGTGCCTCCGGGCACGGGTCACTTTTGCCCGCGGCGGCAAAAGTAACCAAAAACGCCGTTCAAACCTGCGGTTTGAAAATTCGCCCGTGCCCCGCACATCATGCTGCGCGGCGGTGCGTCCCACACGGACGCGGCAAAGCGAAAACCACCCGAAATGTGGCATTGACCTGCTTCTATCCCCGCTGCCGCTGAAAATACAAAATGCAGGAGTACATGGCTCTACCGTTTTGGGCGATTATCAAATCGCGCACTTGCCGCTGTTGGCGGCAAGTGTTGGTGCGGCCCTT
>URST01000031.1 GCA_900550585.1 uncultured Eubacteriales bacterium
GGGCCTGCCCATCCCCGTGTTCTACTGCAAGGACTGCGGCAAGCCCGTCTGCACCGAGGAGAGCATCGAGGCCGTGGCGGAGCTGTTCGAGAAGAAGGGCTCCAACGCCTGGTTCGACATGGACGCCGCCGACATCCTGCCCAAGGGCTTCACCTGCCCCCACTGCGGCAAGTCCGCCGGCTTCGAGAAGGAGACGGACACCCTGGACGGCTGGTTCGACTCCGGCTCCACCCACTTCGCCGCCATGGAGCGTGACCAGCACTTCTGGCCCGCCACCATGTATATCGAGGGCCTTGACCAGTATCGCGGCTGGTTCCAGTCCTCCCTGCTGGTGGCGGTAGGCGCACTGGGCCGCGGCGCTCCGTTCAAGGAGTGCGTCACCCACGGCTGGACCGTGGACGGCGAGGGCAAGGCCATGCACAAGTCTCTGGGCAACGGCATGGACCCCGCCGAGATCTTCGACAAGTACGGCGCCGACCTGCTGCGTCTGTGGGCAGGCTCTGCCGACTACCACGTGGATGTGCGTTGCTCCGACGAGATCTTCAAGCAGCTCAGTCAGAGCTATCTGAAATTCCGCAACACCTGCAAGTTCTGTCTGGACAATCTGGTGGGCTTCGACGCCGACCATCTGGTGCAGCCCGACGAGATGCTGCCGCTGGATAAGTGGGCCGTCACCCGCCTGAACACCCTCATCGAGAAGGTGTTCGCCGCCTACGACAACTATGAGTTCCATGTGGTGTCCCACATGGTCAACGACTTCTGCGTGGTGGACCTCAGCTCCTTCTACTTCGACATCATCAAGGACCGCCTGTACTGCGGCGAGGAGAACGGTCTGGAGCGCCGCAGCGCCCAGACGGCCGTCTGGATGATCCTGGACGCCATGACCCGCCTGTTCGCCCCCATCCTGGCCTTCACCTGCGACGAGGTGTGGCTGGCTATGCCTCACCGCGCCGAGGATGACGGGCGCAACGTCCTGTTCAACGAGATGGTGCAGCCCTACGCCGCCTACGCCCTCAACGAGGACGAGATGGCCCGGTGGGCCCGCATCGCCGCCCTGCGCACCGCCGTCAACGGCGCGCTGGAGCAGGCCCGCGCCGACAAGACCATCGGCAAGAGCCTGGAGGCTGAGGTGGACCTGACCGTCACCGCCGAGGACGCCTTCCTGGCGGACATGGACGCCGATGCGCTGGCCGATATCCTCATCGTCTCCCAGGTCCGGGTGGACGTGGGCGCGGAGCAGGCCGTGGCCGTCCGCCCCGCCGGCGGCGCCAAGTGCCTGCGCTGCTGGAAGGTGCTGCCCACCGTGGGCAGCGACGCCCAGCACCCCGAGCTGTGCCCCCGCTGCGCCGCCGTGGTGAAAAAGCTCCCCGTCATCGAATAAGCGCAGCGCATAACGCATAAAGCGCATAACACAACGCATAAAAGGGAGGACACGCTCCGCGTGTCCTCCCTTTTTACATCTGTTTGCTATTTCCTGCGTGGATAGGGCTTCTTTTCGTCGGTGAGAAACAGCAGATAATCCACGCTGACGTGGTAAAACTCGGCCAGACGCACCGCCAGCTCCAGCGGCAGGGCGCGCTCGTCCCGCTCATATTTGGAATACAGGGACTGGTCGCACAGCAGATATTCTGCGATGGCCTTCTGGTTGAGGTCTGCGTCCTCCCGCATGTCCCGGATACGCGTTTTCATTTGCATCACCAAGGGACATTATAGGGAGAGACACAGGTTTCTATTGCAATTTTGGACTATATGTCCTATAATAAAGAAACACAAACACCGAAGCTGTAATACATCTCCGGTGCTGCACGCAGGTCATTTCCTGCGCGGGTAGGGTTTCTTTTCGTCGGTCAGGCCCAGCAGATAGTCCACGCTGACGCCGTAAAACGCCGACAAGCGGCACAGCACGTCCACCGGGTAGTTCAGTGTACCCAGCTCGTATTGACAGTATGTATTCTGCCTGACATTCAGGTATTCCGCGATCTGCTGCTGCGTGTAACCGCCGTCCACCCGCAGGCTTCGGATATTCTCATAGCTCAGAACTTCATAACGCATTCTTATCACCCGAAATGACCATAGAATATCCTGATTCCAGATATTGCATTTTATCTTGTTTTCAGATAAACTATAGTTGGGGAGATGATACGCGGAAAAGCAGACGCTCTCACCGGGCACATACACCGCACACCCGGCGGCGTCAACAGTCCGACCCCTATTTCTCTATACGGAATCTTAACAGCACATGTCAATAGTAACAAAAAACGGTCATGCGTGCAAGGGGGCGAGGACTTGGCAGACTACAAAAAGATGTATCTGACGGCGATGGACGCCATGGAAAAGGCGGTGGAGCTTCTGACGGCGGCACAGCAGCGGTGCGAGGACATCTATGTGGAGACGGGCGGCGAGGAGACGGAGCTGTTCGTCATGGACACGGAGCGCGAGTAACAAGGCAGACGAAAAAGGGAGGACACGCAGAGCGTGTCCTCCCTTTTTTACATTCTGTTCTCCAGCCTTCGCAGCTGCGCCTGAAACTCCTCCGGCAGCGGGCAGTGCAGCTCCACCGGCTCCCCGGTGCGGGGATGGATGAACCGCAGCCCCACCGCGTGGAGACACTGGCCTGTCAGCCCCGGCACCGGCTTTTTCGCGCCGTACACCGTGTCCCCCAGAATGGGGTGGCCGATATGGGCCATGTGTACCCGGATCTGATGGGTGCGTCCCGTCTCCAGGCGGCACCGCACATGGGTCACCCCCGGATACCGGGCGATGACCTCCCAGTGGGTCACAGCGGGCCGTCCCCCGGCCACCACCGCCATCTTCTTCCGATCCGACGGGTGCCGTCCGATGGGCGCGTCCACCGTGCCGCTGTCCTCCTTCAGGTTGCCCACCACCAGACACTCATACGTCCGCGCCAGCGTGTGGTCGCTGAGCTGGGCGCTGAGCCCCAGATGGGCGGCGTCGTTTTTGGCGGCGATGATGAGGCCGCTGGTGTCCCGGTCGATGCGGTGGACGATGCCGGGGCGCTTCTCCCCGCCGATGCCGGACAGCGACGACCCGCAGTAGTGAAGCAGGGCGTTGACCAGCGTACCGTCCGGGTGTCCCGGCGCGGGATGCACCACCAGCCCCGCCGGTTTGTCGACCACGATGACATCCGCGTCCTCGTACACCACGTCCAGCGGGATATCCTGCGCCGTCAGCGCCGTGTCCCGCACCTCCGGCACGTCCACCGTCACCGCCTCGCCGCCGGTGATGCGGCAGCTCTTGACGGCGGGCTTGCCGTCCACGGATACCCGCCCCTCCTCGATGTACCGCGCCGCCTGCGAGCGGGTCAGGCCGTTGGCGCGGGAGGCCACAAAGGCGTCCAGCCGCGTCCCGGCGTCCTCCGCCTCAGCTTTCAGATGCAGCGTCATCCTTCGGCTCCTTCTTGTCGCACTTGTCGTAGAACCACAGGTAGTACACGGCGCCCAGAATGACGCCCACCACCACGAAGCAGTCCGCCAGATTGAAGATGGGATAGCTGATGAACTGCAAGTCGAACATGTCCACCACATAGCCCCGGCACACCCGGTCGATGACGTTGCCGATGCCGCCGCCCAGGACCAGCACCCCCGCCGTCACGCCCAGCGGATGCCGCACGATCTTCTTCACCAGCAGCCACGCCACCGCCAGCATCAGCACGATGGTGACGGCGGCCAGCAGGCCGGTCCTGCCGGAAAAGCTGCTCCACGCCGCGCCGGTATTGTGCAGCCGGGTCAGCTGCACCACGCCGGGCAGCAGCGGTGCGGACTGCCCCACCTCCAGATGGGACACCACCCACCACTTCAAAAGCTGGTCGCCCGCCACGCAGGCCGCCAGCGCTATGATATACCACATAGGGCACCCTCCCTTTTTGGATTCCCTCCCATCATATCCCATCTGCCCGCCGTTTGCAACTTTTATTCCGCGGCTTTCTTGTATTGCGCGCCGCCCTGTGATATAATACAGTATTCAAATATCGCCCCGTACCGACACCGGGGCAGGGAGGCCCGACTTGGACAGAAAACAGGTATTGATCCCGGAGGAGCAGACGCTCCGCCAGCGGGATTTTGAACAGAAAATAAAGGAGCTGCACGCCCAGCGGGGCAAGCCCGTCCGTGCGCTGGTGGACACCTTCGGCTGCCAGCAGAACGTGGCCGACAGCCAGCACATCATGGGCATGCTGGAGGCCATGGGCTGCACGTTCGTCACCGCGCCGGAGGACGCGGACATCGTGGTGCTGAACACCTGCGCCATCCGCGACCACGCGGAAAGGCGGGTCTACGGCACGCTGGGCGCGCTGACCCACACGAAGAAGGCCGATCCGGAGCAGATCATCTGCCTGTGCGGCTGCATGGCCCAGCGTCCGGAGGTGGCGGAGAAGGTGCGCAGATCCTACCGCCATGTGGATCTGGTGTTCGGCCCCCAGGCGCTATGGAAGTTCCCGGAGTTGTTGTATCAGGTCTACACCCGCCGGGGCCGCGTGTTCTCCGTGGAGGATGAGCACGGCGCCATTGCCGAGGGCATGCCGGTGGTGCGGGAAGGCCGCACCCGGGCGTGGGTGTCCATCATGTACGGCTGCAACAACTTCTGCTCCTACTGCATCGTCCCCTATGTGCGGGGCCGGGAGCGCAGCCGCGAGCCGGCGCGCATCCTCGAGGAGGTGCGCCAGCTGGCCGCCGAGGGGTACAAGGAGATTACCCTACTGGGGCAGAACGTCAACTCCTACGGCAAGGATCTGGATACGCCGTGGGACTTTGCCGACCTTTTAAGCGAGCTGGACAAGATCGAGGGGGACTATCTCCTCCGCTTCATGTCCTCCCAGCCCAAGGACGCCAGCTATAAGCTGTTCGACACCATGGCGCGCTGCAAGCACGTAGCCAAGCAGCTGCACCTGCCGGTGCAGTCCGGCTGCGACCGGGTGCTGCGGGCCATGAACCGGCCCTATGACCGGGCCAAATATCTGGATCTCATCACCTACGCCCGGAAGGTCATGCCCGATTTGGTGCTGACCAGCGATGTAATCATCGGCTTCCCCGGTGAGACGGAGGCCGAGGCCATGGAGACGGTGGCGCTGGTGGAGGAGGTGCGCTTCGACGCCCTGTTCACCTTCATCTTCTCCCCCCGTCCCGGCACCCCCGCCGCCAGAATGGACGACCCCGTGCCACGCAGCGAGAAGCAGAAGTGGTTCGACCGCCTCTGCGACACGCAGAACAGGATTTCCGAGGAGATCCACGCCGGCTATGTGGGCAGCACCCTCCGCTGCCTCATCGACGGTCAGAGCGACGACAGCCGCTGGCCGCTGACGGCCCGCACCGCCGGCGGACGGCTGGTGCATCTGGTGGGTGACCCCGCCGCTGTGGGCACCTACCGCGATGTGAAGATCACCGACAGCAACACTTGGGCGCTGTTCGGCGAGCTGGTATAAATTTTCCCACGAAGGAGGCATCCCCATGGCAGAGCTGACCCCCATGATGCGTCAGTATATGGAGATCAAGGAACAGAATCCCGACTCCATCCTGTTTTTCCGTCTGGGCGACTTCTATGAGATGTTCGGCCCCGATGCCCGCACGGCGTCCCGTGAGCTGGATCTGGCCCTGACCACGCGGGACAAGGACAAGAACAAGTCCTTTGATGACAAGATCCCCATGTGCGGCATCCCCTACCACGCCTCCGACGCCTACATCGCCCGGCTCATCGCCAAGGGCTACAAGGTGGCCATCTGCGAGCAGACGGAGGATCCCGCCGCCGCCAAGGGGCTGGTGAAGCGGGACATCATCCGCGTCGTCACTCCCGGCACCGTCATCGACGAGTCCTGCCTCAGCGCCGAGCGCAGCAACTACCTGTGCGGCGTATATCTGGACGACACCGGTGCGGGCCTGTGCGCCTGCGACGTGTCCACCGGCAAGGCCCAGGCCACCGTGTTCACCGGTCCCGACCGGGTCCGCGCCCTGCTCAACGAGCTGGGACGCTTCTCCCCCGCCGAGGCGGTGATGAACGAGACGGCGTTCTTCGACGAGACGCTGCACCGGACGCTGCAGGACCGCTTCTCCTGCCACATGGAAAAGCTGCCCGCCGCCCGGTTCACCCCGGAGGACGCGGAGAAAAAGGTCCGCACCCAGTTCGGACAGGACGCGCTGGACCGCCTGCCGCGGGACAATATGACGCCCCTGCTGGCACTGGGCGGCCTGCTGGGCTACCTCTACGAGACGCAGAAGACCGACCTCAGCCATCTGGACCAGCTGACGTGGTACCGCACCGGCCAGTATATGGAGCTGGACCTCACCGCCCGCCGCAATCTGGAGCTGACGGAGACGCTGCGGGGCAAGGAGAAGCGGGGCAGCCTGCTGTGGGTGCTGGATAAGACAAAGACCGCCATGGGCGCCCGGAACCTCCGGGCGTGGCTGCAGCAGCCGCTGGTGGACGTGGCCGCCATCGACCGGCGGCTGAACGCCGTGGCGGCGCTGGCGGAGCACACCGTGGCCCGTGAGGAGCTGATACTGGCTCTCAGCGGCATCGCCGATATGGAGCGGCTCATCGGCCGGGTGGTCTATGGCTCCGCCGGCGGGCGGGATCTGGTGTCCCTGCGTGCCTCCATGGAGCGGCTGCCCGCCGTCAAGGCGCAGCTGGCCGCCTTCCCCTCCGGTGCGCTGCACCAGCTGGATCAGCAGCTGGAGGATCTCAACGATCTGGCCTCCCTGATCGGCCAGACGCTGGTGGACGAGCCGCCGTTCTCCGTCCGGGAGGGCGAGATGATTCGGGACGGCTTCGACCCGGAGGTAGATCGTCTGCGGAGCATCCTCCACGGCGGCAAGAGCTTTCTGGCGCAGATGGAGGCGGAGGAGAAGGAAAAGACCGGCATCCGCACCCTGAAGATCGGCTACAACAAGGTATTCGGCTACTACATTGAGGTATCCAACTCCTTTAAGGAGCTGGTGCCTGACCACTATATCCGCAAGCAGACGCTGGTCAACGGCGAGCGCTACATCACCCAGGAGCTGAAGGATCTGGAGCACGACGTCCTCACCGCCAAGGATCGGGACGCCGCGCTGGAATACGAGCTGTTCTCCGCCCTGCGCGCTAAGCTGGCGGAGTCCGTCACCCGCGTGCAGCTGGCCGCGTCCCTTATCGCCCAGCTGGATACGCTCTGCTCCTTTGCCGCCGTGGCGGTGAAGAACAACTACTGCCGCCCCTGCGTGGACGAGTCCGGCGTCATCGAAATTCAGGCCGGACGGCATCCGGTGGTGGAGAAAATGCGCTCCGACGCCCTGTTCGTCCCCAACGACACCCTGATGGGCGCCAAGGAGGATCGGGTCAGCATCATCACCGGCCCCAACATGGCCGGCAAGTCCACCTACATGCGGCAGGTGGCTCTGATCGTCCTGATGGCACAGGTGGGCAGCTTCGTTCCCGCCCACGACGCCCACATCGGTGTGGTGGACCGCATCTTCACCCGCATCGGCGCCAGCGACGATCTGTCCGCCGGGCAGTCCACGTTTATGGTGGAGATGACGGAGGTGTCCGATATCCTGCGCACCGCCACGAAGAACAGCCTGCTCATCCTGGATGAGATCGGCCGGGGCACCTCCACGTTCGACGGCATGTCCATCGCCCGGGCAGTGCTGGAATACTGCGCCGAAAAGCTGAAGGCCAAGACGCTGTTCGCCACCCACTACCACGAGCTGACGGCGCTGGAGCAGACGCTGCCCAACGTCCGCAACTACAACATCGCCGTCCGGACACGGGGCGAGGACATCATCTTCCTGCGTAAGATCATCCCCGGCGGGGCCGACCGCAGCTACGGCATCGAGGTGGCCAAGCTGGCGGGCCTGCCGGACAGCGTGCTCAAGCGCGCCCGCGCCATTCTGGAGGAGCTGGAGAGCCAGTCCGGACGCCCCGCTCCCGCCGCCGCGCCGGACGACCAGCTGTCGCTGACCGCCATGGCCGAGAGCGAAACGGCGGACATCATCCGCCGGACGCAGGTGGACTCCCTCAGTCCGCTGGAGGCACTGAACCTGCTGTACGACCTGAAAAAACGTCTCAGCTGACGCTTCATCATGCATGCATGATGAAGCCATCATGAAGCAGACAGGAAGTCATCATGAAATTCCTCCGTGCCGTCCGGCGGACGGCACGGACACCGCCCTTGAAAGGAGGCCCTCCCCTATGCCCCAGATCCAACAGCTGCCCCCGCACCTTGCCGACCTCATCGCCGCCGGCGAGGTGGTAGAGCGTCCCGCCTCCGTGTGCAAGGAGCTTCTGGAAAACGCGCTGGACGCCGGCGCCTCCGCCATCTCGGCGGAGCTGGAGCGGGGCGGCCTGACCTATATCCGCATCACGGACAACGGCTGCGGCATCGCGCCGGAGCAGCTGCCCACCGCTTTCCTGCGCCACGCCACCAGCAAGCTCCGCCGCCCGGAGGATCTGGCCGCCATCGGCACCCTGGGCTTCCGGGGCGAGGCGCTGGCCGCCATCGCCGCCGTGTCACGGGTGGACATCTTCTCCCGGCAGGCCGGCGCGGACTGCGGCGCCATGCTCCATCTGGAGGGCGGCGTGCCGGAGACCGTCACCGAGGCGGGATGCCCCGACGGCACCACCGTCTGCGTCCGGGATCTGTTTTACAACACCCCCGCCCGGATGAAGTTTATGAAGAAGGACTCCGCCGAGGGCGCTGCCGCCGCCGGTGTGGTGACCCAGCTGGCGCTGAGCCACCCGGACGTGTCCTTCAAGCTGCTGCGGGACGGGCAGGAGATCCTCCACACACCCGGCGACGGGCAGCTGCTGTCCGCCATTTACGCCGCGCTGGGCCGGGACTTCGCCGCCGGGCTGATGCCCGTCAGCGGCAGCGGCGGTGCCGTGCGGGTGGAGGGCTTCGTCACAAAGCCCCTGGCCGGGCACGGCACCCGGGGCCGCCAGCTGTTTTTCGTCAACGGACGGCTGGTCAGGAGCCAGCTGCTGTCCGCCGCCGTGGAGGAGGCCTACCGCAACCGGCTGCTGAAGGGGAAGTTCCCCGGCTGCGTCCTGCACATCACGCTGCCGGTCAACGAGGTGGATGTCAACGTCCACCCGGCCAAGACCGTGGTGAAATTCGTATCCGACAAGACCGTGTTCGACGCGGTACACTACACCGTGAAGGACGCGCTGGACCGGGAGGGCCAGCCCGCCGCCGGGGAGAAAAAGCCCTTCTATCAGACCATGACCGCCCAGGAGTTCCGGGAGAGGACGCCCGCGCCAGACGTCCGGCTGCCCTTTGTCAGCGGCAGGTCCGTTGGCTCCGCGCCCTCCGGACAGACGCCCCGCGGCGCGGGATACGGCGGTGCGGCGCAGGACGTGGGACACGATGTGTCCCGCAGCGCGGCGGACGCCATACCCTCCGCAGACGCCGGCGCGGAAATGCGCGGCGCGGAGACGCGCACCGGCGGCAGTGCGCCGCAGGGCGAGGTATGGCAGGTGCGGGACGCCGCACCGGAGGCGGGAAAAACCTTCACCGTCCCCAGCGGACGGGAGGGCGTAGTGTACCGCATCACGCCGCCGGAGGCGGGGGACGCGCCCGCCGGAGAAGCCGCAGAGGCGGAGAACGCGGTGCCCGCCATGGCGCCGGCGGCAGAGATGCCGCAGGCCGGATACGCCGCCGGGGGCGGTGCACCGGAGGACGCCGGGCACGTCCAGCAGACGCTGGACATGCCGGAGGAGGCGGCGCTGGGCGAGGCGCCGTGGCGCATCGCCGGCGAGGTGCTGAAAACCTATATCATCTGCGAGGACGGAGAGCAGAACGTGTGGCTCATCGACAAGCACGCCGCCCACGAGCGCATCCGCTTCGACGCGCTGAAGGCGGATCCCGTGCCGCCCATGGCCCAGCAGCTGCTGACCCCCGCCGCCGTGACGCTGACCGCCGAGGAGTACGGCGCGGTGCTGGAGCAGCTGGACGTGCTGGCCGGGTACGGCTTTTTGTGCGAGGACTTCGGGGACGGCACCGTGCTGGTGCGGGAGATCCCCGACTACATACGGGCGGAGGACGCCGCCGCCACACTGGAGGAACTGGCCCGGAAGCTGCTTTTGCAGCGGGCTGACCCCGACGGCGCGCGGGACGAGCTGCTGCATACCATGGCGTGCAAATCCGCCATCAAGGCGGGCATGACCACCGACGCCGCCGAGCTGGCGGCGCTGGTGCGGCAGGTGCAGTCCGGGGTCATCCGGTACTGCCCCCACGGCAGGCCCGTGGCGGTGAAGCTGCGGAAATACGAGGTAGAGAAGATGTTCAAGCGGGCGTGACCCCTTGATCCACAGGAGGTGACGCAATGGCACAGCGGGTGGTCTGCGTGGTGGGCCCCACCGCGTCGGGCAAGACGAAAATGGGCGCGGCGCTGGCCGCGCGCTTCAACGGCGAGGTGGTGTCCGTGGACTCCATGCAGATCTACCGGGGCATGGAGATCGGCACCGCCGCCCCCACGCCGGAGGAAATGGAGGGCGTGCCCCACCACATGATCGGCGTGGCCGACCCGGCGGAGAGCTGGTCGGTATCCCGGTTCACGGAGGAGGCCGACCGGTGCATACAGGACATCCTGCGCCGGGGGAGGCTGCCCGTTCTGGTGGGCGGCACCGGGCTGTATCTGGACGCGCTGGTGCGGGGCCATACGTTTGCCGCCGGACAGCAGGGCGGCGCGGTGCGCCGGGAATTGCAGCAGCGGCTGGCCCGGGAGGGCGCGGCGGCGCTGCTGGCGGAGCTGGCGCAGGTCGATCCGGAGACGGCGGCGCGGCTGCACCTGCGGGACGAAAAGCGCATCCTGCGGGCGCTGGAGGTCTACCGTGAGACGGGAGAGACCATCAGCGAGCACGACCGAAAGAGCCGGGAGCTCCCCGACCGGTACGACGCGCTGTATATCGGGCTGAGCTTTCAGGACCGGCAGGATCTGCGGGACCGCATCGACCGGCGGGTGGACACCATGGTGGCCCAGGGCCTGCTGGACGAGGTGCGGCGGCTGCTGGACAGCGGCCTGCCCCGGGACGCCACGGCCTTGCAGGCCATCGGGTTCAAACAGTTTCTGGCAGTGGCCGACGGGACGGCCACCGAGGTGGAGGCCGTGGAGGAGGTCAAGCTCCGGTCGCGGCAGTACGCCAAGCGGCAGCTGACATGGCTGCGGCGGAATCCCGATATCCACTGGATCCTGTGGGGAAAAGAGCCTGATTTTCCGCAGGCTCTCCAAAATGCGACAAAATTTCTCACCGCCGCCGGCGTATGCTGAGAGCGGCGGACGGAGGACAGGCCTATCGCCCGCACACAGATATAAAGGAGCAGACGATATGCAAAAGACAAACAACCTTCAGGAGATCTTTCTCACCCGCGCCCGGAAGCAGAACATCCCCGTGACCATGTTTCTGGTCAACGGCTTCCAGCTGCGGGGCACCATCACCGGCTTTGACTGCTTCGTGGTCATTCTGGACTCCGAGGGAAAGCAGCAGGTCATCTACAAGCACGCCATTTCCACCATCGCGCCGCTGCGGCCGGTGGAGCTGCGGGAGGACGAGGCGGCGGACGCCGTGTGACCTCCGGCGGGCACATACGAGAAATAAAAGGAAAGCACCATGAAAAGATCATCGCCCCTTATGAAAATACTGCCCATCGCCGTGCTGGCGGCGGTGCTGCTCTATTTCGCCGTGCAGCTGTACAACTATCTGTCCGACCCGGTGAGCACCACGCTGGTGACGGAGGGGCAGGCGGAGGACACCATCGCCCTCAACGGCTGGCTGCTGCGGGACGAGGAGGTGCTGCCCGCGCAGAGCGGCACCCTCAGCCGGGAGCGGCAGGAGGGGCAGCGCGTAGGCGTGGGGCAGGTGCTGGCCACGGTATACGCCGACGACGGAGCTTTGCAGACCGTCAGCCAGATCGAGACGCTGGAGCTGCAGCTCCAGCAGCTGCAGTTCGCGCTGACATCCTATCTGGACCCGGACGCGGCGCTGAAGCTGGACACGTCCATCACCGGCGACATCCTGACGCTGCGGCAGGCCCTGACCGGCGGCGACTACACCGCTGCGGACAGCGACATCGCCCAGCTGAAGGCCGCCGTGCTGAAGCGGGACCACCCCTACACCTCCCAGGAGGAGATCGAGACGGAGATCAAGGCGGTGGAGGGGCAGATCAGCAGCCTGAAGGCGTCCCTGTCCGGCGCGACCACCATCACCGCCAAGGCAGCGGGGACGTACTCCGCCGTGTGCGACGGGTACGAGACGGTGCTGACCACGGCATTCCTGGAGGACGTGACGCCGGGGAAGCTGGCGCGGCTCCAGCCCGCCGGGGCGGAGAGCAACATGGGCAAGCTGATCTACGGCGACACATGGTACTATGTGGTGTCGCTGCCGGAGGCGCAGGCAGCCCAGCTGAAGGCGCTGGGCACCGTGACGCTCCGGTTTGCCAAGGGGTTTGACCAGAACCTGCGGATGCAGGTGGTGTCCGTGTCCGCGGCGGAGAACGGGCAGGCAGCTGTAACGCTGTCTTGCCGGAAGTATCTGGCCCAGACCACGCTGCTGCGGCACCAGGCGGCGGATGTGATCCTGCGCACCTACGAGGGGCTGCGGGTGCCCTCCAACGCCCTGCGGGTCAGCGAGGAGGGCGTCACCGGCGTGTACTGCCTGGACGGCGTTACCGCCGCGTTCCGTCCGGTGATGGTGCTGTATCAGGGGCAGGGCTACGCGCTGGTGCGGCCCGCCGACGGCGCCTCCGATACCCGGACGCTGCGGACGGGGGACGAGGTCATCGCCTCGGCCGGCGCGCTGTACGACGGAAAGGTGATTCGATAACGGACATGCGTCCGGACAGAAATACAAGCGAGGAGGAGCTTCTCATGTCTATTGCGGAAAACATTGCGGCCATCCGCCGCCAGATCGACGAGGCGGCCCGGGAGACGGGGCGCACCGGCGCGGATATCACGCTGGTGGGCGCCAGCAAGATGAACGATGCGGCGGCCTGCCAGGAGGCCATCCGGGCGGGCATCGACGCCCTGGGCGAGAACCGGGTGCAGGAGATGACGGCCAAGCTGGCGGAAAACGCCTACGACGGCGCGCCGCTGCACTTTATCGGCCATCTGCAGCGCAACAAGGTCAGGCAGGTGGTGGGCAAGGCGGTGCTCATCCACTCCGTTGGCTCCCGGGAGCTGCTGGAGGAGATCGAACGGCAGGCGGAGAAGCTGGACATCGTGCAGGATATCCTGCTGGAGGTGAACATCGGCGGCGAGGCGGCCAAGAGCGGCTTCGCGCCGGAGGCGGTGGCCGACGCCGCCGCCTATGCCCGGGAGCTGGCGCATGTGCGTCTGCGGGGCCTGATGACCATTCCGCCGGCAGACGCCGCCCAGGCGGAAAATATGGCGTATTTTGAAAAAGTACATGCCCTGTATGTTGACATAAATCAAAAAATGTATGATAATAAATTAGATTGTCTTTCCATGGGCATGAGCGGCGATTTCGCCGACGCCATCCGCGCGGGCAGCAATATGGTCCGCGTGGGCACCGCCATTTTCGGCGCCAGAGACTATACAAAATAACGCGGGAGGTACTTTTCGATGAGCTTCATGGACGAGCTGAAAAAGATCATTCATCCCTACGATGACGAGGATTACGATTACGAGGACGATTTTGAGGAGCCTGTCAAGGAGTCCCGTTCCCCGTTTGAGGACCGCAAGGAGGACCGCCGCAGCGAGGAGCGGCGCAATGAGGACCGCCACAACAAGGTGGTGAACATCCACGCCACCACACAGCTGAAGGTGGTGCTGGTGAAGCCCGAGCGCTTTGAGAACGCCTCCGAGATCGCCGACCACCTGAAGGAGAAGCGGACGGTGGTGCTGAATCTGGAGTCCACCAACAAGGACGTGGCCCGGCGGCTCATCGACTTCCTGTCCGGCGTGGCCTATGCCGGCGAGGGCAAGATCAAGAAGGTGGCAGCCAACACCTACATCATCACGCCGTACTCCGTGGATATCATGGGCGACCTCATTGATGAGCTGGAGAACAACGGCCTGTACCTGTAAAACAAAGAAAGGGATCGGAGGGATCATCCATGTTTACACCACAGGAAGTTTCTGAGAAGGTATTCCCCAAGGCGCCGTTCGGCAGCGGCGGATACAGCATGAGCAACGTGGACGAGTTTCTGGACGCGCTGACGGAGGACTACACCGCGCTGTACAAGGAGAACGTGACGCTGAAGGCCAAGCTGAAGGTGCTGGCGGAGAAGGTGGAGGAGTACCGTTCCACCGAGGATGCCATGCGCCAGACGCTGCTGACGGCCCAGAAGATGGCCGCCAAGCTGGTGCAGGAGGCCCAGGCCGAGAAGGACCAGCTGCTGGCGGACGCCAAGGCCGAGGCCGAGGCCGAGGTGCGCCGGCTGGACGATGAGAAGAAGGCCGCCCAGCAGAAGCTGGTGATGGCGCAGGAGAAGCTGGCGGACTTCATCCGCCGCTCCGACGAGCTGTGCCAGGCGCAGTCCGCGTTTTTGCAGACGCTGCCGGAGCTGGAGCTGGTGCCCGCGGCGCCGGCGGCGGAGGCCGCCCAGCCCGACGAGGCCGTGGAGACCATCGAGCAGGACATCCTGACCCAGTTCGATGCCCCGGCTCAGGAGGAGGCGAAGCCGGAGACGCCGGCTGCCGCCGACGAGCCTACCATCAAGTTCCCGCCGGTGAACGGCAGCGCCGTGCCCAACGAGTTTTCCTTCGATCTGGGCGAGCTGAAGTTCGGGCGGAACTACAAGGGCAAGGAATAACACAGGACAACCGAAAAGGCGGCCGAAGGCCGCCTTTTTTCAGGAGATACCGCCGCCGGGCCGCGAAAGCGCAGACGGCGGCAGGGACATGACAAGGAGGAGAGCGGATGACGGACAGACCCATTATCGCGCTGCTGTACGATTTCGACAAGACGCTGTGCACCACCGACATGGAGGACTACGCCTTTATCCCGGCGCTGGGGTACACGCCGGCGGAGTTCTGGTACAAGGCCAACACCTTCGGCCGGGACAACCGGATGGACGGCCTGCTGGCCTACATGTACACCATGATCGAGGAGTGCCGCGCCCAGGGAAAGCGGCTGGACCGGGAGTTTCTGGTGCGCTGCGGCCACAGCATGGAGCTGTTCCCCGGCGTGCGGGAGTGGTTCCGGCGCATCAACGCCTTCGGCGAGACGCAGGGCGTCACCGTCGAGCACTACGTCATCTCCTCCGGTCTGCGGGAGATCATCGAGGGCAGCGGCATCGCCCACGAGTTCCGGGAGATCTACGCCTGCGAGTTCTTCTACAACAGCGAGGGGCTGGCCACATGGCCCAAGCTGGACGTGAACTTCACCAACAAGACCCAGTTCGTCTACCGCATCAACAAGGGCGTGCTGGATGTGTCCGACGACAAGACGCTGAACGACTCCATGCCCGACGACAGCAAACGCATCCCCTTTACCAACATGATCTATGTGGGGGACGGACTTTCCGACGTGCCGTGCATGAAGATGATGCGGGCCTACGGCGGGCAGGCCATCGCCGTGTACCAGGCCAGCAACCGGGCCGGTGTGGAGGACCTGCTGAGCAAGGGGCGGGTGGACTTCATCTTCCCCGCCGACTATCGGGAGGGCACCGGGCTGGACAGCACCGTGAAGAACATCATCCGGAAAATGGCCATCAGCGACGCCCTCACCGCCGAGAACGCCCAGCAGCTGCAGGCCATCGGGCGGGGCGACCTGCCGGAGCAGGTGGGTCTGTTTGAGTGAAGCAGCCAACAAAACACAGGGTCTGCGCATGATGTGCGCAGACCCTGTTTTTCTTATTCAAATAAGTGGATGCCGTCCACGGTGCGGAGGTGGGCCTGAAGGTCGGCCAGCAGCTGCTCCGACGCATCGGAGAGAGCGCGGCCCTTGGGCGTCACCAGATAGAACGTGCGGTCGGCGGGCGCCTCCTTCAGGCGGAGGGCACGGATGGTGCCGAACTGGCGGACGGAGTGGGCCGCCGCCGCGGCGGGACAGATGACCCAGCGCCGCCCGCAGGAGGGCAGCGTCTCCGCCAGCTGTGGGATGTCGGTGTACAGCAGGGGGCGGGCATCCATGCCGAACCAGCAGTCGTGCCACTGGAGGATCTCCGGCTGGCCGGAGACCAGTATCTCGTCCTCCACATGGAGCATGGAGGGGTGTACCTCGTCCGGCAGGTCCAGATCCAGCGGCACCACCAGAAAGAAGGACTCGCGGAACAGGGGGCGGGCCTCGATCTGCAGGTCGTAGTGCAGGCCGCCGTCCACGATGGCCATGTCCGCGTCGCCCCGTGCCACCGCCGTCACCGCCTCGTAGGTGCGCATGGTCTCCACCCACAGGGACACCGGCAGCTCACGCTCCAGAAAGCGCTGGTATACCGGGGGCAGGATGTACTGGTTGGCGGTGTAGGCCGCGATGACGTGGAGAAATTCCCGGCGGCCGGCGGAGGAAAATGTCTGCGTCTCCGTCAGCAGGTTCTGCCAACGGCGGGCCAGAGGCAGGAACCGCTGCCCCGCTTCCGTCAGGGTGATGTGGCGCTGGCCTTTGCCCCGCTGGAACAGGGGCGTGCCGACCTCCGCCTCCAGCGCCTGGAGGCGGGCCGTCAGAGTGGGCTGGGTAATGAACAGCGCTTCTGCCGCTGCCGTCATGGTGCCGTGGTCCAGCACAGCGAAGAAAGTTTCAATATCCAGTGTGGTCATTTGCGTCCTCCAATTATAGGTTTCCTCTATATTATACACGTTAATAATCAATTTTACAAGCATAAGTTTTGGTGCTATGATAGGGCCACAAACAAGAAAGGAGTTGTTCCCTATGACAAAAACCAAATCTTCCGCTATTTCCCTGCTGGCCATCGCCGCTGTGGTGGTCACCGCCATTATCGTCTATACGATGGCGTGTCTGCTGACGGGGAACATCACCCCGGTGGCCCGCGTGTGCGCCATCCTGTTCCCGGTGTGGTTCGTGGCAGAGCTGAATCTGCTGTGCACGCTGCTGTAACGCCGGCCTTCCCTTTTCTCTCTTTACCATACCATCGGTTGACAAGAGCAGACGCGGTTTTGACGGGCAGAAATGCGCCCATACTGCGTCAAGTCCCTTGACAATACGGCAGTATTCTCTGCGGGCCTTTCCTTGTCTGGACACATTTCTGCTCCGGCAAAACTGCCCGCACCTGCCAGCGATGGATATTCGAGTGCTTTTTGGTTTTTGAGACGCGGGTGGGCTGACGCCCACCAAGGCGAAAAGGACAAAAAGCGCCGGAAAGACGCGCTGGCAGGCGTGTTTGCCCTTGTTAACCGATGGTACAGAAGGAGCCGGACGCCCAAGGCGTCCGGCTCCTTCTGTATGGGTTGACGGTCACTGCATGACCTGCCGGATGACCCGGATGAAGCGGTCACGGTCGTAGATCACCGGCACAGGGTAGGTGGGGTTGGCCTCCTTCGCCGCCCAGGCCGCCATCTGGGGCAGATCCTCCTCCCGAATGCAGGAAAAGCCGGTGGGGATGCCCAGCCGGGCGTTCATGGCCAGAATGGCGTCGATAAAGGCGGCGGCCTTCTCCGCGTCGGTACCGCCGGGGAGGCCCACCAGCTCCGCCAGCCGGGCCAGCTTCCGATGGGCCGCCGGGCCGTAGTCCCGGAGGACGACGGGCAGCAGCACCGCGTTGGCAAGGCCGTGGCCCACGCCGTACAAACCGCCCAGCGTGTGGGCGATGGCGTGGACGTTGCCCACGCTGGCGCGGGTGAAGGCGGCGCCGGCCTGATAGGAGGCGGTAAGCAGCGCCTGCCGGGCGTCCACGTCGCCGCCGTGAGTGCAGGCGTGCTCCAGCGTGCGGAAGATGGTGACAACGGCCTCCTCCGCCAGGCGGTTCGTCTCGCGAGTGGGGTAAAAGCGGCTGAGGTACGCCTCCACCGCGTGGGTCAGGGCGTCCATGCCCGTCTCAGCGGTGGTGCGGGGCGGCAGGGACACGGTGAGCAGCGGGTCCAGCACGGCGCAGCGGGGAATCAGGCACAGGTCGCTGACGGCGTACTTGTGGCGATCCGCGCCGGTGACAACGGCGGCGATGGTGGTCTCCGAGCCGGTGCCGGCGGTGGTGGGCACGGCGATAAAGGGCGGAATGGGGCGGCGCACCTTCAGAAGGCCGGCCAGCTGGGACAGCGTCCTGCCGGGCCGGGCCAGCAGCGCCGCCGCGACCTTGGCCGTGTCCATGGGGCTGCCGCCGCCCACAGCCACCAGACTGTCGCAGCCCTCCCGGCGGTACAGCGCGGCGGCGGCTTCCACGGTGGATACCGGCGGGTTGGGCTGTATGTCGGAGAACAGGGCATAGCCCTCCAGCCGGGAGAGCATCTGCTGAAAGGCGGGGTCGGCGCACTGGCGGCGGCTGGCCGCCACCAGCGGGCGGCGGGCGCCGTACTTCGTCAGGAGGGACGGGATGCGGCTGAGGCTTCCGGGGCCGGTGACTGTCTCCGGTCTGCGCCAAGGCAGCAGACGGGCGCCCAGACCGAAAACGCATTGGTAGGTGCGGTACCAGAGGTGGAGCAGGTTCACGGGGATGCCTCCTTTCGTTTCCCCTATTATGGCGGATGGACGGGATTTTTGCAAGAAAAAAGGGGCGGCTGCGCCGCCCCCGGAAATGCGATCTATCACTCCACCGCCTCGATGAGGCCGTAGCCGCCGTTGTGGCGGTGGTACACCACGCAGATGACGTTGTCGTCAATGCGGCGGAACACATAGAACGAGTGGTCCAGCAGGTTCATCTGCAGGATGGCCTCGTCTGTGGTCATGGGCTTGACGGCAAAGCGCTTGGTGCGGATGATGTCGAAGTCGTTGTCCTCCACCACGTCGAACTCTGCGGGAACGGAGGAGACCAGCGCGTCGGGCCGCAGGTTCTTGGCCAGCCGCGTCTTGTTCTTGCGGATGCGGCGGTCGATGAAGCTGACAGCCTCGTCAATGGCGCCGCGCATGTCGCCGTCGGGGTCCTCCGTCTGGGCGCGGAACAACGTGCCGTTGGTGCTGCGGATGGTCAGCTCTACCACGCAGCGGTTCTTCTTCTCCACGGCAAAGGTCACAAAGGCGTCTGCCTCCTCCGGAAAATACTTGTCCAGCTTGCTGATCTTCTTTTCCGCGTATTCCTTGATGGAGTCGTTGAGGGAGATCTTCTTGCAGGCGAATGTGAACTTCATAGTACTTGCTCCTTTCGTCAGTGCGGTAAACACAGGGCAGGGTCGGGGAGCCGTTTCCCTTTATCCTTGCCCGTATTATAGCAAATCGCAGTACGTTTGAAAAGCGGTTTTGAGAGAATTTGTGAAAACTTCACAAATCGTTTGCAATTCGGACACATTCGACAGCCCTCCCCAAAAGTCGCGGAAATGCGGCAAAACCTCCTATTTACACGGGGACGGGCTTGCGTTACTATAATAGAGGAAGCTTTCCAATATCCCACCCGCTTGGGCCGCTCTGCTTGCAGGGCGGCTCCTTTTTTGTGAAAAAGAGAGACGGCGGAGCCGGATGCGCATGCCGTCATGCGCAGGGCCGGTCCTGCCGTCTCTGTTTGCGGGCAATACCGCGTCAGGCGGTCTTGTCCGGGTCGTCCAGCTTTTCCGAGAGCGGTGCGTCCAGGCGCACCGCGCCGTACAGGTTTTTGGCGGAGCAGCCCGCACGGCCGCCGCCGGCACAGGCGCAGGCGCAGGCACAGGCGCAGCTGCTGGCGCAGGCGCAGTGTCCCCCGCCGCCGAACCCGCCGCCTCCCCGGGGAGGCCTGGGCTTCTCCCGGGTGCCGTGGGCGCCGGGCCGGGGCCGCCCGTCGGGTCCCGCCGGGAACCACAGGCCGTTGACGAACACATAGTGGGTGCCGAAGCCGCCCTGATAGCCGTCCGACGCCGATAGGATCCGGATAATGATGATCAGGACCACCAGCAGGATGATGACCTGGGCGATGCCGAAGCCGCTGTCCCCGTCGTAATCCGGGTCATAGCCCGGGTCGTAGCCGGGATTGACAGAGGGATCGTCATCCGTGGGCAGGCTGTCCCGGCTGCCGTCCTGGGCCAGCTGAGTGGGCCAGCCGTCATAGTGGACGGTGAAGTTCATCTGCTGGCCGTGGGCCAGGTCGGTCTGCGCCAGCACATGGTCTCCGCCGGTCTGTCCGTCGGAGCCTGCGCCGTCCACCCCTGCCGGGTCGTGCCAGGTCAGGGTCATCTGCCCCACCCGGGCCTCGTCGAACCACCCGGGGGTATAGTCATAGGACACGGTATCGCTCTCCAGGGCATACATGTACTCCTGGACCCAGCTGTAGGAAAACCGGAAGGTCTCGCCGTCGTTGTAGTCCCGGTCGAAGTAGACATACATATAGCTGTTGTCGAAGCTCAGGCGGTCAATGTTGTCCGTCAGGGCCGTCTCCTCCCGGATGCTGCCGTTGGGCACGCCGATCTTCACCCAGCTGACGGGCCCCTCCGCCAGCACCGTCCACTCCAGGGTCACCTGGATGCGCAGGCTGCCGTCCTGGGTGTCGGGGGTCACGTCCACATCATAGGACTCGATGCGGTCCAGGTCCTGGGCATAGGCCGCAGGCACCGGCGCCAGGGCCAGCACCAGGCAGAGGCACAGCAGCGCCCGGCATAGAATTTTCCGCATGGTCAGCATCCCCCTTCCTGCTGCAATTGGCAGATATGCTCCATTTTGGCGCTTTCCGCCCGGATGCGGCGGCACTGGGGGCCGTCCCAGATGGCGGCCCAGTCGTCGGCGCACAGGTTCCCCAGGCCCGGCCCCTCCAGCCAGCTCTGGCAGGGCAGCACCGTGCCGTCCGGAGCCACGGCCATGTTGGACAGGCACGCCCCGCAGCTGGGGATCAGGGCCAGGCCCATGGAGCGCAGCGTCTCCTCCGGCAGCCAGCCGGGGCTGGTGAAGTCCAGCTCCATGCCCAGGCCGCGGGCGGTGTCCGCGGCCTGGCGGAGGATGCCGGCCAGCTCCTCCTGCCCCAGCCGGGTGGCCCGGCTCTCGTCTCCGGCGGCGCCGCCGGTGGGGATCAGGCCGGAGCAGGTGGCATACCGGACGCCCAGACTATGTACAAGCCGCAGCGTGGCGCTGTAATCCCGGTTCAGGCTGCAAAGGGGGGTATTCACCGACACGATGAGCCCCGCCGCCGCGGCATTGCGGATGCCCTGCACCGTGTCATCGAAGCCCTCCGCCCCCACCAGGGCGTTGTGAACGGCGGCGTCGGCAGCGTACAGAGTCACCTGGACGCTGTCCAGGCTGGCCTCGAACAGGCCCCGGCACAGCTCCGGCGTCAGCAGGCGGCCGTTGGTGTTCAGCCGGGTGACGAACCACTGGGCCGCCTCCGCCAGCTCCACCAGGTCCTGCCGCAGGGTGGGCTCTCCGCCGGTGAAGGTCACCTGGGGGATATTGGCCCGGCGGAGCTTCTCCAGAAGGGCCTTCCACTGGTCCGTGGTCAGCTCCGGCCGCTGGCCCAGGGTCTGCCCGGCGGCATAGCAGTGCAGGCACTTCTGGTTGCAGTGCCTGTCTCTTATACA
>URST01000032.1 GCA_900550585.1 uncultured Eubacteriales bacterium
GACCATCTGGAAGGGCACTACCATGGAGAATACGCACAGGTAGTACACGATCTTGCTGACCAGGCTCCCCACCCGGGAGATGTACCACGCCGCCATGGACGTGCACAGCAGGATCAGCGCCGTGGAGGTAATGGTGATGAAGAAGCTGTAGAATACCACCTTATAGAAGGCGAAGTTGCCGAAGGTCATGCCCTTGACATAGTTCTTCAGCCCCACAAAGGATTCCGCCGTGGGCAGCTTGAAGGTCTCGGTGTTGACAAAGGCGTTGGCCTTCAGGGAGTTGATGAGCACCAGGAGCACCGGCATCAGATAGATCACGGAGATGATGGTGAACACCACCGTCAGCAGCGCCTGACGGCGCTCTCTGCGGCGCAGAGCTTCGGTTTTGATCATTGCTGCACCTCCTTGCGGCGGCTGGCCTGAAGCTGGATGATGCTGATGGCCGCCACCACGATGAAGAAGATCACGGCCTTGGCCTGACCCGCGCCGCGGTTGCCGCCGCCGTTGGTGCCGAAGGCGTTGACGATGTTCAGGGCCAGCATTTCCGTTGTTTTGATGGTCTCTCCGTTGCCCAGCTGCTGGAAGGGACGCCCGGCGGTCAGGGCCAGGTTCTGGTCAAACAGCTTGAAGCCGTTGGTCAGGCTCAGGAACATGCAGATGGTGATAGAGGGCATCACGTTGGGGATGGTGACCCGCCACAGGGTCTGCCAGCGGTTGGCGCCGTCGATGCGGGCCGCCTCCAGCATATCCTCCGGCACGGACTGCAATCCGGCGATGTAGATGATCATCATATAGCCCACTTGCTGCCAGCACAGCAGGATGATCAACCCCCAGAAACCGAAGTGGCTGTTCAGTACCACGGACTGGCCGTAAGCGACCAGAAAGCCGTCGAAGATCATGGACCAGATGTAGCCCAGCACGATGCCGCCGATCAGGTTCGGCATGAAGAACACCGTCCGGAACAGATTGGAGCCCTTGATGCCCCGCGTCAGCGCATAGGCCACCGCGAAGGCCAGCGCGTTGATGAACAGCACCGACACAAAGGCAAACAGCGCCGTGAACAAGAAGGCATGGCGGAAGCTGCTGTCGGCAAAGGCCTTCAGATAGTTGTCAAAGCCTACCCATGTCCACTTGCTGGTCAGCTTGAATTTGCAGAAGGACAGGAACGCGCCCTTCAGGAACGGGTAGATGAACCCGATGCAGAAGGCGGCAAAGGTGGGCAGCAGAAACAGCCACACCATGCGCTGAATTGGCCGTCGGACCAGTCGGCTGTTCAGCGCAGCCGCGTCCCGTTTCGCTTGAAATCGTTTCATTAGACCACTCCTGTTCTCCGTAGTTTTGTCACAGCGAAAGCTCTCCTCCGAAGTGCGTTCGAAGGACAGCGCCCACCGTCACAGAGTAAGAAAGAGGGGGCGGGCGAAAAGCCCGCCCCCTGTGCGTATGTGGTTGAAACCGTAGCTTAGCCGTTGGCGATGTCGTTGTTGTACTGGGTAGCCCAGCCTTCCACGAAGGCGGTCTTCACATCGTCCCAGCTGCCGCCGTCGGCGGTATACTTGCCCAGAGCGTCGACCACAGCGGCACGCCAGTCATTGACAGCGGGGGTGTAGTTGAAGGCCCAGGTGACAGGATAGCAGCCATTGGCAACATACTCGTTGGCCAGAGCGCTGAACGGATTGGAGGGAGCCTTGGAGGCCTGGAACGGGCAGGCGCCGAACTGCTCAGCCATCATGGCAGTGCCTTCCTCGGAGGTAACGACCCAGTTCAGGAAGTCCAGAGTGGCCTTGATGTCCTCCTCGGAGGCGTTCTTGTTGACAGCCCAGCAGTTCTCGGTGCCGCAGCACAGGCCGGCCTGCTCCTCGCCGTCCACACCGCAGTAGATGGGGATCATGGCCAGGTCGTCAGCGTTCATCTGGAACTTGGTGGGGTCGGTGACCAGGTTGCTGTACTCCCAGGTACCGTTCTGATAGAACACAGCCTTGCCCTCGCCGAACTCAGCCTCAGCCTGATCGCCGGTAGCGGTCAGCAGGGCAGCGCCGGTGGTGGCGGAGTCAGTGATGTACAGATCCCAGATGTTCTTGTAGTTATCCAGGTAAGTGCCCTTGATGGTGGCGGGCTGAGCGGTGACACCGTCATCGCGGAACTCGTAGTACAGGGGCATGTTGGCCAGGTGGCCGGAGAAACGCCAGGAGGAGGAACCGTCCAGACCGGCGGAGGTGAAGGCATCGAAGCCCAGCTCGGAAGCGCGGGCGTGGATGTCATCGGCAACGGCCTTCAGGGACTCGAAGTTGGTGATCTCGTCCAGGGAGTGGCCAGCCTGCTCCAGCAGAGCCTTGTTGACGATGATGCCAAAGGCCTCGTAGCAGTAACCGATGGAAACGGTAGCGCCTTCGCTGTCCTTCAGGTCAAAGTCATGAGTGGTCATCTGGTTCCACACATCGGTGCCTTCCAGATTGTAGCAGAACTCGCCATAGCTGTTGACGGCGCCCACATTGCCCACCTGGAACATGGTGGGAGCAGCGTCCTTATCCAGCTCGGCGGTCAGCGTGGTGTCGTACTGGCCGGAAGCGGCGGTGACGACCTTGACGGGCACACCGGTCTCCGCGGTGTAAGCGGCGGCCAGAGTCTGCCATGCGGTGTCGGATTCGGGCTTAAAGTTCAGGTAATACACGCTGCCGGTAGCAGCAGTGTCGCCGCCCTCATCGGGGGTAGCATCGGGCTGCTTCTGCTCGCCGCAGGCTACCAGAGACAGAGCCATCACGAGAGCCAGAAGCATTGCAAGAAACTTCTTCATTTGAGATTACTCCTTTAACAAATTTATTTTCACGCCGTTCCCGGCGTAAAAACCAGATCAGATACGCACCACGGAGCCGCCTTCCCGCAGCTGGGTGGGCAGCACCTCACAGCAATGAGCGCCGTGGCCCCGCAGCATGCCCAGCAGGATCTGTGCGCTGCGCCGACCCATCTCCTCCATAGGCTGGCACAGGGTGGTCAGCGGCGGTTCGATGTAGGCCGACAGCTCCAGCCCGTCGATGGCGATGACGGAGCAGTCCTCCGGTACCCGGCGTCCCGCGTCCCGCAGCGCCCGCATGGCGCCGATGGCCATGGAGTCCGCGATGGCGAACAGCGCCGTGAACTCCGCGCCCTGCCGCAGTCTTTCG
The DNA here is from genome assembly GCA_900550585.1 of uncultured Eubacteriales bacterium. Classification (GTDB taxonomy): domain Bacteria; phylum Bacillota; class Clostridia; order Oscillospirales; family Oscillospiraceae; genus Vescimonas. The sequence goes on from URST01000032.1 coordinate 3,159, forward strand.
CTGACGGCCTCGTAGGCATCCCGGATGTCGAACGTGCCGGTGCACATGACCAGATCCTCGTCCAGCGGGATGCCGTGGCTCTCCAGCGCCTTGCGGTAGCCCTGATAGCGGAGCTGGCTGATGGACTGGTCATCCTCCCGGCTGATCAGTGCCGCGATGCGCCGGTGCCCGTGGTCATACAGGTGATCCACAGCCTGCCGCGCCGTCTCCTCATCGGCGATGGACACGGCGGAATACTCGCCGGCCCGCAGAGTCCCGTACTGGTTGGAGTAGGAACAGCAGACAAAGGGCACATTCAGCATGGCCAGATCGTCCGGGGTGTAGTCAAAGCGTCCGCCCAAAAAAATGATGCCCCGCAGGCGCTTTTCCCGCTCCATGACGGCGGCCCGCTGCACCTCGTCGGCGCAGGAGGGGATCTGCTGCATCACCAGAGAAAAACCCGCATCGGTAACGGTGTTCTCAATGGCCTGGATAATGTCGGTGTAGAACGGGTTGGACACGCCGCGCACCACAAGGCCGATGGACTCGGACTTGGTACGCACCAGGTCACGGGCGCTGTTGTTGGGGATGTAGTTGCTGTCTTTGATGGCGGCCCGCACCTTCCGGCGCACATCGTCGCTGACGTCCGGACGGTCATTCAGCACGCGGGATACGGTGCTGACACTGACGCTGCACTGTTTTGCGATGTCCTTGATCGTCATGCCGGTGTTCCTTCCTGTCGCGTAATGCGGAAAAACGGTGATTTCGGAAACATTACCGGAAACGTTACCGCTTTTTCTACGGTGCTATCCTACCAACTTTCCATGGGAATGTCAATGGATTTTCGTATTTTTGCCGAAACGCACATAGAAAATGCAGCTTTTCTTGTGAAAATCACAAGAGACGCACCAGCGGTGCGTCTCTTGCGGAAAATCGTTCCTATTGCGCGCCGTCCAGCCCCCGGAGGAGCCGTTCCAGATTGCTCTCGCCCAGCACCCGGATGCCGTTGGCCCGCAGCAGTGCCGCCGCCGTGCCCCAGCCCTCCGTCAGCGTACCGCTGAATGTGCCGTCGTAGATCCGCCCGCTGCCGCAGGAGGGGCTGCGTTCCTTCAGGACGGCGGTGGTATAGCCGTACAGCGCCGCCAGGTGCAGCGCCGCCTCCGCGCCCCGCTGGTACTGAGCCGTCACATCCGCGCCCCTGGCGCTGACCACACGGCCCTCCCGCTGCTCGGAGGGTGCCCGGGGCGTGGGCAGTCCGCCCAGCTGCTCAGGGCAGACCGGCACCGCCAGCCCGCGCCGGGCCAGCTCCTGTGCCAGCGGATGGGGCTTGCTCCGGCCATCGTAGCGGCAGGCGCAGCCCAAAAGACACGCGCTGATAAGGATCATACCGCCAGCTCCTTCCCGTCCAGCGCGGCATAGACCAGCGTCTCGCCCCGGTATTGCAGCTTCAGGGAGAAAAACGGTGTATCCGGCCGGCGGATCAGGTCCAGGAAGATCTTATCCCCCGCCCATTGGGGCAGCGCCGCCAGTGCGTCCTTGTGGAGCCACTCCAGCACGCCCTCATTGCACTCGTGAATGGTGCCAGTCCAGCCGGTGGCGGTGAACAGGTGCATGTACTCCCCCTCCCACTCGTCGGACACAAAGGTGATGACGCCCTGGTAGCGGTAGTCCGTCAGGGTCAGGCCCGTCTCCTCCAGCGTCTCCCGGCAGATGCACTCCTCGGGGCTTTCGCCCTCCTCGCACTTGCCGCCCACGCCGATCCACTTGTCGTGGTTCAGGTCGTTCTCCTTTTTGACCCGGTGGAGCATCAGATACTCACCCTGCGGGTTTTCGATATAACAAAGTGTGGTATTTTTCATAGCGCCTCCTGAAATACGATCTCGTCGTAGCCTGTCTCCGCGTCCTGCTCCACGCCGCAGCGCCAGCCGTCCAGCTCCAGCAGCACCAGCTCGCAGGTGGTGTTGATGACCGTCCCCTCCATGAGGTGGCCGCCCAGCGTAGTCAGGTCCTCCCGGGACAGGGCGATGTGCAGGTGGCACCGGACGGTGCTGACCGTACCGTTGAGGGATACGATCTCACATGGCTCGGCAATGTGCCGCACGGTGACGCCGGAGGCGTCCCGTACCCGCGCCTCCGTGACACAGCCCACGCCGGACAACACCACGGCACACCGCAGGCCCTCCCGCTGCGCCAGCTGCCGGATGGACAGCAGCAGGTCATCGCCCCGCCGCAGCCGCAGGCATATGCTTCTCATGGAATATCCCTCCCCGTTTACTTCTGCTGCTCCTTAGTATATAATGTCAGGGAGCACAATGCAAGTCATACCCACGGAGGCAGCTATGATGTCAACTGTAAAGCCCGGGCGTTACCGCCACTTCAAGGGAAACGAATACGAGGTCATCGGCGTGGCCCGCCACTCCGAAACGCTGGAGGAAATGGTGGTGTACCGCGCCCTGTACGGCGACGGCGGCCTGTGGGTGCGGCCTGCCGCCATGTGGACGGAGCAGGTGGAGCGGGACGGCTATCGCGGCCCCCGGTTCCGCCCGGTGGAGGATGCGCAATGACGGACTACGCAGTGCTCCGCTCCCGCCGCCGCACCATGGCGCTGGAAGTGACCAGAGAGGGCACGGCGCTGGTGCGGGCGCCCTATCGGGCGTCAGACGCGGACATTGCCCGGTTCGTGGAGGCCCACCGGGCGTGGCTGGACAAGCACATGGCCCGGCGGCAGGCGTATCTGGCCTCCCACCCCGCTCCGACGCCGCAGCAGATCGAAGCATGGCGGCAGCAGGCCAGAGCCGTGCTGCCGGGGCGCGTGGCCTGTTGGGCGGCCCGCATGGGCGTACAGCCCGCCGGCATCACCATCACTGCCGCCCGCACCCGGTTCGGCAGCTGCTCCGGGAAAAACCGTCTCAGCTTCTCCCTGTACCTCATGGACTATCCGGCGGAGGCCATCGAGTATGTGATGGTGCATGAGCTGGCTCACATCCGGCACCACGACCACTCCCCGGCATTTTACGCGGAGGTGGAAAAATACCTCCCCGACTGGCGTGCCCGGCGGGAGCTGCTGAAAAAATAGCAGTCAGGTGAAATACTGAGCGGATTTTCACTTGCAATCGCACAGTGGGTCATGTATAGTAGGAAAAGCGCAGGCTGCGTTCTGCGCAAAAACGAATGGTAGGAGAGATCCCTGATGAAAAAGCTTCTGCCCCTGATCCTGGCCGTACTGACGCTGACGGCGGCGCTGTGCGGCTGCGGCAATACCGCCGCCCCCGGCACCTCCGATAGTGATACCCCCGTATCCACCCCCGACTCCGGCAACTCTGACGAGGCCGGCGGCACCGGAAACAGCAGCGGCGCCGTCGTGACCACCAGCCTGCCCGGCACCTTTGAGATCGCGGCCACCGACCCGCACTACATCATCGCCACCCCCGACTGGCACGCCGAGAGCTACGGCTGCGGCTTTGCCCTGACCGAAAACGGCAGCAACAGCTACGCCATCGTGGCGGCCTGCGGCTACGGCACGGAGGAAGGCTCTTTGGAGGAGGTCTTTTCCGCGCTGTACAACGACACCTTTAATGGCATCCTGATGCAGAACTACCGTGCCAAGTACGCAGCCTTCACACCCGCGTACACCGAGGTCATGCTGACGGACGGCAGCCCCGCCATGCTCTTTGAGGATGTCCAGCCCGCCGACGACTACGGCACCGAGCTGAACTGCCCCGTTTACGGCTACGGCTTCAGCCATGACGGTGTGCCCTTTATCGTGGCCTATATCGTTATGGACGAGGCGGCTGCCGACGACGCCAAGTGCGCCGAAATGAAGGGCTATGTGGACGAGATGGTGAGCACCGTCCGCGCCGCCCAGTAAAAGCGTCTTTGCAGAAAAAAGAAATGACACGCGGGAGCGTGTCATTTCTTTTTTACGATACAAAGCAGGTGTCCCGCAGGTCGATCTGGGCCGCAGCGGGGCCGGACAGCACCGTATCGTTTCCGTTGAAGGTGCTGTCGTCCACAAACAGGGTCATCCACACGCCCGGCAGGCGCAGCGCCTCGATGGCCGTGCCGTTGCGGACGAAATTGCCGCCGATCAGGTTGCCGCCCCAGGAGGAGCTCTGCGTGGTGTCGATGCACAGCGCCGTGCCGTTGCGGGTAAAGTCGCTGCGCTGTACCCAGATCCAGCCGCCGTCCGCCGCCACCGCGCCCTGCTCCCAGCCGGAGATCCAGCATTCATTCAGATAGACGGGCGCCATGGCCGTGACGCCCGTACCCGTCCTCTCACCGGGGTTCCGGATGCATAGTCCCTTCAGCACAACATGGATGTCCGTCACCTCGCTGCTGGGCATATGCATCACCGTGATGGGCGCGCTGAACTCCGTGCCGTCATAGTGTGCCTGCAGCGTCACAGGGCGCCGGATGGTCAACGGCTCGGTGTAGGTGACATTGGGCAGCAGGATCGTCAGATCCGTCTCGTCGCCCAGCCGCTCCGCTTCGCCGTCCAGCACCGCCTGCAGCTCCGCCGCGGTGTTCAGGGGCGTATCCTCCCAGCTGATGGTCTTCTGCGGCTTTTCGCTGCATTCGATGACCTGCCGGAGGGTGATCTCATCGCCGTTTTTCATGTACAGCGTCCAGATGATGTCGTTATAGGTGCAGGTGCTTGTCACCGTGTGCTCGTGGGCCAGCAGCGCGCCGGCGTCGTTGTAGGAATCCGACTCCTCGTAGATCGTGCAGGTGTCGCTGCCCTCGGCGGCTGCGGCCTCCACCCTGTGGTAGCGCAGCAGTTCCCGAAAATCGGCCCGCACGTCCTTTGACCGGTCCTCCGCGTCCTCCACAAACAGACACAGCGGACTGGTGCCTGGTTCGTCCGCCGGCAGCAGCTCCGCGCGATGGCTGGCCGGCGATGCGCCGCCGCTGGGCTGGGGACTGAAGCAGACAAACACATGGTAGAGCCGCCCGTCCGCGCCCTCATAATATGTCTGGCAGGTGTCCTCCCTGAAGGTGCCCGCCAGCCCGGAGGGCTCGCTGTCCCCGGTCTGGGCAGGCCGCTCCTCCTGTACCGGGCCGGACAGCAGCGCAATGGCCAGTGCGGACACCAGCACAAGCCCTGCCGCACCGCACAGCCACGCGGTGCGGCGCTTTTTCCGTCCGGCACGGGGCGGCTCCATCATCCGGCGCGTCATCTGGCTGGCGGTGCAGCGCGGGCAGAACGACGCCTCCAGCGGCAGCTCCGCGCCGCATTGGATACAATATTTCTTCTTACTCACAATACCCTCACAAAGCATCCCGCAGCTCCAGCACATCGCGGAACCGCTGGTCGGGGTTCATCATGGTACAGCGCCGGATGATCCGGCCCGCGTGTCCCTCCGCCAGGCGGCGGGAGGGGTGCTGGCCCGTCAGCATCACGTTCAGCAGTACGCCCAGGGAGTAGATATCCGCACGCCCATCGGTCTGTGACAGGCCGAACTGTTCCGGTGCGGCATAGCCGGTGGTGCCCAGGATCACCGTGTCGGCGGGACACTCCGGCTTCACGATGCGGGAGGCGTCAAAGTCGATGAGCACCGCATCGCTGCCCCGCAGGATCACGTTGCTGTCCTTCACGTCCCGGTGTACCGCGCCCATACTGTGCAGCACCCACAGGGCACCGCAGATGTCCGCCGTCACCTTCCGGGCCTCCTCCCAGTCCAGCAGGCCGCCCTCCAGCAGGTACAGCAGCGTATCGCCCTGCACATACTCCTCCAGCACGGCTACGCGGCCGTCCGCCTCCGCCACTTCCTCCACCCGGGGCAGATAGGGGCAGGACACCGTCAGCAGACGGCGGTACACATCCGCGCTGCCGTCAAACTGGCGGAACACATAGCGTTTCCCCGTGCTCCGATGGCGCAGCAGCGTTACCGTGCCGCGGGCACCGCGCTTGAGCACTCTGACCTCGTCAAAATAGAGCTCCACGGCCCGCAGCAGCTCCTGGTACACAGACACCCCTCCCCTCTTATTTCGCCCTCCCAGTATAGCCAGTTTTCGACAGCCTGTAAAGGCGGTTCCGCAGAAAACACAAGAAAAAGTGCTGTACTATGCAGCCCGCATATTGTTTTTATGGAAGTTTTTGTCTACAATAGGAGGGAAAACAGAAATGAGGACGGCATATATCATGGATCGTAAAAACACCGGCCAGCTCATGCAGGAGCTGATGGATTCCAATGACCTGAACCGCGTTCTCTCGGAAAATGATGTCAGCTTCCGGGAGGACAGCCTGACAGACGCCCTGCAGTGCCTGTTCGATGCACGGGATATCTCAAAGGCCATGCTGGCCAAAAACTCCGGCATCAGCGAGGTCTATCTGCATCAGGTTTTTTCCGGGCGGCGCTCTCCCTCCCGCAACCGGCTGCTGTGCCTGTGCTTCGGGCTGGGCACGGATGTAGAGGAGGCGCAGCGGCTTTTGCAGCACGCCCACCACGCACCGCTGTACCCGCTGGACCGGCGGGACGCCATCCTGATCTACGGACTGAGCCACGGCCTGACGCTGCCTGATGTCAACGAGGCTCTGTTCAACGCCAACGTGGAAACGCTTTGCTGATGAAAAGGCGTCCGGACAAAGTCCGGGCGTCTTTTTCTTTTGGAGCAGGCGCAAGAACGGCAGAACTCCCGGCCATAGGCCGGGAGTTCTGCCGTTCTCTATCATTTGGGGGGAGCACTTACAGAATGGAGTAGTTGACGATCAGGCCGGCGAACACGATGGATACCATGCTCAGCAGCTTGATGAGGATGTTGATGGCGGGGCCGGAGGTATCCTTGAACGGATCGCCCACGGTGTCGCCCACAACGCCGGCCTTGTGGCACTCGCTGCCCTTGCCGCCGAAGTTGCCCGCCTCGATGTACTTCTTGGCGTTGTCCCATGCGCCGCCAGCGTTGGCCATGTAAATGGCCATCAGGAAACCGGTGACGGTGGCGCCGGCCAGCAGGCCCACAACGCCCTTATAGCCCAGCACCATACCCACGACGATGGGCGTCACCACCGCGATAACGGTGGGCAGCACCATCTCCTTCAGGCTGGCCTTGGTGCACAGATCCACGCAGCGTGCGTAGTCGGGATCGGCCTTGCCTTCCATCAGGCCGGTGATCTCGCGGAACTGGCGGCGCACCTCCAGCACCACGCTCTGTGCGGCGCGGCCCACGGAGTTCATGGTCAGAGCGGCAAACACGAAGGGCAGGCAGGCGCCGATGAACAGGCCCGTCAGCACCAGCGGATTCATAAGGGAGAAATCGTTGAACGTGACCTCGGCCACGCCCACCTCCTTGACCTTCTCGATGTAGGAGGCCATGAGGGCCAGCGCGGTCAAAGCGGCGGAGCCGATGGCGAAGCCCTTGCCGGTGGCGGCGGTGGTGTTGCCCAGGGAGTCCAGCGCGTCGGTGCGCTTGCGCACCTCGGGATCCAGACCGGCCATCTCGGCGATGCCGCCGGCGTTATCGGCCACAGGGCCGTAGGCGTCCGTCGCCAGGGTGATGCCCAAAGTGCTCAGCATACCCACGGCAGCCAGTGCGATGCCGTACAGGCCCATGCTGGCATCGGTGCCGCCGCCTGACAGGAAGAAGGCCAGCAGGATGCAGACCGCCACAATGATGATGGGCAGTGTGGTGGACAGCATGCCCAGACCCAGGCCGCCGATGATGATGGTGGCGGAGCCGGTCTGGCTCTTGCCGCTCAGCTCCTGCGTGGGCTTATAGGTGTCGGAGGTGTAGTACTCAGTGGCCTTGCCGATGAGCACGCCGGCTACCAGGCCGGACAGGATGGCCACATACAGGCCCCAGTGCTCCAGACCCAGCAGAGCCCAGACCAGGAAGAACGAAATGATGGCGATGAGGATGGCGGACAGGTTAGTGCCCCGGGACAGCGCCTTCAGCAGCGTGCGCTGGTCGGCGTTCTCCTCGGTCTTGACGAAGAAGGAACCGATAATGGAGCAGATGATGCCCACCGCGGCCATGACCATGGGGATCGCCATAGCCTTGAAGGCCTGGTCGGCAAAAGCGGCCACACCCAGGGCAGAGGCGGAGATGATGGAACCAACATAGGACTCGTACAGGTCGGCGCCCATGCCGGCCACATCGCCCACGTTGTCGCCCACGTTGTCGGCGATGACGGCGGGGTTGCGGGGGTCATCCTCGGGGATGCCGGCCTCCACCTTGCCCACCAGGTCGGCGCCCACGTCAGCGGCCTTGGTGAAGATGCCGCCGCCCACACGGGCGAACAGTGCCATGGAGCTGGCGCCCATGCCGAAGGTCAGCATGGCGCTGGTGATGTCAGCCGCCTCCAGCTTGAACACGAAGCGCAGCAGCATGAACCAGACGGAGATATCGAACAGGCCCAGACCCACCACGGTGAAGCCCATGACGGAGCCGGCGGAAAATGCCACCCGCAGGCCCTTGTTCAGGCCGTCGCGGCAGGCGTTGGCAGTACGGCAGTTGGCCTTGGTGGCGATGCGCATGCCCACGAAGCCGCTGAGACCGGAGAAGAAGCCGCCGGTCAGAAACGCAAAGGGCACGAACCAGGTCAGCAGGCCGCAGGCGGCCATGATGACCAGCACCACGATCATGCAGGCGAAGAAAATACCGACGACGGTGTACTGCCGCCGCAGGTAGGCGTTGGCGCCCTCGCGGATGGAGCGGGAGATCTTGCTCATCAGAGGGGTGCCCTCCTCAAAGCGCAGCACCCGTTTCCCCGTGAAGAGCGCGAACAGAAGCGCGATGACGGAGCCAACGAATGTGGCAAGGACCAGATACTTTTCCATGTGTGTTTTCCTCTTTCCTCCCCCTGTTGCAGGGGATATTCACTTTTTTGTTCCGTGTGACATTATAAAAAAATTCCATTTTCCCGTCAAATTTTCACACTGATTTTGTAGCGTGCTAAAAAATTGTTGTTTGCATACCGTCATTTTACCTATAACTTTTTTCGCGCAAATAGACGATATTTTTCCTGTTTTTTTCGTATTATACACGCTTCAAAATTTTTATTTGACAGAATCCTGTCATTTTTCCGCCGCGAATAGTTTTCTACTGCCGGTTTGAAAAATTTTTTTATGAACTTTTTGCGGCTAAAAATAAAAATTTCTTCCCAAAATGAGAAAAAAATCTTTTTGGTATATTTTTTGTATTTCCAGCATGCTGAAGTAAATGTATTCACAAAGTTATTGCCGTTTTGCACAAATCATTTCCGCAACAATTTACCCGCCATGAAACAGCAACAGGAAAGGCGCCCGGCTTCGCCGGACGCCTTTCCCGCTTTTGGAGAGGACTATTACGCTGCCGCAGAAGCGCTCCCGCGCTTGTTGGACAGGTATTGGTATGCAACGATAGCACCCACCAGCACAAGACCCACCAGGTCGGTGACGGTGCCGGGGATCATCATGCCCAGACCGCCCACCACCAGCAGGATGCGCAGAGGCCAGGCGACTTTCTTGTACAGGTGGCCGTTGAGCGCCGCCGCAATGCCGAAGATACCCAGCAGCGCGCTGATGCAGATCTGTGCCACCTCCCACCAGCCGGAGATGTTCTCAAAGAGCAGCGCCGGGCTGTAGGCGAAGATGTAGGGGACGATAAAGGCCGCGATCGCCAGCTTTGTGGCGTTGATGCCTGTTTTCATGGGATCGGATTTGGCAATAGCCGAGCCGGCGTAGGCCGCCAGCGCCACAGGAGGCGTGATGTCAGCCACGATGCCGAAGTAGAACACGAAGAAGTGGGCTGCCACCACCGGGAACCCCAGTTGGATAAGGATAGGGGCGCAGGTGGAGGCCATGATGCAGTAGTTGGCGGTGGTAGGGACGCCCATGCCCAGTACGATGCAGCACAGCATGGTCAGCACCAGGCCGATGATGGTGGCGTTGCCGGCCAACTGCACGATGGCGTTGATCAGAATGGAGGCAAGGCCGGTGACGGTGATACAGCCGGCGATGATGCCCGCCATGCCGCAGGCCACGGCCACAGTGATGGCGCCGCGGGCGCCGGCCTCCAGAGACTCCACCGCAGAGAAGAAGGAGCGCTTGCCGGCGGTGCCCAGTGCCTTGCCGGCGGACTGGGGTGCATTGTCCTCATCGCCGCGCTTGGCCTGCAGGAAGAAGTTGATGAAGCCCACGGCGATAGCCGCCAGAATGGAGTACGCGGCGGAGTGGGACATGGTCTTGCTGCCGGAGGACACCAGCCACACCAGCAGGATCAGCGGAATGATCAGATAGCAGTCCCGGGCCAGCAACTTCCACGCAGGCAGCTCATCCCGGGAGATACCTTTCAGGCCCAGTTTCTTGGCCTCCAGATGGACGGCGACGAAGATACCGGTGAAATACAGAATGGCGGGCAGGATGGCCTTGACGGCCACCTCTGCGTAGGGCAGCTTCATGTACTCCGCCATCAGGAAGGCGGCGGCGCCCATAATAGGAGGCATGATCTGGCCGCCGGTAGAGGCGGCAGCCTCGACAGCGCCGGCAAATTCCGGTTTGTAGCCGGTCTTCTTCATCATGGGGATGGTGAAGGAGCCGGTGGTGACGGTGTTGCCCACAGAGGAGCCGGACACCATGCCGCACAGTGCGGAGCTGATGACAGCCACCTTGGCCGGGCCGCCGCTGGACCAGCCGGCCAAGCGGTTGGCGAAGCTGATGAAGAAGTTGGCAATGCCCGTGCGCTCCAGGAACGCGCCGAAGATGATGAACAGCACGATGTAGGTATAGCACACGTTGATAGGCGTGCCGATAACGCCGGAGGTGGTGTAGAACAGCTTGTAAATGATGGTCTTCAGAGCGTCATACAGCGTGGCGGCGCTGACACCGTCCGCATAGCTCAGCTGGTTGATGAACGCATAGACGATCAGCACACCGGCCACGCACAGGATGGGCACGCCCACACAGCGGCGGCACAGCTCCATCAGGATCAGAATGCCGACGACGCCGATGATGACATGCACCGGTTCGATGCGGGTAGACAGGCGCACCAGCGTCATGGCGTTCAGCGCGAAGTAAAAGAAGCAGCCCGCGCCCACCAGCATCAGCACGATATCGTACCACGGCAGGTAGTTCACCCGCACATGGTGCTTGCTGGCCGGGTAGGTCAAAAAGCCGATGATGACGATGCATCCCACGAACAGTGTGAGCCGGATCTCCGGCATATCCTTGGAAAACAGGGTCATGGCGATGCAGAACACACCAAACAGCGCCATCAGCACACGGATGACCAGCTGGGGCGTCCCCTCCCACATACGGGTGGCGGATTCGCGGTCATATTTCCGCATCACCGCGTCCAGATCCGTGGCCTCCTCGGCAGCGGCGCCTACCCCTGCCGCCGGGCTGGTATCCGGCTTTTTCTTGTCGTTGCTCATAGTCGTTTCTCTCCAAATTCGTTCAGAATAATGCGAGGGCTACGGCGGGAAACCCCGCCGCAGCCTCGAAAAGCGTTAAAGCCGTGCTAAGGATCAGTCGCCGAAGTACACATCCTTGGCGATGACGGTCTTGGTGTAGTAATCGGACGTCTCCAGCAACTTGGCAACGTGCTCGTCGTCCAGGCTCACCAGATAGGTGTCCTTGGTGGTGGCCAGGTCGGTCACAGCGGTGGTGGGGGCGCCGGCCACGATAAAGGCGGCGTCGATCTGGCCGTTCTTCAGGGCATCGGCGCTGTCGCCGAAGGACTGGTAAGTGGGCTTGATGTCATTCTCGGTCAGACCGTAGGCGCCCAGCACGTCGATAGCGTTGAAGTACACGCCAGAGCCGGGAGCACCGATGGACACGGATTTGCCGGCCAGATCGGAGACGTCCTTGATCTCAGGATTGGTGGTGACGATCTGCACCTGCTCCATGTACAGGGCGGCCACCGTGGAGAAGCCCTCCACCTTGGTGTCGAACAGGTTGGTGCCGTTGTAGGCGTAGGCCATCACGTCGGACTGGCAGAACGCAAAGTCGGCAGTGCCGTCCACCAGCTCCTGCACATTGGCCTGGGAACCGTTGCCGGACAGGCCCACCACCTTGACGCCCGCGTTGTTGGAGGCGTGCTGGGCGATGACGGAGCCGAAGGCGTAGTAGGTGCCGGACTCGCCGCCGGTGACGAAGCGCAGGCTGCGGGACTCGCCGGTGCCGGCGCCGTCCTTGACGGCGGCGACCTCATAGCCCTTCTCGGCAAAATACTTGGCAGCGCCGGGGTGATAGGGCACGGAGGTGATGGACGCACCGTATTCCAGGCTCAGCTCGCCGTACTTGGCGTGGCTGGTCACGAGAGACGCGGCGTTGTCGAAGATGTCGGCCACGAAGTTGTACACATCGGCCTCCGCCACATCGTCGCGGGCCAGGATCACCGCGCCCACCGCCACAGTGGTGGTGTCGGTATGCTCGGCCTTGGTGTCGCTGCTGCCGCCCTTGTCGCCGCAGGCCACAAGGCTCAGCGCCATGACCAGGGCAAGGATCATGCTCATCAGTTTTTTCATAGTAGTCCTCTCCTTATATGGCTCCTCCGCTTGAGGAGCTTTATTCTTACTGTGCCATTATAGCGCCCCCGTTTTTATTTTGCAACATCAAAATGAGTAAAAATTCATTTTTCAGAAAACTTTTTTGCGCGCCGTTTGGGCATACCGCTCGATTTGTGCGGCATTTTTATGCAGTTTTCCTTTTATGCGGTATATTCTTTACTATCAGCGATTTTGTCTTATAACGTGGTAAATCGTTATTTTGCAGGGCAATCCTGCAAAATTGCAGGATTTTTTCATTTTTCCTGCAAATCGGCCGGTCAAAACGCAAAAAAGAGGAGCATCCCGCGGGATGCTCCTCTTTTTGACTGACGCTTATTTGCGGGCCTTGCTGTCCACCACGTCGCGCAGCAGACCGCTGAACTCTGCCAGAGACATAGCGCCCAGATCCTCGCCGGTACGGGTACGGATGGAGACGGTACCCGCCTCCATGTCGCGGTCGCCCACCACCAGCATATAGGGGATCTTCTCCAGCGTAGCCTCGCGGATCTTCTTGCCCACCTTCTCGTTGCGGCTGTCCACCTCCACACGGAAGCCCTGCTTACGCAGCTCCGCGGCCTGCTGGGCGCAGTAGTCGGCGGCGCGGTCGGTAATGGGCAGGAAGCGCACCTGCTCCGGCATCATCCACGTGGGCAGCGCACCGGCGTACTCCTCGATGAGGTAAGCCAGCGTCCGCTCGTAGCAGCCCAGAGACGTGCGGTGGATGATATAGGGCAGTGCCTTGTTGCCGTTCTCGTCGATATAGTACATACCGAAGCGCTCGGCCAGCAGCATATCGATCTGGATGGTGACAAGGGTATCCTCCTTGCCGTAGACGTTCTTGTACTGGATATCCAGCTTTGGGCCATAGAAGGCGGCCTCGTCGATGCCCACGGTGTAGTCCACGTCCAGATCCTTCAGGATGCGCTCCATGGCGGACTGGGCATGCTCCCACTGCTCCGCCGTGCCCTCGTACTTGTTGTTGGGGTTGGCAGGATCCCACTGGGAAAAGCGGAACGTGCACTTGTCCAGCAGGCCCACGGTGCCCAGACAATACTTGGCCAGATCGAGGCACTGCTTGAACTCCTCCTCCAGCTGGTCGGGACGCAGCACCAGATGACCCTCGGAAATGGTGAACTGGCGGACGCGGATCAGACCGTGCATCTCGCCGGAGTCCTCGTTGCGGAACAGGGTGGACGTCTCACCCAGGCGCATGGGCAGGTCACGGTAGCTGCGGCCCCGGTTCAGATACACCTGATACTGGAAGGGGCAGGTCATGGGACGCAGAGCAAAGCACTCCTTCGTCTCGTCCATGGGATCGCCCAGGATGAACATGCCGTCCAGATAGTGATCCCAGTGGCCGGAGATCTTGTACAGCTCGCGCTTGGCCATCAGGGGCGTCTTGGTCAGCAGATAGCCTCTCTCCTGCTCGGTGTCCTCCACCCAGCGCTGCAGCAGCTGGATGACCCGTGCGCCCTTGGGCAGCAGGATGGGCAGGCCCTGACCGATGCAGTCCACGGTGGTGAAATACTCCAGCTCGCGGCCCAGCTTGTTGTGGTCGCGCTTCAGCGCGTCCTCACGCTCCTTGAGATACGCCTCCAGCTCGTCCTTATTGGGGAACGCCACGCCGTAGATACGCTGGAGCTGCTGGCGGCTGGAATCGCCGCGCCAGTAGGCGGCGTTGCAGGCGGTCAGCTTGATGCCGTTGCCCTTGATGCGGCCGGTGGAGTCCACGTGGGGGCCGGCGCACAGATCCACGAACTCACCCTGCTTGTAGAAGGAGATGTGGGCGTCGGCGGGCAGATCGTTGATCAGCTCCACCTTATAAGGCTCCTCCTTCTCCTCCATGAACTTCAGGGCCTCCTCACGGGGCAGCTCAAAGCGCTCCAGCTTCAGCTTTTCCTTGCAGATCTTGCGCATCTCGGCCTCGATCTCCGTCAGGTTGTCGGGGGTGAAGGCAAAGGGCGCGTCCAGATCGTAGTAAAAGCCGTTGTCGATGCTGGGGCCGATGGCCAGCTTCACCTCCGGCCACAGGCGCTTCACGGCCTGGGCCAGAATGTGGGAACAGGTATGCCAGTAGGTCTTGCGGTACTGCTCGTTTTCAAAGGTATAGATGTTTTCTTCGCTCATGATATCGTCCTCCTTGTCGTTGGGGGCAGGCATAAAAATAACCTCACCCCTGATGTGTGTCAGGGGTGAGGTAAAATGACTTTACTCCACGGTTCCACCCTGCTTACGGCGCAAGCGCCGTCGCTTTCGATCTCTGTAACGGGAGATGCCCGTCCTGCTCCTCGCAGGCCGCTCAGGAGTGGTACAGACCGCGCCGTCAGGCGGGACGCTTGCAGCCATGGGCGTCCCTCTCTGCTGCCGTTGGCAGCGGCTTCTTCTCCATCATCGCTCTTTGATGGGAAACAGTATAAACCTGTCCGCAGCGTTTGTCAACGGGTCTGCCGGGTTTTATTGCAGCAGTGCCAGCAGCTGCTCCGCCGTGTCCGCGATGGTGTCCGCGCCGGCCTCCGCCAGCGCCTGACGCCCCCGGAAACCCCAGCTCACCGCCGCCAGCGGCAGTCCCGCGTTCCGGGCCGTGGCCACATCCACCTCGCTGTCGCCCACATAGGCGGCATCGGCAGTCTCCACGCCCAGCGTCTCCAGTGCGCGGAATACCAGATCGGGCGCAGGCTTGGGCGGCACATCGTCCCGCTGGCCAAAGGCGGGCAGCCCCAGGAAGAACCGGGCGGCCAGCGCCCTTGTGGTGGCGTCCGGCTTGTTGGACACCACCGCCGTTTTCACACCGGCAGCTGCCAGCGCGTCCAGCAGCGCCGGGATGCCGGGATATGGCGCGGTATCTACGCAGTTGTGGGCCTGGTACCAGTCCCGGTACTCGGTCAGCACCGCCTCAAAGGCTTCGCCGGTGATCTCCGGCGGCACGGCACGCTCCATGAGCCGCCGGGCACCGTTGCCCACAAAGGCCCGCACCTCCTCCGTGGTGCGCAGGGGCCAGCCGTGGACGGACAGGATGTGGTTCACCGCACTGGCCATATCTGTCAGCGTGTCCAGCAGCGTGCCATCCATATCAAACAGGATCGCCTTGTATTTCATGTGACTTTTTTCCTTTCATCAGGTGGGGCAGCAGCAGGCTGGACAGGATCAGCAGGATGCCCGCCGCCCCCAGCATCGTGATCTTTTCGTGGAGCAGTACCGCGCCGAACAGCGTGGCGCAGGCCGGGCTCAGCGCGCAGAACAGGCCGGCCCGCTCCGCGCTGGTATGGCTCTGGGCCACCGGCTGCAGCGTGAAGCCGAAGCCGGTGCACACGATGGCCAGTGCCAGCACCATACCCCATTCCATACCGGTCTGAGGCAGGCGGGGCGTCTCAAAGCAGCAGGCGGCGATCAGTGCCAGCACACCCAACATACCCACCTGCACGATGCCCACCGTCAGCGGATCGTCGTGGTGGGAGAACCGGTCAGTGGCGATGATGCCCGCCGCGTACAACAGCGCTGCCAGCAGGCCGTAGCCCACACCGCCGGTAAAACCGCCGGTCTGCACCGTCAGCAGCGCCACGCCCAGCACGGCCACGCCGGCACTGGCCAGCGAGGTCAGCGCGGGCAGACGCCGCAGCAGTACCGCCTCCAGCAGCGGCACCAGAATGATGGCGGTGTTCTCCAGCAGCGACACCGTGGAGGAGTCCGTGGTCTTGAGGGCCGTCAGCTCCGCCGTCAGCGTCAGGAAGAACAGCGTCCCCAGTATCGCCCCGTGGAGCAGAGCCTTGCCGCTGATGTGCCGCAGCTTCTTCCAAAACAGCACTGCCAACAGGGCAAAGGCCAGCAGGAACCGGCAGGCCAGCAGGTCGAAGGTACCCAGCGCCCCCAGCACCAGCTTGTTGAATACGAAGGATGTGGCGCGGGCCGAAATGACCGCCGCCAGCAGCAGCTCCGCCCGTTTTTCCGTCATACGCTCCCCTCCCTGTCCTCTTGTTGGGGAGAGTATACCCCCGTTTTTCCCTGTCGTAAAGGGGGGTAATTCGGATAATAAATATAGGTACGGGGCTATATTAGCACGAAATGCCGTCTATGGCAAGAGGGATGGGGCTGCCGCCTCATCCCTCCTGCCATATGGCCGCCAGCACCACCGTGCGGGCGTCTGTGAACGCCGACGAGCAGGTGGACATCGCCAGCACCTGCTCCGGTACAGGTGCCTCCGCCCGCCAGCACAGCGCCGTGTCCGCCGCCCAGTCCAGCAGTGCCGCCGCGTCCTGTGTCCCCGGCACAAAAATGCGCTCCTCCGATGCCGGTATCAGCAGGCAGCCCAGCACCTCCAGTCGGCACGTTCTGTCCGGCAGCAGCAGCGTGCCGCCGGTGTGCATCTCCAGAAACGCCGCGTCCTGGTATTTCTCCAGATTGCCGAACATCTGGCCGCTGACCATGTGATGCCCGTACAGCAGCCCGTAGCCGTCCGTGAAGTCCGAAGCACAGCGGCTGTCCAGAAAAATGGCGCCGGACAGCGAAAAATTGCCGTACACATCGGTGTTCACATAGGTCAAATTGTCCTGTCCCTGCACCACCGGATAGTCCACACCGGTGCCGTCCAGCGTCACCCACGCGCACACGTCCGGATTCACCGTCCGCAGCGCCGCAAAGGACGAATCGCCCTCCACTGGCTTCAGCTCCAGCAGCGAGGTGCGCACCTCCTCCGCCGCCGCGTACACCTGCTGGTTATCCCACAGGGCGTAGCCCGCGTACACCGCCAGCAGCATCAGCAGCACCGCAACAATGGTGCTGCTGATATCATCGAAAAACTTCAGCACCCGATACATCGTGCTTATCCTCCCCTTACAATCCACGGCGGCGCAGCAGCGTGATGACCTTACCGGCCACACTGTCCGCCGGCACCGCGCCGAAATGGCGGCTGTCCTGTCCCTGCGTGCGGTAGTCGCACAGCACGAACAGGCATCCCTCCGGCACGGTGTAGGGATACGTCAGTCCCTCCGCCGGGTAGGTGGCATAGAGGATCTCGCCGGTGTGGAGCGTGCCGTTGACCCGCAGCTCGCCGCTGTCATCCAGCAGCACCACATCGCCGCCTACCGCCGCCACCCGACCCACGCACAGTGCGTCTCCCTGCCGGTACAGCACCACGTCATCCTGCGCCCACCGACGCTGGAGCCGGTAGGCGACCAGCAGGTCGCCGTCCTTCACGGCGGGAAACATATCCTGTCCGCGGGCCTGCGTCACCAGCAGCACCACGCCCAGCAGCACCGCCAGCGCTGCCGCCGCTGCCGCAAGGCGCAGCAGCAGCGACAGTGCCAGCCGCCGGACGCGGGCCGCGTCTTCCCCCTGCGAAGCCCGTACCGGCACGGCGCCCCCCTTTTCCATGACCATCCCCCCTGTCGCCGCAGGTATGATAACACAGATGCGGCGCGAAGCCTGTCGAAAAAAGGCGGCTCTCCGTTCCCGGTACGCAAAAAGGACACCGGCCCTGAGGGCCGGTGTCCTTTTACCTGTCAGCAGAGGCGTTACGCCTTCTTGCCCCGGAAGAACGAGCCGATGATCTCGATGACCACGAACACGATCAGGTAGTACACCACGTTCATCTTGTGGGAGTAGATGGCCGCAAAGACCATGAACACGGAGCACAGGATGGCCAGAACGGGCATGACCTTGCCCTGGAAGCCGGGCAGATCCTTACGCTTCAGCAGTGCGATGTAGATGGGGATATAGATGGCGTACAGGGTGATGATGGGCAGCTCGGAGG
>URST01000033.1 GCA_900550585.1 uncultured Eubacteriales bacterium
ACACCATCCAGGTCATCTTCATGAAGGCCAACGGCAACCCCCAGACCGGTGTGGACGCGGCACAGAGCACCGTTGGCAGCGGGAGATAACACCATGAAAAAACGCACCCGGTTTCTGACCGGAACCCTGATCGCCCTTCTGCTGCTGGGCACGGCGGCCACCGCGGCCGCCTGCCGGCAGCAGCAGGCGGAATACCCCACCATCACCGAGGTGACGGAACCCCAGCCCGCCGGCGAGGTCATCCCCGCCGTGGACCGGCAGGCGCAGCTGGCGGCCGCGAAGGAGAAGAATCCCGACACGGCGGCGTGGCTGTACATGCCCGGCGCGGAGGTGGACGACCCCGTGATGCAGGCGGCGGACAACGGCTACTACCTGCAGCGGGACGAAAACGGCGATTTCAGCGAATGGGGCTGCTACTACGCCCACTGTGACGACCATCTGGGCAGCAGGAGCCAGCTGGATAAGAACACCGTGATCTTCGGACACTCCGCCAGCAACTGCGACCCGGACGGCGTAAAGTTCACCAAGCTCCACCGCTATATGGACGCGGACTTCGTCAGGGAGAACCCCTACATCTACCTCTCCGTGGCGGGGGATGACATGGTGTTCCAGATCACGGCCTGCTTCATCACGGACATCGGCTTCGATTACATCGCCCCCGACCCCGAGGGGCAGGCGCTGACGGACTTCTTTGCGCAGGTGGCCAGGAAGAACTGGCTGGCGTTTGACGGCGTGACCTTCGGGGAGGAGGACACCGTCCTGACGCTGTCCACCTGCTGCCGGAAGTACGACATGGAGAACACCGGCAACCTGCGGCTGGTGGTCATGGCGAAGCTGCTGCCGGAAGGCGCAGCGGCGCAGGACTTCACCGTGCGCGCTGTCTCCGACCCGGAAATGCCCTGATCGGACACGGCACCTCCGCGGCTGGGAACATATGCAAAGAGCACCGGAGAGGAATTGAACTTCCTCTCCGGTGCTCTTTGCTGTTTTGGGGCTTTCATTTCTCCCTTTTCCGGTGTTTGCGGGCCAGCAGGAGGATGTCTCCCGCCGCGCCGGCGGAGACGGCGGCAGCCAGCGCCCAGATCCACCACGGGGCGTGCCGGGCGGGAACCACGGCGAACTGCCCGTCTCCGGTCATTTCAAAGCAGAAATAGCTGCCGCCGGACAGGGTGCACTTGGCATAGCTGCCGCGGACGGAGGACAGAGACAGCCCTGCCACGCCGCCTGCATAGTCGCCGCTTTCGCTGGCAACATCGCCCCAGCCGCCGCAGCCGGAGATCGTGCCCAGATCCATGCGCCCGGCGATGCCGCCGGCGTTGCGGTCGGCTGTGATCGCTGCCCTGCAGCTGGGCCTTGGCGCTTTCCATCTGCGTTTTTGCATCGCGGAGCATGGCGGTCTGGTCGGCGTCAAGCTGCACGATGCCCGCGTCCGCCTGCTCGCAGACGAACAGGAACATGTCGACCAGCGGCACCTTGTAAGAGCTGATATTGCCCATGAGCTTTCCGTAGTCGCCCTGCTCCGTGGCGTAGGCGGCATAGATCACCTGGGCCATCTCATAGTCCAGCCCGGCCAGCTCGGAAAACTGCCGGGGCGTCAGCTTATCGGCCAGCATATAGCCGTCCATGGCCTCTACATTGGCAAGCCCCATAGTGTAGTCGATGCCGTCCATGGCATCCAGCTCCTTCAGCAGGGCGGCCTCCTTGTCGTAGTCCCCCGCCGGGACGATCAGCGCCGCCATGTTTTTGGAGGTGAAGGTTTCGTCGATGAGGTTTTCCGCGATCTGCGTCTCGTTAAGCTTCGGCGTGGTCAGCGTGCTGTATCCGTAGGCATAGGGGCACTTGCTGGAGATAAAATATCCCAGCACGATCACCCCAAGGAAAACGAAGGGGATGACTTTTCTCGTGGCCCACGCAAACTTCCCGACGAAAGATATCCTCGGCACGAAGTTCCGATGCTCGGTCTTTTCGATAAGCGGCCCGAACAGCACCAGCAGGCTGGGCATGACGATGAACACCGCCAGCAGGGCGAACAGGATGGACTTCATCAGGCAGACGCCCATATCCGCGCCGATCTTGAACTGCATGAACAGCATGGCGCACAGGCCGCCCACGGTGGTGAGGGAGCTGGCGCTGATCTCGGGAATGGCCTTGCTGAGGGCAGCAATGGCTGCCTCACGGATGGGCAGCGTCTGGTGTTCCTCCTTGAAACGGTTGCAGAGGATGACGGCGTAGTCCAGCGATAGGGCCAGCTGCAGCTGTTCCACTACATCGAGGACAACCGGGCCGTCTGCCTGTGCGCCCTGCGCTCTGTGGGACGGGACCATCTGAAGCGCTTTTTCGAAGCGGACATCCACGCCATCATCCACCGCGCCGTGGAGCAGATCGGCACGGATGTG
Organism: uncultured Eubacteriales bacterium; assembly: GCA_900550585.1. Taxonomy (GTDB): domain Bacteria; phylum Bacillota; class Clostridia; order Oscillospirales; family Oscillospiraceae; genus Vescimonas. Next base: position 2,397 of record URST01000033.1, read on the forward strand.
GGCGCGGTGCAGGCCGGTGTGACCCCGGATGACATCGCCCTGCTGACGCATATTTATGTGGTCGCCAGCGCGGGTGTGGTGGAGAGCTGGCTGCTGGGCGAGATCGACCGCACACCGGAGCAGCTGGTGGCCTTTGCCGACCAGATGCTGCAGGACCACATCCGCGGCGCGCGGCTGCGGTGGAGCCAGCAGCTGAAAGAGCAGCCATAAAAGCAGCCCCTGCCGGTGATGACCGGCAGGGGCTGCTTTTATGTGTCTTGTGAGATGGGAAGTCCGTGTCCGCCCGGAAGGCATACCGATGGGACGCGGCTCAGTACTGGCGGACGACGGCGGTGACTTTGCCCAGGATGGAGGCCTCCCGCCCGTCGATGGGGCTGTACGCCTCGTTCTCCGGCAGGAGCCACACCTCGCCGTTGCGGCGGCTGAGCCGCTTCACCGTGGCCTCGTCTCCCAGCAGGGCCACCACGATCTCGCCATTGTGGGCCACGGGCTGCTGGTGCACCACCACCAGATCGCCGGGCAGGATGCCGGCGTTCAGCATGGACTCGCCCCGGACGCGCAGGGCAAAATACTCCCCCTCCCGCCCGTTGGTGTCAAAGGTCAGATAGTCCTCGATGCACTCCTGCGCCAGAATGGGCGAGCCGGCGGCCACCGTGCCCACGATGGGAACGCGGCCCGCGGGCACCTCCTGCTCCGGCGCGGGGATCGGGGCAGCGGACGCGGCAGGCGCGGCGGACGGTGCACCGTCCAGCGGTGCCAGCGTCAGGGCGCGGCCCTTGCCGGCGCCCTTGGTCAGGACGCCCAGCTCCTCCATATGCTTGAGGTGAAAGTGAACGGTGGACGGAGAGCGCAGGCCCACGGCCTCGCCGATCTCCCGCACGGAGGGGGGATACCCCTGCTGCCGCGTGGTCTCCGCGATGTAATCGTAGATCTTCTGCTGCATTTTTGTCAGCTTTGCCATGTGGCTTCTCCTTTCTTCCGCCGCAGATCCGGTAGGTTCCGTTGTATTGTACCACACCGATCCCGGAATTGCAACATTTGTTCTATCATTTTTCCGGCAAAAAGCGCAAAAAATCCGCGATGCCCCCTTGCATTGCCGGTTGCCTTGTGGTAAAATCGTTTGTACTGTGAATCGTGTGCCCTGCGGCACGGAATATATGTGGAGGTTCCCGCTATGATGATTTTTGTTACCATTCTGCAGCTGCTGGCTGCTTTGATCCTGATCGCCATCGTGCTGTTCCAGTCCGGCAAGAGCCAGGGCCTGTCCGGCACCATCGGCGGCATCGCCGACAGCTACATGGCCAAGTCCAAGGCCAAGAGCATCGACGCCAAGCTGGCCAAGGCCACCAAGTGGGTGGGCGCCATCTTTGTGGTGCTGACGCTGGTCATCAACTGCATGCTGGCCGCCGGCCTGTAAGCAAAACGGAAACGAACGAGAGTCCCGAAGCTGTGCTTCGGGACTCCTTTTTTGCTTTATCGTTCCGCTACGGGGCGCGGCGGTAGGTGACACCCGGCTCCGGTGTGACACCCTTGCACGCCAGCAGCTCGGACACGGTGACGAACACATAGCCCTGTTCCTGCAGATGGGGCACGGCGCGGAGCACCGCGTCCACCGTGTTCTGGTAGCGGTCGTGGAGCAGGATGATGTCGCCGTCGGACACCTGCCGGTAGATGATATCCACGATCCTGTCGGCGTCCTTGCTTTTCCAGTCCTCCGTGTCCACCGACCAGTTCACCAGCGGCACCGTCAGGCTCTCCGCCTCCCGGTCAGAGCACAGGCCGTAGGGCGGGCGCACCCAGTACGTCCCCTCCCCCAGCAGCTCCTGCAGCAGATCGTCGTTCTTCTGGAGGTCGGCCAGCGCCTGGGCGCAGGTCAGGCTGTCCAGCTGGGCGTGGTCATAGGAGTGGTTGCCCACCTGATGCCCCTCGGCGGCGATGCGCTGGACGATGTCCGGGTCCTTCACAGTCTGGCAGCCCACCACGAAAAAGGTCGCGCGGGCACCATACTCCGCCAGGCCGTCCAGCAGGCGGGGCGTGCAGCGGGGCGAGGGGCCGTCGTCAAAGGTGAGGGCCACATATTTGGGGGCGGCGGGGTCCTCCTCCGGCACAGCGGCGGCGGACACCGGGGCATGGGGCGCGGCGGGATCATAGGCCGGGGCGGCGCCGCAGCCGGGCAGCAGGAGCAGTGCCGCCAGCGCGGCGCAGAGCAGTCGTTTCATTCCATCACCGGTAGCCACTATATGCGGGGGCGGCGAGACACATGACAGCAGGACAGGCACCGTGCCGCGGGGCGCAGTGCCTGTCCTGCTGTTGTGAGGGGGGTATGAGGGATGTCGGGGGTATTTATTTCACGTCCGGCACCAGTCCGTACTTCCGCAGCTTGTACAGCAGCGTCTGCTTGGATATCTTCAGCTCCGCGGCGGCGGCCGTCAGGCTGCCGCGGCTGCGGGCATAGGCGCCGGCGATGATATTCCTTTCAAAATTGTTCACAATCTCGGTGAGGGACAGGCCGCTCTGGGGCAGCTCGCCGCCCACAAGGACGCCGCTGCCGGCCACGATCCGCTCCGGCAGGTTGTCCGCCGTAAGGATCGGCCCCAGGTTCACCTGATACGCTGATTCAATGACGTTTTTCAGCTCCCGCACATTGCCGGGCCAGCGGTACTTCATAAAGATGTCCATGACCTCGTCGCTGTAACCGATGATGTTGACGCCCAGCTTGCGGTTGTAGTATTTGCGGAAGTAGTCCATCAGAAGCGGGACATCGCCCATGCGCTGGCGCAGGGGCGGGATATCGTAGCGGATCACGCAGAGGCGGTAGAACACGTCGGCGCGTATCTTCCCGCTGCGGACGCACTCCTCCGGGTCCTCGTTGACGGCGGCCACCACCCGCACGTCGATCTTGCGGGAGACCTTGTCGCCGATGCGGCGGACCGTTCCCTCCTCCAGGACGCGGAGCAGCTTGGCCTGTGCCTCCAGCTCCATGGAGTTGATCTCGTCCAGAAACAGGGTGCCGCCGTTGGCCAGTTCGAACAGGCCCTGCGTGTCCCGGGCGCCCGTAAAGCTGCCGCTGGTGGTGCCGAAAAGGATGCTCTCCAGCAGGGTGCTGGGAATGGCGGCGCAGTTCTGTGCGATGAACGGCTTGCCCTTGCGGGGGCCGCAGCGGTGGATGGCGTTGACCACCAGCTCCTTGCCGGTGCCCGTCTGACCGTAGACCAGTACCGGGGACGAGGCGTTGGCCGTGTTGCGGATCTTTTCCTTGATGGCCAGCATCCGGGGGTCGGCGGTGACGATGTCCGCCAGATCATAGGAGCGGTTCTGGTTCCGGGTCAGAAGGTCAATGACGTTGACATCCAGCGACAGCCGTTTTTCCTTGGCGCGGACATCCTTGTAGATCACCATGTCGATGGCGCCCACGATCTCGCCCTTTTCCCGGATGGGCAGGGTGGTGCAGCTGGAGTTCACCACGTCTCCCTTGAAGGAGCGGTAGCTCTGCTCATAGTTGATGGACGGCTCGCCGGTCCGGATGCAGTGGTAGATATGGCTGTCCCCCCGGCGCAGGGTGGGATACACGTCAAACAGGCTGCGCCCGATGACATCCTCCTGCGTCAGGTTGCCGATGTCGGGATGGGCGGTGTAATACTGGCGGATGATGCAGTCCTTGTCCACGATCATCATGCCGTCGATGTAATCCACCAGCTTCAGGTTCCGTTCGATATATCTGCTGTCCATACAACGCTCCTCTCTGCCCTGCTCAGGGGGTACGAAGGACCTTCCCCACGCAGACGGTGCTTATCAGATATTTTACCACCTGATCCGCCGCAATACAAACCCAAATCGTCCAGAGCGGCAGCATCAGCACGCGCACGCAGAGGTAAGCGCAGGGCAGACGGATGAGCCAGACGCCGGCAAACTGGATGAGCATGGGTGTCAGCTTCCGGTCCACGGCCCGCAGCGCGCCGGAGGTCACCTTGGTCAGGCCCTGCGGGATCTGGATCAGGCCCATGATCGCCACATATTTCACGCCGATGTCGATGAGCACCGGCTTGTCGGTGAGCAGCGACATGAAAAGGCGCGCCCCGAAAAACAGGGTCAGGGAGGACACCAGGCTGATGGCGGCGCAGACCCGGATGATCTGGCGGTAATAGCGGGAAAAGGCCGTGCTGTCCGTGTGGGAGCGCGCGGCGGACAGCAGCGTGGCCGAGGCGATGCTGAAGCCCACCGCCGGCACATCGGTGATGAACTCCGCCTGAAGCCCCAGCTGATAGGCGGAGAAGGCCGTATCCCCGAAGGTCAGCACCAGAATGGACAGCAGGATGGAGGATATCTGCCAGTTGATGGTCTCCCCCGCCGCCGGCAGACCTGTGGAGTAAACGTCCCGCAGGTCGCTGCGCCAGCCGGTGAGTCTGGCGCGGAGGACGCCGCTGCGGCGGAACTGGCGGATAAAGAGAACGATGTAGATCACGCTGCCGACGCCGCGGGAGAGCAGGATGCTGACGGCGGTGCCCGCCAGTCCCATGGCGGGAAAGCCGGCCTTGCCGAAGATCAACAGATAGCCGGCCAACAGATTCACCAGATTGGTGAATACCGCGATCTTCAGGGGCGTGCGAGTGTCGGACAGGCCCTGAAAATACGCGGCGCCCAGCGTGGTGATGCCCCAGAGGGGCAGCATCCACGCCAGCTGCGGCAGGTAGCCGCAGGCCAGCGCGAAGGCCTCGTCCGTCTCCTTGGAGAAGATGCGGATGAAGAACGCGGGAAACGTGCCGATCAGGCCCGTCAGCAGGATGCCCAGACAGATCACGGACGCAAGCCCGTGGAGCAGCAGGGACCGGCATTTCAGCGGGTGGCCGGCGGCATGATGCCGGACGATGTGCACGGAAAGTCCCACGCCCAGGCCGCGGAACAGATAATAGACCGTGTCGCAGATCTTGTTTGCCATGCCCTGCGCCGAGATATCGGCAATGGCCAGACGCCCCACCATGGCCGCCGCCGCGAAATTCACCATCACCTGAAGCAGATTCTCCAGCATGATGGGCAGCATAATGGCCATGATCTCACGGCGGATACGGCGGTCTTCCTGCATAGGCACCTCTTTTTCAGGGCAGAGCAGCGCAGGCTCCGCCCGCGCTGCTCTGCATCATGTGTTTTACTTACGGAGGATGGTGTATCTGTCCATCAGCTCGTGGTTGATCTCCACACCCAGGCCCGGCTTCTGCGGGACGTTGATGTAGCCGTCCTTGTCCACCACCAGCGGCTCGGTGAGCATCAGGTCGCGGATCTTGTAGTCCCAGTGAGGGGGATCGTAGCAGTATTCGATGAACGGGCAGTTGTTCACCGCGCCGGCCATGTGCAGCGCCGCGGCCAGGCCAAGGCCGTGGGTCCATGTGTGCGGCGTGTAGATCTTGTTCTCCGCCTCGGCCAGCGCCGCCACCTTGCGGTTCTGCACGAAGCCGCCGGACAGCACCACGTCCATCTGGTAGATGTCAAAGCACTGGTGCTTGATGAGGTCGCGGTACTCATGGAGCTGGGCGTTCAGCTCGCCGCCGGCGATGTTCAGGGTGGTGCTGCGGCGCAGCTCGGCCAGACCCTCAAAGTCGTAGCCGTACAGCGGCTCCTCCAGCCACTCGATGCCGATCTCCTCAAAGGCCTTGCAGACGTTGACGGCCTTCTTCAGATCCCACTTGGCCACGGTGCGCTTGCCGGTGAAGAACCAGCCCTGGTTGGCGTCCACGGCGATCTTCATCTTGTCGCCGACATGCTTCTTGATCTCGCCGATGATGCGGACATCCTCGAAGGGATCGTCATGGTGGGCGCGGATCTTCATCATCTTGAAGCCTTCCTCCATGAAGCGGTCGGCATCCTCGATGCGCTGCTCCACGGATTTCAGCTCGCCGGTGCTGGCGTAGGCCAGCACGCGGCTCTTGGAGCCGCCGAACATCTTGTACAGCGGCAGGTTGGCGTACTTGCCCAGCGCATCGTACACGGCCACCTCCACGCACCAGGGGCGGTAGGCGTAGAGGGACGCGTTGACCAGACCGGTGTTGATGGTCTCCACCTCGGAGACGTCCTTGCCGATGAGCAGGGGCTTGATGTGGGTATCCCAGATACCGGCGATCAGCTGCGTGGAGTCGCAGGCCGCGCCGTAGCCGTGGACGCCGTCATCCGTGATGACCTCTACGATGGTCACGAACAGCTTCGTTTCCGGGTTGGCAGGGTTCCATGTGGAGTGGAAGGGCTCCGGCAGGGGGACCTCCACGATCTGCAGTTTTGCATCTACGATCTTCATCATTGTAATATAGCCTCCAAGTTATTTTGCCGCTGCGGCAGCACCTCTGCCGTATTTCTTGTTGAGTACGAACGCCGTTGCGATGATCAGCACCAGTGTCACGGCCAGGCCGACGCCGCCCTTACCGCCAAGCAGGCCGGTGATGAGATAGCCCACCAGCGAGGCGCCGGCAACGGTGAGTGCGTAGGGCAGCTGGGTCTTTACATGGTCGATGTGGTTGCAGCTGGAGCCGAACGAGGACAGCACGGTGGTATCGGAGATGGGGGAGCAGTGGTCGCCGAAGATACCGCCGGACAGCACCACGCCGATGGCCATGCCCACAGGGGCGCCGATGGCCAGCGCCATGGAGATGGCGATGGGGGTGAACACGGCAAAGACGCTCCAGGAGCTGCCGGTGCAGAAGGAAGTCAGGCAGGCCGCGATGAAGATGATGACGCACATGGAGGTGGGCGTCAGCAGGCTCTCGGACACGGTGACGATGAAGGTGCTGGTGCCGCAGGCCTTGCACAGGGTGCCGATGCCCCACGCCAGCATCATGATGATCAGCACTTCCATCATGGAGCAGCAGCCGTTGACGAAGGTGGTGACAGCCTGCTTGAAGGTCATGACCTTGGACTTGATGGACATGGCGCCGGAGATGCAGGCGGTCAGGAAGAAGGCGATGACCAGTGCGCGCAGGCTGCTGCCGTTGGCCAGAGCACCCAGGATGCCGTTGGTCTTAACGTCGCCGGTGTAGAACAGGCCCACGAAAATGAGGACCAGCAGGATCACCAGAGGAACGATCATGTTCCAGATGGTGGGGTGTGCGCCCTCGGGCAGCTTGGTCTCCTCGCGCTCCTTGATCTCGGAGCCCTCCTCAAAGAGCTTGCCGGTCAGCAGGGCGCGGTCCTCCGCCTTCTTCATGGGGCCGTAGTCCCAGCCGGTGACGGCGATGATGAAGACCATGAGGATGGAACCGATGGTGTAATACTGATAGGGAACGCCGGACAGGAAATCGCGGGTGGGGTTGCCGTTGTAGCCTACCTCCGCGTAGTAGGTGGCAATGAGGCCCAGAATGTAGGCGCCCCAGGCGGACAGGTGGCACAGGGTGGGAACGGCCGCCGTGGTGGAGTCCACGATGTAGGCCAGCTTCTCACGGGAGATGCGGAGCTTGTCGGTGATGGTGCGGAAGATGGGGCCGATCAGCACGGGGTTGGTGGAATCGCTGAACCAGATGGCGATGCCGCCCACCCATGTGGCCAGCTGGCCGCCGCGGCGGGTCTTGATGACGTTCTTCGTCAGAGCCTCCGAGAAGGCCTTGGCGCCGCCGCCCTTCTCCAGCATGTAGGACAAACCGCCGCAGAACGCGCAGAAGCAGATCATGCGCTGATGATCCACATCCTCGAAGCGGGGCAGGATGTAGGTGAAGAACGTGTCGAACAGGCCGGTCCACACATTACCGCCGTTCAGCATGGTCGCACCCACAAAGATGGCCGCAAACAGGGACAAAATGACCTGTTTGGTCACGATGGCGAGTACGATCGCCAGCAGTGGGGGCAGGATTGCTAAGATGACTGTCCAAAAATCCATATGTGTCTCCTCCTCTAAAAAAGATTCTGCCCTACTCTTAAGCAATTTTGGTTCCAAAAAGTCGGACGGCGTTTTTTCCTGTATTTTCGTGATTTTTTTATCAGGCGGCGCCATCCTTTGTCAAAAATTTTTACCCTCTCTCCTACTGTCGTTAAAATATTTTTACAAATCCAGCATTTTCAGGGGAAAACGGTCAAATATTTTTACAGAACGCCCCTGCCCCGCAGTCCAGACAGCAAAGCAGGGGCCTGCCATCGGACGCGGCAGCCCCCTGCTTATCCATTTTTCCGCGGCGCGCCGGCGGCAATGCGGCGGTCCGTGGCCGTCGGCAGACCCATTTGCTGCCGGTACTTGGTGACTGTGCGGCGGGTCACGGAGATGCCCTGCGCCAGCAGCAGGTCTGTCAGCTGCTGATCCCGGTAAGGGCGGGCCTTGTTCTCCCCCTCCACCAGCCGGCGGATGGCGCTCTTGATCTGGCGGCGGCTCCGGTCGCTGCCGCCCACCGGGCGCGCAAAGAAGCTGGCCACAGGAAAGACGCCGCGGCGGCACTGGACGTACTTCCCCTTCAGGGCGCGGGTGACGGTGGAGGGCGCCACGCCCACAGCGGCGGCCAGCGCCGCCATGGTGGCGGGCAGCGGTTCGCTCTCGCTGCCGTCAAAAAAGCCGTACTGCACCCGGAGAAGCTCCTGTCCGCAGCGCTCCAGCGTGTCCATGCGCCGGTGGATGCAGTCGATGAGCCACTGGGCGCGCCTGTGCCGCTCCGTCAGGTAAGCGCGCACCTCCTCGTCCTGCGTGTCCCGCAGCATCTGCTCATATTGGCTGTTCAGCCGCAGCTGGGGGCTGTGCCCCTGATGGACGCGGATGGTCAGGACGCCGTTCTCCTCCTCCTCCAGAAAATCCGGCAGGATACAGGGCGCCGCCCTCCCGCTGTGGTGGGTATAGGCGGCGCCGGGGCGGGGCTCCAGCTCCCGCAGGACGGCGCACTGCGCCAGCAGTGTCTCCTCCGAAATGCCCATCTGCCGGGCGATACGTCCGTAGGCCTGACGGCCCAGATCCTCCAGATGTCCGGTGAGGAGCTGCTCCAGCAGCGGTGTGTCCAGCCCCCGGCGGCGCAGCTGCAGCAGCAGGCACTGGCTCAGGGAGGTGGCGCCCACACCGGCAGGCTCCAGGTCATGGAGCGTCTCCAGCGCCTGCCGGAGCAGCCCGTCAGGCACACCCATCTCCGTCAGGTGGCGCAGGTCCTCCTCCTGCAGGTAGCCGTCGTCGTCCAGCAGCTCCACCATATAGGCGCAGAGCGCAGCCAGCGGCTTCGGCAGCGCGCGGGCCTCCAGTTGCTCCAGCAGGACGGCGGGCAGCGTGTCCAGACGGTCGCCCTCCTCCCCTGCCGGCTCCGGCAGCGGGCCGTCCCCGCAATGGACGCCTGTGGCGGCATAGGTGCTCTCAAAGGGCCGCTCCGTCCGTTCCAGCAGCGGATTTTCCAGCAGAGCGGACTCCACAAAGTCCGACAGATCCGCAGTGCCCAGCTCCAGCAGGTGCAGCGCCTGCAGCGTCCACGGCGCCATGCGCGCGGTGGTGTGCAGCTCCAGATGTAGATCGGGTGTTTGCATGGCGCACCTCTTTTCCAGCGGGATTTTTGCGTTATCTTAACACGTTTGCCGGGGAGATGCAAGTCCGTATGACAAAAGCCACCGCAAAGCGGTGGCTTTTGTCATACGGCGCGGTGCGTCGGTCGTATTTTATCCCAGGGGCAGGTTGCGGCGGCTGCGGTCCAGCACCAGCTTTTTGCAGGCGGGGCAGTCCCATGCCTCCGCCTCCGCACCGGAAAATCCGGCGGCGGACGCAATGCAGCGCATCTCCTCGTCAGCCGACGCGGCGGGGTCCGGCTCCCACCAGATGTCGCTGCGGCGGCTGCGGAGCCAGCCCCGGCGCATCTCGCCGCCGCAATAGGGGCAAAGCAGCTTTTCCATGCGGTGCTCCTTTCTCAGGACAGTGCGTCCGTCAGATCCACGGCCACAACATCGCCGGTATACACCATCGTGCCGTCCTGCTCCTCCTGCACGTCAAACTCCAGCAGCCACTCCACCGCGTCCTCCGCGTTGTACATGGAGCGGTCGAAGATGTACTCCGTCCCGTAGTCCAGAATGGTGAACTGAATGGGAGCGGTCAGATCCAGCAGGTTGCCGCCGGCGTCGTAGGCGGTGAGGAAGGGCAGCGGGGCGGTGTCGGACATCAGGCCCTCCACGGTGACGATGACCCGCTGGCTGTCGGTCTGCACCTCCGTGACCTGGACCACCTCGTCCATCAGGTCGAAGTACCAGTCCATCTGGTAGACGGTGGTATCGCCCGCGTACTGCACAGCCGCCTCCTCCGTGGGATAGGCGGGCTCGGGCGTAGGCTCGTAACTTCTTCTGGAGTGGCAGGAGTTGAGGAGAGGGGGCAGCAGGACCAGCAGGGCAACGGCAAAGCCGATCAGGCCGTCGCGCTTCTTCTTTTCCAGGCTCTGAAATTTATCCCGCAGACCCTGGGCGCCGCTTTTCAGGTTTTCCCATTCTCCGGCGCGGATGCTGTCCGGCTCTCCGGCGGCCTTCCGGGCGCTGCGGCGGGTCTGACCCTCGTAGCAGGTCTTTTCCTCGTAGCAGACCTTCCTGCTGCGATGGGGCGGCACGGCGGCATCGCGGGACTCTACAAAGTGAACGCTGCCGTCGGGGTCTACCCGCTCCCGGCGGGGCGGACGGTTATAGGCGCCGCACTTGGGGCACATGCCCTGCTTGTTATAGTCGTACACGCGGCCGCAGGCCTTGCAGCGGATGGCAGCCATGGCGATCCCTCCCTTTTCCGTATTTGTTCTTGCCGCTATTATACTGTACGCGGGGGCATTTTGTCCATCAACTTCAGGTTGCGGCCGGAAAATTTTCACGGACGGCGGCACAACCTGAAGTTGGCAGGAAGGAAAAACGCCCTTTCCCACAGCCTTGTGCCATGGGAAAGGGCGTTTTTTATGCAGTTGAGACTTCGCTTATTTCACCAGTTCGATGACGGCAGTCTCCGCAGCGTCGCCGCGGCGAACGCCGGTGCGGATAATGCGGGTGTAGCCGCCGTTGCGCTCAGCATAGCTGGGAGCCAGCTCCTTGAACAGCTTGTTGGCCACGTCTTCGCGGGTGATGAAGCTCAGCGCCTGACGATAGGCAGCCAGATCGCCCTTCTTGCCGAGGGTGATCATCTTCTCGGCCATGGGCTTGATCTCCTTGGCGCGGGTGATGGTGGTCTCCATGCGGCCCTTGTCCAGGAAATCGGTGACCTGCTGACGGAGCATCGCCATACGCTGATCGGTAGTCTTACCGAGCTTACGAGTTCCGGGCATTTCTGTTTCCTCCTTGTAGGATATGCGCGGGAAGCGCAGATCAATTAGTTGTTGTCCTCGCTGGCCAGGGACAGGCCCATCATAGCCAGCTTGTTGATAACTTCCTCCAGGGACTTGCGTCCCAGATTGCGGACCTTCATCATCTCATCTTCGGTCTTGGAGATCAAGTCCTCGACAGTGTTGATGTTGGCGCGCTTGAGGCAGTTGAAGCTGCGGACGGACAGATCCAGCTCCTCGATGGTCAGCTCCAGCATCTTGTCCTTGGAGTCAGTGGCCTTCTCCACCACGGTGGACTTGTCGCCCAGCGTGTCGGACAGGTCAGTGAACAGGGCAAAATGGTCACACAGGATCTTGGCTCCCAGAGACACCGCATCACGGGCCGTGATGGTGGTGTCCGTCCAAACCTCCAGCGTCAGCTTGTCGTAGTCGCTGGAGGCGCCGACACGGGTGCTCTCCACGGTGTAGTTGACCTTGTAGACGGGGGTGTAGATGCTGTCGATGGGGATCACACCGATCACATTGGGGCGCAGGGCCTTGTTGCGGTCCGCGGACACATAGCCGCGGCCGTGGCTCAGCGTGATCTCCATGCTCAACGTGGCACCCACGTCCAGAGTCGCCAGATGAAGCTCGGGGTTCAGGACCTCCACTTCACCGTCGCTCTTGATGTCGCCGGCTGTCACCTCGCAGGGGCCTGCGGCCTCGATAAAGACCGTCTTGGCACCCTCGCAGTGCAGCTTGGTCAACAGATTCTTCACGTTCAGAACGATCTCCGTCACGTCTTCCTTCACACCGGGGATGGTGGAAAACTCGTGCTGCACACCGGCGATCTTGATGCTGGTGGCCGCCGTGCCGGGAAGGGACGAGAGCATGATGCGCCGCAGCGCATTGCCCAAAGTCGTTCCGTAACCGCGCTCCAGGGGTTCGATCACATATTTTCCATAGGAAGCGTCGCCGGGTGTTTCGATACACTCGATCTGGGGCTTCTCAATTTCGATCATGCAGTACCCTCCTTCATTCTTTTGGCGGAGCGGCCAAAGGGGCCGCGTCCAATTTGGTTCCAGTGCTTCGTGAGGGTTTGAACCCTATTACTTGGAGTACAACTCGACGATCAGATGCTCCTCGATGGGCATGTCGATGTCCTCGCGGGCGGGCATGGTGACAACGGTGCCCTTCAGGGCGGTCTTGTCACGCTCCAGCCACTTGGGGACGGTGACCATGGGGGCATCCTCGGCGGTCAGGCGCTTGAAGGCCACGGAGGAGCGGCTGCTCTCCTTGACCTCGATCACATCGCCCACGCGCACCAGATAGGAGGGGATGTTGACCTTATGGCCATTGACGGTGAAATGGGCGTGGTTCACCAGCTGACGGGCCTCGCGGCGGGTCATGGCGAAGCCCAGACGATACACCACATTGTCCAGACGACGCTCTACCAGGCTCAGCAGGTTCTCGCCGGTCTTGCCGGGCATGGCGGAAGCCTTCTCATAGTAAGCATGGAACTGCTTCTCCAGAATGCCATAGACGAACTTGACCTTCTGCTTCTCGTTGAGCTGGATGGCGTACTCGCTCTTCTTCTTTCTCATCTGGCCGCCGGGGTTGCGCTTGGTCTCCTTCTTGGAGTAACCCATGACGGTAGGAGAAATACCCAGCGCCTTGCAACGCTTGGCGACAGGCTGCATATTTTTAGCCATGATTTAATAATCCTCCTTCTTCCGATTACACGCGACGACGCTTGGGGGGGCGGCATCCGTTGTGGGGGATGGGGGTGACGTCCTTGATCATCGTCACTTCCAGACCCACCGCCTGCAGGGCGCGGATGGCGGCCTCACGGCCCTGACCGGGGCCCTTCACGAAGACCTCAACGGTCTTCAGGCCATGCTCCATCGCAGCCTTGGCGGCCGTCTCAGCGGCGCTCTGGGCGGCGAAGGGAGTGGACTTCTTGCTGCCGCGGAAACCGAGACCACCGGAGGAAGCCCAGGACAGAGCGTTGCCCTGTGCATCGGTGACGGTCACCATAGTGTTGTTGAAGGAAGAACGGATATGCACCTGACCCTTTTCGACGTTCTTCTTCTCACGACGACGGCGAATGACTTTCTTGCCTTTTACGTTAGCTGCCATGATCTATTCTTCCCTCCTTTACTTCTTCTTGTTAGCGATAGTCTTCTTGGGGCCTTTGCGAGTGCGTGCGTTGGTCTTGCTGCGCTGACCGCGAACGGGCAGGCCACGACGGTGGCGCATGCCGCGATAGCAGCCGATTTCAGTCAGACGCTTGATGTCAAGCGCTACTTGACGACGCAGATCACCCTCGACCACATAGGACTGGTCAATGGCCTCACGCAGCTTCGCTTCGTCGGCCTCGGTCAGATCCTTTACGCGAGTGTCGGGGTTGATGCCTGTCTGCGCAAGGATATCCTGCGCACTTTTTCTTCCAATACCATAGATATAAGTCAAACCGATCTCGATTCGCTTATCCTTGGGCAGGTCAATACCGGCAATACGTGCCATAACTTAGAGCACCTCCACTTTCTACTTAGCCCTGTCTCTGCTTATGCTTGGGATTCTCGCAAATCACCATTACACGGCCTTTGCGGCGGATCACTTTGCACTTCTCGCACATGGGCTTCACGGACGGTCTTACTTTCATTTTGATAAACCTCCTACTTACTGCGCCAGGTAATCCGGCCACGGGTCAAATCATAGGGAGACATTTCCACTGTCACCTTGTCGCCGGGCAGAATCCTGATGAAATTCATTCTGAGCTTTCCGGAAATATGCGCTAATATCGTGTGTCCATTTCCAATGTCAACTTGGAATGTGGTGTTGGGCAGGGACTCGACGACCACGCCCTCGACTTCGATCATATCGGATTTTGCCAAGTGCTATCCCTCCTGGTCTTGATCACCGCCGCTCAACGCGGCTATGGCTTTACGAAGCTCACTATTTGTGATTTTTTCGCTGCTTCTGATCTTCTCAGCCACCAGACTGTGACTCTCGCCCACCAGCGCCACATGCTTGCGGCGCTTGCGCTTGGGATTCTCCAGCCGGCGCTGTTTCCCGTCGGCCAGCAGGAGGAAGTCCCCCTCCGCTGCAAGCACGAAGAAAAGACTCCCTGCGTCCCTGCCGGCGACTGATCTGACAATGTTTGATTTGGCTATGTCCATGTTACACCAGCGATTTCTCCGGGTCCGTCAGAAGCTCCGGCTCTCCGGCGGTGATCAGGATGGTGTTTTCATAGTGGGCGGCGTTTTTGCCGTCCGCCGTCTTTACGGTCCAGCCGTCCGGCATCTGCTTGATGGCGGCGCTGCCCGTATTGACCATGGGCTCCACGGCGATGGTCATGCCCCGCAGAAGCCGGGGACCATGGCCGGGGTTGCCGAAGTTGGGCACCTCCGGCGGCTCGTGCATCCGCCGGCCGATGCCGTGGCCGACATACTCCCGGACGACGCTGAAGCCGTTGGATTCCACATAGGCCTGCACCGCGGCGGAGATATCCGACAGGCGGCAGCCCTCCCTGGCGTACTTGATGCCCTGGAAGAAGCTCTCCTGCGTGACCCGGATCAGCCGCATGGCCTCGTCGGACACCTGCCCGCAGGGGTAGGTGCCGGCGCAGTCGCCATGAAAGCCGCCGATGAACGCGCCCACGTCCACGCTGACGATGTCACCCTCCTTCAGCACCCGCTTGCCGGGGATGCCGTGGATGATCTCATCGTTGACGGAGACGCACACGCTGGCCGGATAGCCGTTGTAGTGCAGGAACGAGGGCGTGGCGCCCTGCTCCGTGATGAACTGGAACACAGCCTTATCGATCTGCTGCGTTGTGACGCCGGGTCTTACCATATCCCGTGCCAGAGCACGGGCTGCCGCGGTAATTTTGCCAGCCCGGCGCATCAACTCGATCTCGTGCGCGGATTTCAGTGTGATCATTCGGACACTCCTAACGCACGGAGGATCAACTGGGTGGTGCCGGCCACGGTGGGCTGGTCCTCCACAGTTTTCAGGAGCCCGCGGGCCTCATAGAAGCCCTTGAGGGGTTCCGTCTCTTTATGATAGACCGCAAGACGATCGCGGACCGTCTCGGGGTCATCATCCTTACGCTGCTTGAGCGCGCCGCCGCACACATCGCACACGCCCTCCTTTTTCGGAGGAATGTTGACGATGTGATAGCTGGCGCCGCAGTTCTCGCAGACACGGCGGCCGCCCATCCGGGCGATGATCTTCTCATCGGGGATCTCGATGGCCACCACGGCGTCGAATCTGATACCTGCCTGCTCCAGCGCCTCGGCCTGGGCAATGGTGCGGGGCACGCCGTCCAGGATATAGCCGTTGGCGCAGTCAGGCTCCTGCAGACGCTCGCTGATGATGCCGATGATGACCTCGTCGGGCACCAGCTTGCCGGCGTCCATGTACTCCTTGGCCTTCAGGCCGGTGGGAGTGCCGTTCTTGACAGCGGCACGCAGGATGTTACCGGTAGAGATGGTGGGGATACCCAGCGTCTTCTTGATAATGTCCGCCTGAGTGCCTTTGCCGGCACCAGGAGCGCCTAAAAGGATCAGTTTCATGATACACCTCAATTATTCGAGGAAGCCCTTATACTGACGCATCAGCATCTGGGATTCCAGAGCCTGTACGGTCTCCAACGCAACACCCACCACGATGATGACGGAGGTGCCGCCGATGGACAGGGACGCCACATCAACGATCTTGCCGATGAGCAGGGGCAGGATCGCCACGACGCCCAGGTAGATGGCGCCGAACAGCGTGACCTTGTTGAGGACCTTCTTGATGAAGTCCGCGGTGGGCTTACCAGGGCGGAAGCCGGGGATGAAGCCGCCGTTCTTCTTCAGGTTGTTGGAGATCTCAACAGGGTTGAACTGGATGGTGGCGTAGAAGTAGCTGAAGGCAATGATCATCAGGAAGTAGACGATCATGTACAGCACGCTCTTGCTGTCCACTGCATTCACCAGCGTGTAGCCGAAGGTACCCTTCTCGGGAGCGGGCAGGAACGCCGCCACCGTGGGGATGATCATGGCGATGGACTGGGCGAAGATGATGGGCAGAACGCCGGACATATTCACCTTCATGGGCAGCGTGGAGCTCTGGCCGCCGTACATCTTGCGGCCCACCTGACGCTTGGCGTACTGCACCGGGATGCGGCGCTCGGCGCCGTTGACCCAGGTGATCAGGACGATCAGGGCCAGGATGCCCACCACTACCAGAACGGCCATCCACCAGGTCATGTCGCCGGTGCGCAGGGAGGTGGCCATGTTGCCGACCATGCTGGGCACGCGGGACAGGATGCCTGCGAACAGGATGATGGAGATACCGTTGCCGATACCGAACTCGGTGATCTGCTCACCCATCCACATAACGAAGGAGGAGCCGGCGATGAAGGAGACGATGATGACCAGAGCAGCCCAGACGCTGGTGTTGGTCAGGATACCGTAGTTCTTCATCAGGGCGTAGTAGCCCCAGCCCTGCAGGATGGCGATGGCCACCGTTGCGTAACGGGTGATGGACTGGATCTTCTTCTTGCCCTCCTCGCCGCCGTCGCGGGCCATGCGCTCCAGCGCAGGGATGGCGATGGTCAGCAGCTGGATGATGATGGAGCTGTTGATGTAGGGCTGGACACCCAGCGCGAACACCGTGGCCTCCGCGAAGGCGCCGCCGGACATGACGTTGTACAGGCCCAGGACGGTGGTGCTCAGCTGGTTCAGGTAGTCGCCCAGCAGCTCCGTGTTCACATAGGGAACGGGGATGGCGTTGCCGATACGGAAGATCAGCAGGATCAGGGCGGTGAACACCAGCTTCTTGCGAAGCTCGGGGATCGCCCATGCCTTTTTGATCGTCTGGATCACGTTAGATCACCTCTGCCTTTCCACCAGCTGCTTCGATCGCTTCCTTAGCAGCCTGGGAGAAAGCAGCGGCCTGCACGGTCACCTTCTTGGTAACTTTGCCGTTACCGAGGACCTTGTAGCCGTACTCGCACTTGCTCAGGATACCCTTTGCAAGCAGGGCTTCAGCGGTGACGATCTCGCCGTCCTCAAACTTGTTGAGGGCGCTCAGGTTGATGATTTCCAGGGGCTTGGCAAAAATGTTGTTGAAACCGCGCTTGGGGATGCGGCGGGCCAGAGGCATCTGACCGCCTTCAAAGCCGATGCGGGTGCCGCCGCCGGAGCGGGCTTTCTGACCCTTATGGCCGCGGCCTGCGGTCTTGCCGTTGCCGGAGCCGTGACCACGGCCCTTGCGATAGGCTTCCTTGGTGGAGCCGGCGGCGGGAGACAGTTCATTCAGTTTCATGCTCTCGCACCTCCTTATTCTACTTCGGTCACCTGCAGCAGGTAACCGATCTTTGCGACCTTGCCGCGGGTCTGAGCGTTGTCAGGCTGCACGGTGGTGTCACCGATCTTACGCAGGCCCAGAGAGTTGGCAGTGGCGATGTGCTTTTCCAGTCTGCCGTTGAGGCTCTTAACGAGCTGGATCTTCAGATTAGCCATGTTCTCTCCTCCTTAACCCACGATCTCGTCCACGCTCTTGCCGCGGGTGCGGGCGACCTCTTCCGGGGTACGCAGAGCCTTCAGGCCCTCAAAGGTGGCGGCAACCACGTTCACGGCGGTGTTGGAACGCAGGCACTTGGTACGGATATCCTTGATACCGGCAGCTTCCATGATGATACGCACGGGGCCGCCGGCGATCACGCCGGTACCGGGGGCGGCGGGCTTCATCAGCACGCGGCCTGCACCGGCCTCGCCGATGATCTCATGGGGGATGGTACTGCCGGACAGGGAGACGGTGATCATGTTCTTCTTGGCATCCTCGATGCCCTTGCGGATGGCCTCGGGGACCTCAGCGGCCTTGCCCAGGCCGAAGCCGACCTTGCCCTTGCCGTCGCCGACGACCATCAGGGCGGAGAACTTCATGACACGACCACCCTTAACGGTCTTGGATACGCGGTTGGTAGCGACTACTTTCTCAATGTACTCGCTCTGCTCTCTTTCAAATCTTGCCATTGATAAGTCCTCCTTCCTTAGAATTCCAGGCCGCCCTCGCGGGCGCCTTCAGCCAGCTCGGCCACACGGCCGTGGTACAGGTAGCCACCGCGGTCGAACACGACCTGGTCGATGCCCTTGGCCTTGCAGCGCTCGGCCACCAGCTTGCCCACAGCGCGGGCAGCAGCCTTGTTGCCGCCGTTGCCCTCGATCTCCTTATCCAGGGAGGAGGCGGACACCAGGGTGTTGCCGGCCACATCGTCGATGACCTGGGCATAGATGTTCTTCTCGCTGCGGAACACGTTCAGACGGGGACGCTCGGGAGTGCCGGACAGCTTGGCACGGACTCTCTTATGGCGCTTGAGACGCTGCGCGTTGGTATCGGGTCTTTTAATCATATCGGCACACCTCCTTACTTCTTGGCGCCGGTCTTACCGACCTTGCG
>URST01000034.1 GCA_900550585.1 uncultured Eubacteriales bacterium
TCTATAAAATTTTTCTCTTCTGCATATCTGATAATCATAGAAATCTATCCCTCCAACTTCCGGTTTACCGGTCTCGTTTACTCCACATATCCGCAGAAGCGCTGGATGCCGGTGCGCAGCAGCTCTGCCGCCGCCGCGCCCTCTCCGGCGCCGATGCAGTCGGTGAAACGCTCCAGCGTCTCCAGACATCGGGCCGTGCCCTCCGCCGCGATATACTCCTGCCAGAAGGCCAGATTCACCGTGGTAAAGGCGTTGAAGATCAGGGGCGTGATGGTGTTGCCGCTGAGGAACGTGATGCCCCTGTGATAGCGGAACAGCGCCTGGGCGAAGTCCTCGGTGCTCCGGGCGGCGGCCTCCTCCGCCTGCCGCTGCAGGGCCCGGAGGGCGGCCATGTCCGCCGCCGTGTGCCGCGCCGCCAGCTCCTCCATGGCCGGGGCCTCCAGATAGTACCGCAGACGCAGGATGCTCAGGGCCGTTTTCCGGTCGGGGATGCCGCCGTGGAAATCCATAATGGCCCGCAGCGTCTCCAGACTGCCGGTCTGGGCGTAGTCCGCCACCGTCACGCCCCGGCGGGACGCGATGTCCAGAAACCCCAGGCGGTGCAGCTCCCGCAGCCCCTCGTGGACCACGGTCTTGCTGATCTTCATCTCGTCCGCCAGCTCCCGCTCCGTGGGCAGGCGGTCGCTGGGGCGCAGCTCGCCGGACAGGATCATGCCCTCCAGCTGCTGCACGAACAGTTCCTTCACGGTGGGCGCCACGATCTCACGGAATGCCATGTACATCATCCTCTCTTGGTCAGACCAAGACCATACAAACAGGGTACACAACTTTATGCGAATAGTCAATAGGATTTTGCTGAAAAAGTTGGTATTATAGGGACAATAGGCACAAAATCATTACGCGCTCCCGCCCGCCGGGGCAAGCGGCTGGTCGGAGCAGCAGACAACGGAGGAAAGAGAGATGCGAGATATCAACGGCAGCAAGCCCACCAATTTCCCGCTGGACGAGGAGAAGCTCCCGTTCAAGATCCCCTGTCCCGACCGGCCGCCCCGGGAGAAGCTGCTGAAGCTGGGCGCCATGATCACCAACCGGATTGGCCTCAAGACCACCGTGGATGACCCGGAATACTGGGGTCTGGACGGCGTGGTCACAGACGAGATGGTGGACGTGGCCCTGAAGATGGGCGTCCGCAAGCCCAAGACCATTGAACAGCTGATGACGCTGACCAAAATGGAGCGTGAGCCGCTGCAGAAGCTGCTGGACGACATGGCATGGCTGGGCCTTATCGAGTACCACTGGGAGAATCTGGACGGCAAGAACCCTGACCACGAAAAGCGCTATGTCCTGCCCCTGTTCGTACCCGGCAGCGCCGAGTTCCTGAACATGCGGAAAAGCCAGATCGACCAGCATCCGGAGGTGGCGGCATTCTTCGAGCGCATGACCATGCTGCCGCTGGAGAAGATCACCCCCATGGTGCCTCCCGGAGGCGCCGGCATCGGCATGCACGTCATCCCCGTGGAGAAGGCCATCGAGACGGAGCAGGAGGCCATCGGCCTGGAGAAGATCTCCTACTGGCTCCACAAGTACGAGGGCAAGTACGCCAAGAGCATGTGCTCCTGCCGGGCCAGCCGGGAGAAGCTGGGCGAGGGCTGCGGCGACGACGTGGAGAACTGGTGCATCGCCGTGGGCGATATGGCCGACTATGTGGTGCAGACCCAGCGGGGCGAGTACATCACCTATGACGAGGCCATGGACATCTTCAAAAAGGCGGAGGACAACGGCTTCGTCCACCAGATCACCAACATCGACGGCGAGCAGAAGATCTTCGGCATCTGCAACTGCAACGTCAACGTCTGCAACGCCCTGCGCACCAGCCAGCTGTTCAACACCCCCAACATGTCCCGCAGCGCCTATGTGGCGGCGGTGGAGAGCGAGAAGTGCGTGGCCTGCGGCCGCTGCGTGGAGAACTGTCCCGCCGGCGCGGTGAAGCTGGGCCAGAAGCTGTGCACCAAGGACGGCTTCATCCAGTACCCCCGTGCCGAGCTGCCTGACGAGGTAAAGTGGGGCCCGGAGAAGTGGAGCATCGACTACCGCGACAAGAACCGCGTCAACTGCTACGACACCGGCACCGCCCCCTGCAAGACCGCCTGTCCCGCCCACATCGCCGTGCAGGGCTACCTGAAGCTGGCGGCACAGGGCAAGTACCGGGAGGCGCTGGCCCTTATCAAGCGGGAGAACCCGTTCCCCGCCGTGTGCGGCCGCATCTGCAACCGCCGCTGTGAGGACGCCTGCACCCGCGGCACCGTGGATCAGGCCGTGGCCATCGACGAGGTGAAGCGCTTCATCGCCCAGCAGGATCTGGACGCGGAGACGCGGTTCGTCCCGGAGAAGGTCATCCCCAAGGTGGACGGCGAGTTTACGGAGAAGATCGCCATTATCGGCGGCGGCCCCGCCGGCATGAGCTGCGCTTACTATCTGGCGGAGAAGGGCTACCGTCCCACCGTCTTTGAAAAGGAGAGCCGCCCCGGCGGCATGCTGATGAACGGCATCCCCTCCTTCCGTCTGGAAAAGGACGTGGTGGAGGCGGAGATCGACGTGCTGCGCCAGCTGGGCGTGGAGTTCCGCTGCGGCGTGGAGGTGGGGAAGGACATCACCATCCAGCAGCTGCGGGAGGAGGGCTACAAGGGCTTCTATGTGGCCGTGGGCCTGCAGTCCGGCGGCAGACTGCCCGTTCCCGGCGGCGATGCGGCAGGCGTGGAGGCCGGTATCGACTTCATGCGCCGTGTCAACAGCGGCGCGGATGTGAAGCTGACGGGCCGTGTGGTGGTCATCGGCGGCGGCAACATCGCGGCCGACGTGGCCCGCACCGCCGTGCGCTGCGGCGCGGACAGCGTCAGCCTGTACTGCCTGGAGGCCTACGATGAGATGCCCATGGGCGAGGAGGACCGCACCGAGTGCGAGCGGGAGGACATCGCCGTCCACGCCGGCTTCGGTCCCGTGGAGGTGTCCGCCGAGAACGGAAGGGCCGTGTCCGTTACCTTCAAGAAGTGCCTGCGGGTCAAGGACGAGCAGGGCCGCTTTGCCCCGGCCTATGACGAGTCGGTGCTGCAGATGGCCCCCTGCGACACGGTGCTGTTCTGCATCGGTCAGAAGGTGGAGTGGAAGGAGCTGCTGGCCGGCACGCAGGTGGCGTTCAACCCCAACGGCACCGCCAAGGCCGACCCCGTCACCTACCAGACGGCGGAGCCGGACGTGTTCGTGGGCGGCGACGTTTATACCGGGCAGAAGTTCGCCATCGATGCCATCGCCGCCGGCAAGCAGGGCGCCGTCAGCCTGCACCGCTTCGTGCAGGGCGCGACCCTGACCATCGGCCGTGACCGCCGCCAGTTCATCGAGCTGGACAAGAAGAACGCCCTTATCGCCGTGGACAGCTACGACAACACGCCCCGGCAGCGGGTGGGCTACAACGAGGCGCTGCGGCGGACGTTCCGCGACGAGCGCATCGCCTTCACGGAGAAGCAGGTCAAGGCCGAGACGGCCCGCTGCCTGGGCTGCGGCGCCAGCGTGGTGGACCCCAACAAGTGCATCGGCTGCGGCGTCTGCACCACCAAGTGCGCCTTTGACGCCATCCACCTCCACCGGGAGCGGCCGGAGTGCAGCACCATGTACGCCTGCGAGGATAAGATGAAGGCCATCCTGCCCTACATGGTCAAGCGGGAGATCAAGATCAAGAAGGCCGCCCGCCGCGCCAAAAAGGCCAAGTGATATGCACGAGCTGGGTATCGTATTTCACACCATTAAGACGGTGGAGCGCGTGGGCGCGGACAACGGCCTGACGGAGGTGGCCTCCGTCACGCTGGAGCTGGGCGAGGTGTCCGGTGCCATTCCCAAAGAGCTGGTGAGCTGCTGGGACTGGGCCGTGCAGCGGTCTGATCTGCTGCGAGGCGCGGCGCTGCACATCGAAACGCTGCCCGCCGTCACCCACTGCGGCGGCTGCGGACAGGATTACCCCACCGTGGCCCATGGCCGCACCTGTCCCCACTGCGGCAGCGAGGACACATGGCTGCTGCGGGGCAGCGAGATCAGTATCAAGGAGATAGAGGGTGCATAGCATGGAACAGTATAAGATCATCGAGGTAAAGGAGAGTGTGTTCGCCGACAACGACCGGGAGGCGGCGCGCCTGCGGGAGGAGCTGAAGCGGGACAGGACGTTCCTGCTGAACCTGATGTCCTCTCCGGGCAGCGGCAAGACCACCACCCTCCGGGGCACCATCGCACGGCTGCAGAGCGACCTGCGCATCGGCGTCATGGAGGCGGACATCGACTCGGACGTGGACGCAAAGGCCATCGCGGACACCGGCGCCCGGGCCATCCAGCTCCATACCGGCGGCATGTGCCATCTGGACGCCGGCATGACGGAGCAGGGTCTCCGGGAGATCGGCACCCGGGATCTGGACCTTGTGGTGCTGGAGAACGTGGGCAATCTGGTGTGCCCGGCGGAGTTCGACACCGGCGCGGTGAAGAACGCCATGATCCTCTCCGTGCCGGAGGGGCACGACAAGCCCCTGAAGTACCCCCTCATCTTCACCGTCTGCGACGTGCTGCTCATCAACAAGATCGACGTGCTGCCGTACTTCGATTTCGACATGGACAAGGTGCTGGCCTACGCCCATATGCGCAACCCGAACCTGAAGGTGTTCCCCATCTCCGCCAAGACCGGCGAGGGCATGGACGCATGGTGCGCCTGGCTGCGGCAGCAGACCGAGGACTGGAACCGGTAACAGGATAAAAGAGACGCGGCCCGCGGGCCGCGTCTCTTTTATTTGTGCGGGGTCATTCCCATATCAGCTCCGTGCAGTACAGGGGGTCGAAAAATCCCCACCAGTCGGTGTACATGCGCTGCTCCGACAGCCCTGTGTCGATGACGGCGCCGTACAGCATACCGGTGCGGTCGTATACCGACACCAGCTTGTAGGTACCCTCGTAGTCGCCGGTGGCCAGCGCCAGCCTGCCGTCCCGGTACAGCATGGAGATCTCGTCCAGCCGGCTGATAAGACCCAGCGAGGAATAGCTGCCGTAGGCGTAGGTGTAGCCGTAGCTGCCGTCCTCCAGTGGGCGGAACTCGCTGCTCCAGGCGATCTGCCCGTCTTCATCCAGCTCGGGCCACAGCAGGTCGAAATCGTAGTCCACGGCCCAGCTGCCGCCGCTGGAGCGCAGCACGGTGAGGTGATTCCCGGCGCAGGCCACCAGCAGGTCATCGCTGCTGTTGTTGTACACCGGCAGCACATAGTCGTAATAGTCCAGCTCGTAGGACGTGCCGTTCTGCGTCATCATGGTGGCGGTATAGTGGTACGGCTCCACGTTCTCGTCCACCACCAGCGTCAGCTTGCAGCGGAAGTCACCGGCATCCAGTATCCGCAGGACGTACTGCCCGTTCTCCGCCGTGGTCAGCAGGACCTCCGAGCGGTCGCGGGTGAGCTGCAGGCCCACCACACGCTGCGCCGCGATGTCCAGCGGATAGGCCAGACGCAGATGCTCCATGTCCGGCTGGTAGTCGGAGTAGGTGCCGCTGCCGGAGGAGGTGTAGCTTTTCAGCGTCAGCGGGACATACCACAGGCCAAAGCCCTCCGGTGCCCATTCCGGCTGCGGGTCCGCGTCGGCGGCGAAGCCCACCGTGGTCAGGAAGCCGCCCTCCAGCCCCACGGAGAACGGCGTAAAGCGGTTCTCCGTGTGGAGCGTGGTATCGCCCATCAGGGTCATGTTGTTGGATGCGTAGTAATAGAGAGTGGGCGCCATCCAGTCCGTCTCCCCCACGGGGATGCGCAGCTTGTCAAAGACAGGGCAGCCACTTTCCGTAAAGCTGTCCAGATACCGGGGCATGTTGATGTCGTAGCCCTCCCTGGCCAGATACAGCGGATAGGTGTCGTAGAAGTCCCGCATCCGCAGCCGCTCCGTGTAGCCCCGGTCGTACAGCATATCGCTGTCCTGCGCGGCCTGCCACGCCTCCGCCAGGTGGGTCATCATCGGGTCGTCCGCCTGCACCAGCAGCGAGATGTACCGCCGGTTGTTGTCACTGCTGTCGTACAGGTCCTCCCGCCGGTCGTAGTAGTAAAGGCGTCCGTTTCCCGTGCTGCCGGAGAGGGTGTGGACGGTGTTCCAGGTGTTTCTGCCCACGTCGTACTCGGTGTCCCACCGCAGCTGGGAGCCGTACTTGGTGGCGGTGTGGAAACGCAGGCCCTCCGCCGCCGTCACATCGCCCCGCGCGGCCTTGACGGTGACGGGCAGGGGCGTGGCGGTGCTGTCCAGCCGCAGGGACAGCGTGGTCAGGATGACGGCGGCCAGCACCAGCAGTGCCGCCGCGGCCGCAAGGCTCCGTTTCATGTGTCCTCCTCTCCGTCCATCAGGGCATCCAGCGCCTGACTGACCCGGTCGGGCCGGTAGTGATACGTCTCCTTGATATAGGTCATCAGATCCTTGCCGGATTCCTCCAGCGCCTCGGCGGTACAGTCGCCCACGATGGCGCCCTCCCGGATCAGCACCGCACGGGAGATGCAGTCCTTTACCTCTTCGATGAGGTGGGTGCTCAGCAGCACTGTCTCCTGCTCCGTCAGGATGCCCAGCAGCACCTTGTAGAAGTCCTCCCGGTTGAAGATGTCGTTGCCGGCGAAGGGCTCATCCATCAGGATGTAGTCCGCGCCCTGGGACAGGGCCATAATGACCTCGAACTGGTTCTGCATGCCGGCGGAGAAGCTGCGCAGCTTCTTATCCATGGGCAGGGAGAAGAACTCCATCAGGCTCTGGAACCGCCTGCCGTTGAACCGGGGGAAGTGAGCGGCGCAGAAGTCCCGGTGGACCGCCGGTGTCAGGGCGGGGAAGAAGGAGTGCTCGCAGGTGGCGAAGCTGAGCCGGTCGATGTTGGTGCGGTCGATGGCCGCGCCGTCCAGCGTCACCGTGCCCTCGTGCTTCACAAGCTCCAGCACGCACTTCATCAGCGTGGTCTTGCCCGCGCCGTTCTCGCCGAACAGACCCACGATCTGCCCACGGGGCAGCGTCAGGGACACGTCGCGCAGCGCCTCCTTGGCGCCGTATTTCTTGCTGACATGATTGATCTCAAGCATATGCGTTCCCTCCTTAGCTGGAATAGGGCGACGCCGCGATGGCGTTCATGACCCGCTGGACGTTTTCCGCTGTGGGCAGGCACTGGTCGGGGGTGATCCAGTACCACGCGCCGTAGCACAGGGCCAGCACCAGCGCGCCCAGCACCGCGGCGCACGCGGCCCACAGCAGCGGCGCCGTCCACACCTGACGCCGCAGGGTCCGCCGCCCATCGGGCAGGCGGCGCATGAGATAGATGCTGCGTCCGCCCAGATAGTAGGAGCTGTACAGCATCACGGCGGACAGCAGCGCCAGCAGCACCACCACGCCGAACACGATGACCACCGGCTCCGCATAGGCGGAGAAGTGGTTCATCAGCGCCGTGTCCATCAGCCGCCCGTCCCAGTAGAACATACCCCGGTAAGTGGCGCTGTACCGCACGGTGAAGTCGATGACGGCCACCAGGACGCCCAGGCCCAGGCTGCCGATGATGATGCCGTGCATGGTGTCCGCCGGTACGTTGGGGGGCAGGACGCGCTCAAGCGTCCTGCGCAGTGCGGAAGTCCGTTTTTGCGTCATCGTCCGTCGCTCCTTTCAGAAACTGCATCATGGTGATGCCCAGCGCCGCCGCCGCGACCACGCACAGCAGAATAGTGGTGCTGGAGCCCATCCGGAAGAAAAAGCTGCCCACGGTCAGCGCCAGCGCGATGAAGGGGGCGATGCTGAAGCTGCCCCGGCGCTGGGCGTGGGAGAACCGGGCGGCCGACGCGGCGCACAGCGCCGTCAGCAGCAGGTTTTCCAGCCATACGGCGGCGTCCCGCAGGGGCAGCAGGTGGTGCAGGAAGCTGCCCGAATACACGGACAGCAGCAGCGTCTGCGGCCCCGGCGTATAGCTGCCGTAGGGCATCTGCACGGTGTCGATGCGCAGCTTCACCACCGCGACGCACACCGCCGCCATCACCGCCCAGTAGAACAGCACGCACACGGCGTTGTACAGCGTCCACCACAGGCAGAGGCTGTCCTCGCCGATCCGCAGCCGCCGCACGGTCAGGCCGGTCTTGGCCCCATAGCCGCAGCCGTTGAGGCTCAGCACCGCCAGCAGGGCGGCGAAGCCCACGGCGCAGACGGCCGCCGCGCCGGTTTTTGCCGGCAGGTACTTGAAATCAATGGGGTAGTACTCTGACGTTACGCTGCCGTCCTCGTTGGCGTAGACGACGCGGTCCTCATACGCCGGTACCAGCCACAGCAGCGCACCGGCCAGTGCCGCCGCCAGGATCGTGATGGCAATGGCCCTGCATACGGTGCCGCGCGCTGCCAGCGCCAGCACGGATAGATGCTTTCTCATGCGTCCGTTCCCTCCCTGTCATACAGTGTGTCCAGCAGGCGGTGGGCATCCTCCCGGGTCAAGCCCATGCGCCGGGCCGCGTCCACCATGGCCTGCATCTCCGTTTCCAGCAGCTCCCGCCGCAGGGCGTCGATCTGCTCCGGCGTGGTCTGAATATAGCTCTTGGCCCCGGCGCGGGACGTGACCAGTCCCTCGTCCTCCAGCAGGCGGAAGGCCTTCTGCACCGTGTTGGGGTTCACCGCCAGCAGCGCCGACACCACCCGCCGGGAGGGCAGCTCGTCGCCGTCCTGTATGGTGCCCGCCGCCAGCCCCTGCTGGATATAGCGGATGATCTGCAGATAGATGGGCGTGCCGTCCGTCTGACGGAACGCCTGGAATGAGATCACGCGCCGCACCTCCTCTCTGTAAACTGTATTACTCGTGTAATACGGATGTTAACTGTATTATACGGATGATACAGTTTCCTGTCAAGGGGAAAATTAAAAAAGTCCTAAACTCCGGCGGCTTGCCACCGGCGCGCCTGTGTGCTATCATAGCTCCAGAGAGGGAGGGAGAGCCATGTACCGTATTTTCATCGTGGAGGACGACGCTGCCATCGCGCAGGCCGTCTGCCAGCAGGCGGCATCCTGGGCGCTGGAGGCCCGCTGCGTCACGGATTTCCGCCGCGTGGCGGAGGAGGCGGCGGCCTACGACCCGCACCTGATCCTGCTGGACATCTCCCTGCCGTTTTTCGACGGCTACCACTGGTGCCGCCAGATCCGAAAAAGCAGCCGCGTGCCCATCATCTTCCTGTCCTCGGCGGCGGACAACATGAACATCGTCATGGCCATGAACATGGGCGCCGACGACTTTATTGCCAAACCCTTTGACCGGAACGTGCTGATGGCCAAGGTGCAGGCCCTGCTGCGCCGGGCCTACGACTTCACGGTGCAGCCGCCGGTGCCGGCGTGCCGGGGCGCCCGCCTGCACACCGATACACAGAAGCTGGAGTACGGCGGCGCCGCCGTCGACCTGACGAAAAACGAGTACCGCATCCTGCTTTGCCTTATGGAGCGGGCGGGGCAGGTGGTCAGCCGGGAGAAGCTGATGCAGACCCTGTGGGAGACGGACAGCTTTGTGGACGAGAACACCCTGACGGTCAACGTCAACCGCCTGCGCCGGAAGCTGGCCTCGGCGGGACTGGAGGATTTTATCACCACCCGCCACGGCGTGGGGTATCTGGTGGAGTAAGGAGCGATATGGAACTTTTTCGGCGTTATCTCCGCCAGCACCGGCTGGCGATGCTTGTCTTTGTGCTGTGCTGCGCGCTGCTGGCGGGCAGCTTTGCACTGTACCGGCTGCCGCTGGCGGCAGTGGCCTATCCGGCGGCGCTGTGCCTGCTGGTATGCGCCGCAGCGGCGGCATGGGACTATGCCCGCACCCTCCGCCGCCACCGGCGGCTGGCGGAGCTGCGGACGGCGGCCAACGCCCTGCTGCTGGCTCTGCCCGCCCCGGACACCATCGGGGAGGCGGACTGCATGGCCGCCATCGAGACGCTGCGCCGCGCCGCGTCGGAGCGGGAGACGGCCAATACCGCCCGCCACCGGGAGATGGTGGACTACTACACCGCCTGGGTCCACCAGATCAAGACGCCCATCGCCGCCATGCGCCTGACCCTCCAGCTGGACGACACGCCCAACGGGCGGAAACTCATGAGCCAGCTGCTGCGCATCGAGCAGTATGTGGACATGGTGCTGATGTATCTGCGCCTGGACGAGGGCACCAGCGACTACGTCATCCGCCCCTGCGGCGTGGACGAGGTGATCCGCCAGAGCCTGCGGAAATTCGCCGGGGAGTTCATCGACCGCCGGCTGACGCTGCACTACCAGCCGGTGGGCCTGACGGTGGTGACGGATGAGAAGTGGCTGGGCTTCGTGGTGGAGCAGGTGCTGTCCAACGCGCTGAAATACACCCCGGAGGGCGGCAGCATCACCATCGACGCGGAGCAGCCCGCCACCCTGTGCATCCGGGATACCGGCATCGGCATCGCGCCGGAGGATCTGCCCCGCATCTTCGACCGGGGCTACACCGGCCATAACGGCCGGACGCACCGGCAGGCCAGCGGCATCGGCCTGTACCTGTGCCGCCGCATCTGCCGGGATCTGGGCCACACCATCACCGCCGCGTCCGCGGTAGGGGAGGGGACGGTCATCCGTCTGGACCTCAGCCGCCGCACCGGGCCGCTGGAGTGAAATCTTACAATTCTGTTAGAATGGGGGCGGGAAATGTAAGCTGACCGCATGGCAGCCGTTTCCCGCCCCTGCTATACTGTGACCTGCAAACAAAAGGAGGTCGTTTTTTTATGTCGATTCTGGAAGTCAGCGGTCTGCGCAAGGTGTATACCACCCGCTTCGGCGGCAGCCGCGTGGAGGCCCTGCATAACGTGGAGTTCACGGTGGAGCAGGGCGAATATGTGGCCATCATGGGCGAGTCCGGCAGCGGCAAGACCACGCTGCTGAACATCCTTGCCGCGCTGGATACCCCCACCGCCGGCACGGTGCGTCTGGATGGCCGTGACCTGTCCGCCGTGAAGGAGGCGGACGCCGCCTCGTTCCGCCGGGACCATCTGGGCTTCGTGTTTCAGGAGTTCAACCTGCTGGACACCTTCTCGCTGGAGGACAACATCTACCTGCCGCTGGTGCTGGCGGGGAAGCCCTATTCCGAGATGCGCGACCGCCTGCGTCCGCTGGCGGAGCAGCTGGGCATCACGGAGCTGCTGAAGAAGTACCCCTACGAGGTGTCCGGCGGCCAGAAGCAGCGGGCCGCCGTGGCCCGCGCCCTCATCACCCAGCCCCGTCTGCTGCTGGCCGACGAGCCCACCGGCGCCCTGGACTCCCGGGCCACCGATGAGCTGCTGGGGCTGTTCGGCGACGTGAACCGCCGGGGCCAGACCATCCTTATGGTCACCCACTCCGTCAAGGCCGCCAGCCGCGCCGGGCGGGTGCTGTTCATCAAGGATGGCCAGGTGTTCCACCAGCTCTATCGCGGCGATACCAGCGATGCCGGGTTCTATCAGATGATCTCCGACACGCTGACCATGCTGCAGGCAGGCGGTGACGCGCAATGAACCGTGGATTTTACCCCCGTCTGGCGTGGACGGGCATGAAGCAGAACCGCCGGCTGTACCTGCCGTACCTGCTGACCTGCACCGGCGTCACCGCCATGTTCTACATCCTTATGGGCCTGTCGGTGTCCACACTGCTGCCCCAGATGTCCGGCGGCGGCAGCACGACCCTGATCATGGGCCTCGGCAGCGTGGTCATCGCCTTTTTCGCCCTGATCTTCCTCTTTTACACCCATTCGTTCCTCATCCGCCGCCGCAGCCGGGAGTTCGGCCTGTACAACGTGCTGGGCATGGGCAAGGGCAACATCGCCCGCATCCTGCTGTGGGAGACGCTGCTGACCTGCGCCGGCACCACTGTCGTCGGCCTTGCGCTGGGCGTGGCGCTGTCCAAGCTGGCGGAGCTGGGGCTGATGAACCTTCTCCGCAGCCAGATCAGCTATACGTTCACGGTGAACATCAAGTCGCTGCTGGTGACGCTGGCGCTGTTCGCCGCCGTCCACGGCCTGATCTTCCTGCATTCCCTGTGGCAGCTGCACCGCGTCAGCGCCGTGGCTCTGCTGCACAGCGAGTCCGTGGGCGAAAAGCCGCCCCGCGCCAGATGGCTGCTGGCGGTGCTGGGCCTTGCCCTGCTGGGCGGCGCCTATTGGCTGGCCGTGTCCATCCGCGAGCCGCTGGAGGCGCTGCTGTGGTTCTTTACGGCGGTGCTCATGGTCATCGCCGGCACCTATCTGCTGTTCATCTCCGGGTCCGTGGCGCTGTGCCGCGCCCTCCAGAGGAACCCCCGCTATTACTACCGGCCCAGCCACTTCGTGTCCGTGTCCTCCATGGCCTACCGCATGAAGCGCAACGGCGCGGGTCTTGCCAGCATCTGCGTGCTGGCCACCATGGTGCTGGTGATGCTGTCCTCCACCACCTGCCTGTACTTCGGGCAGGAGGACGCGGTGAATGCCCGCTATCCCCACGATATCGCCGTGACGGTATACGGTGATGAGCATCTGATGGACAAGACGGAGCTGGAGGAGCTGCGCCAGGGGGTGGAGAGCGCCATTTTCAACTTCGGCGGCGAGACCAGCAACGTGGCGGAGTACCGGGAGGTGTCCCTCAGCGGCCTGATGGACGGCGGCAACCTGACCGTTGACGCGGCCGGGGCGTACGCAACGGACAGCACCCACGTCATACAGATGCACTTTGTACCGCTGGAGGAGTACAACGCCGTCACCGGCCAAAGCCTGACACTGGAGGATGGACAGGTGTATGTGGCCGCACTGCGGATGGACTTCAACGCGGACACGCTGTCCGTTGACGGCGGCATGACCCGCCATGTGATGAAGCGGGAGATCACACCGCTGGACGGTGCCGCGGTGGCGGACATCACGCCGTCCCTGACGGTGGTGGTGAAGGACTTTGAGAGCTTTGTGCCGGAATTGCAGGGGTATCTCAGCGACAAGTACGGCTGGTATCCCAGCGCGTACTGGAACTACGGCTTTGACACAGACCTGCCGGAGAACCAGCAGGCGAACACCGACGACGTGACGCCCAACCTGACGGATGCACTGAACGCGCACCTCAGCCGTGTGAGCAGCGACTGGGGCGTGGGGGTCAGCGTGGAGTCCAAGGCGGGCAACCGCAGCGATTTCTACGGCACATACGGCGGCCTGTTCTTCCTGGGCATCATGCTCAGCGTGGTGTTCCTGCTGGCCGCCGTGTCCATCATCTACTACAAGCAGATCTGCGAGGGCTATGAGGACCAGAGCCGCTTCGACATCATGCAGAAGGTGGGCATGACGAAAAGAGACATCCGCCGCAGCATCAACTCCCAGCTGCTGACCGTGTTCTTCCTGCCCATGGCCCTGTCCGGTGTCCACCTGTGCTTCGCCTTTCCCTTCATCCACAAGCTCCTGCTGCTGTTCAACCTGAGCAACACCCCGCTGCTCATCGGCACCACCGTCATCAGCTATGTGGCCTTCGCCCTGCTGTACACGCTGGCGTATAAGCTGACATCCAACGCCTACTACCACATCGTCAGCGGCGCAGCGGAGCGCGAATAAGAAAAAAGCTCCCTCCAGCCTTTCGGCTGGAGGGAGCTTCGCATATCGCTCACTCCTCGGTGAAGTGGACGTGGTTGAAGATGTGGTCCTGACAGAAGCAGTGGTAGCCCGCGCACTTGCTGCAATAGCGGAACTGCAGGTCGGGATAGTCCGTGTCGGTGCGGCCGCACACGGCGCACTTGTGGTGATAGCCCTTCTCCTGGGCCTGCTGCTTCGCCGCCTGCTTGAACTGCACGGTCTTGGGGCTGTACTGCGTTTTGGTGCGGGCGGCCAGATAGTGCACCTCCGGCCAGATGAACACGGCGAAGTTCAGCAGCGCTACCACCGGCAGCACCACGCCCGCCCAGTTGTGGGCGCCGATGGCACGGATGATGTCAAAGGCGAACAGCGCGCCGTCCAGATAGGCCAGCCACTTCATCTTCACCGGGATGATGAACATGAACAGCACCGTGGTGTCCGGGAACAGCATGGCGAAGGCGAAGAACATGGACAGGTTCACATAGGCGGTGCCCGCCACGGTGATATAGCTGTTGCCGGTGATGACGCTGGCCAGCACCGTGCCCAGCACTGTCAGCAGCACGCCGCTGAAGTAGTACAGGTTGAACTTGGCGGTGCCCCACTGGCGCTCCAGCGTGGAGCCGATCCAGTAGTAGAAGTACAGGCTGATCAGCAGCCAGAACGGGGAACTGGCGCTGGGGTAAAAGACGAACGTCACGATGCGCCAGATCTCGCCGTGGAGCAGGCCGTTGAGGTTGAAGGTCAGAAAATCCAGCGCGGTGGGATCGGAGGCCGCCGTCAGCATGGACAGGATATACACCGCCGCGGTGCCGATGACGATGACGCGCATCAGATTGGGGATACCGAACCGGGGGTGGGCGGCGCAGAAGCGCTGCACCCCGTCATAGAGCTTTTTCAAGGGGAACGTCCTCCTGTGTATTCAAGTATTGCCTATTGTAACGCACAAAACGGCAAAAGTCATGTCATTTTTTTGAACAATGGTCAGAAGGGGGCAAATGTTTCCGCAAAGTGAATTATTTGCATTTTTCCGGGAAAACCTATTGACAGCCGCAAAATATGTGCTAAGATAGACACTACAAGTGAATACCTTATCAAGAGTGGCGGAGGGACCGGCCCAATGAAGCCACGGCAACCTGTTTTTTCAAGGTGCCAAATCCGGCGAACGAATCGAAAGATGAGGGAAGGCAAGAAAGCTTCAGCACTCTGTCGGTTCGGACAGGGCGCTTTTTTATTGCGTTTCCCAACAGAAAGGAGAAAAATCATCATGGCAAGACATCTGTTCACTTCTGAATCCGTTACCGAGGGGCATCCCGACAAGATCTGCGACCAGATCTCCGACGCGGTGCTGGACGCCATCTTCGAGCAGGATCCCAACGGCCGCGTGGCCTGCGAGACCTGCGCCTCCACCGGCCTCATCCACATCATGGGTGAGATCACCACCAGCTGCTATGTGGATATCCCCAAAATTGCCCGTCAGGTGGTGCTGGACATCGGCTACGACCGCTCCCAGTACGGCTTTGACGGCAACACCTGCGCTGTCATCACCAACATCGACGAGCAGTCCAGCGACATCGCGCTGGGCGTGGACAAGAGCTACGAGGCCAAGGCCAAGGGCGAGAGCGAGCTGGACAACGGCGCCGGCGACCAGGGTATGATGTTCGGCTACGCCTGCGATGAGACGCCGGAGCTGATGCCGCTGGCTATCTCCATCGCCCAGAAGATGGCAAAGCGCCTGACCGACGTGCGCAAGCAGGGTCTGGTGGACTATCTCCGTCCCGACGGTAAGACCCAGATCACCGTGGAGTATGACGACAGCGGCAAGCCCGTCCGCGTGGACACCGTGGTGCTGTCCACCCAGCACAGCCCCGATGTCTCGCTGGAGCAGATCCGCAAGGACATGATCGAGCTGGTCATCAAGCCCACCGTTCCCGCCCAGCTGCTGGACGGCGAGACAAAGATCTACGTCAACCCCACCGGCCGCTTCGTCAGCGGCGGCCCCGCCGCCGACACCGGCCTTACCGGCCGCAAGATCATCGTGGATACCTACGGCGGCAGCGCCCCCCACGGCGGCGGCGCCTTCTCCGGCAAGGACCCCACCAAGGTGGACCGTTCCGCGGCCTACGCCGCCCGCTGGGTGGCCAAGAACGTGGTGGCCGCCGGCCTGGCTAAGAAGTGCCAGATCCAGCTGGCCTACGCCATCGGCGTGGCCCGTCCCGTCAGCGTGCTGGTGGAGACCTTCGGCACCGGCGTCGTCTCCGACGACAAGCTGGAGGCCGCTGTGGAGAAGGTCTTTGACCTGCGTCCCACCGCCATCATCCGCGATCTGGACCTGCGCAAGCCCATCTACCGCCAGCTGGCGGCCTACGGCCACATGGGCCGCGAGGAGCTGGGCGTGGCCTGGGAAAAGACCGACCGCGCGGACGCCCTCAAGGCGGCGCTGGGCCTGTAACCCCGACATAAAAACAACTCCCCGCAAGGGGAGTTGTTTTCACACGTCAACCAAGGAAAGGAGCAGCTCCATGAAAGAGCCTATGAAGAACATCGACAAATCCGCCGTCCTTACGCTGAAGGAACAGGTGGCCTATCAGCCCGGACAGGTGGTCAGCAAGACACTGGCCCAGAACGACGCCGTCAGCGTCACCCTGTTCGCTTTCGATAAGGATGAGGAGATCAGCACCCACGCCTCCGGCGGCGACGCCTTCGTCACCTGCCTGGACGGCACGGGCCGCATCACCATCGACGGCGTGCAGTACCTGCTGCATGAGGGCGAGTCCATCGTGATGCCGGCTGGCCATCCCCACGCGGTGTACGGACAGGAGCAGTTCAAGATGCTGCTGGTGGTCATCTTCTGATAAAGTAAAAAAGGAGTCCCGCAGCCGCCGGCTGCGGGACTCCTTTTTTACGTTTCTTCGCGGCACTGCAGCCCCAGCTGATAGAAGGCCACGGCGCTGGCCGCCGCCACATTCAGGCTGTCTACACCGTGGGTCATGGGGATCATCACCGTGTAGTCGCACTGGGCGATGGTGCCGTCCGCCAGCCCGTCGCCCTCGGTGCCCAGCACCACGGCCAGCTTCTCCGCGTGCAGCAGCCGGGGATCGTCCAGCCGCAGGGAGTCCTGCCGCAGGGCCATGGCCGCCGTGGTGAAGCCCAGCTGACGGAGCATCTCCGTCCAGTCACCCTCCTCCGGCAGGTATGTCCATGGCACCAGAAACACGTTGCCCATGCTGACCCGGGACGCCCGGCGGTACAGGGGGTCGCTGCCCTGCCGGGTCAGCAGCACCGCGTCCATGCCCAGCGCCGCCGCGCACCGGAAGATAGCGCCCACGTTGGTGGGGTTCATCACGTTTTCCAGCACGGCGATGCGCCGCGCGCCGGCGCACACCTCCGCCACGGAGGGCAGGGGAGGCCGCCGCATGGCGCACAGCATCCCCCGCGTCAGGTGGAAGCCGGTGAGCTGCGTCAGCACGTCCAGCGCCGCGGTGTACACCGGGATGTCCGGGTCACAGCGGCGCAGGATGTCCGCGCCCTTGCCGGTGATGTGCTGCGGCTCCATCAGGAACGACACCGGTACGCAGCCGGCGTCCAGCGCCCGCCCGATGACCAGCGGGCTTTCGGCGATGAACAGCGCGTTGGCCGGGTCGGCCCGGTTCACCAGCTGGTTCTCCTTGGCCCGGGCGTAGACATCCAGCTCCGGCGCGGCAAAATCGGTGATCTCGATGGTGCGGGCCATAGGCCCTCCTTTCTCCGTCAGCCGTTGAGGATGTGCATGAACTCCTCGCCGGTGATGGTCTCCTTTTCGTAAAGGAATTGTGCCAGCTCATCCAGCTTGGCGCGGTTGTCGGTGAGTATCTTCAGCGCCTTGTCGTGCTGCTTCTGCACCAGCGCCACCACCTGCTGGTCGATCTTCGTCTGTGTCTCGGCGGAGCAGGCCAGAGAGGCGTCGCCGCCCAGATACTGATTGGTGACGGTCTCCAGCGCCACCATGCCGAACTCGTCGCTCATGCCGTAGCGGGTGATCATGGCCCGGGCCAGCTTGGTGGCCTGCTCGATATCGTTGCTGGCGCCGGTGGTAACGGAGCCGAACACCACCTCCTCGGCGGCCCGGCCGCCGGTAAAGGTGGCGATCTTGTTCTCGATCTCCTCCTTGGTCATCAGGTAGTGGTTGCCCTCCTCCACCTGCATGGTGTAGCCCAGCGCACCGGAGGTGCGGGGCACGATGGTGATCTTCTGCACGGGGGCGGAGTGGGTCTGCATCGCCGCCACCAGTGCGTGGCCGATCTCGTGGTAGGACACGATCTTCTTCTCGTGGTCGGTCATGATGGCGTTCTTCTTCTGATAGCCCGCGATGACCACCTCGATGCTCTCCTCCAGATCGGCCTGGGTGGCGAAGCGCCTGCCGTCACGGACGGCCCGCAGCGCCGCCTCGTTAACGATGTTGGCCAGCTCCGCGCCGCTGGCGCCGGAGGCCATGCGGGCGATCTTGCTGAAGTCCACATCCTCGGCCACCTTGATCTTCTTGGCGTGTACCTTCAATATGGCC
Organism: uncultured Eubacteriales bacterium; assembly: GCA_900550585.1. Lineage (GTDB taxonomy): Bacteria > Bacillota > Clostridia > Oscillospirales > Oscillospiraceae > Vescimonas. Next base: position 18,150 of record URST01000034.1, read on the forward strand.
TCGCGGCCCAGCAGGTCGGGCAGCTCCACCGGAACCCGCCGGTCAAAGCGGCCCGGACGGGTCAGCGCCGGGTCGAGGGACTCCGGGCGGTTGGTGGCCGCCAGAATGATGACGCCGTTGTTGCCCTCGAAGCCGTCCATCTCGGTGAGCAGCTGGTTCAGGGTCTGCTCCCGCTCGTCGTTGCCGCCCAGCTGGCCGTCACGCTTTTTGCCGATGGCGTCGATCTCGTCAATGAACACGATGCAGGGTGCCTTTTCCTTGGCCTGCCGGAACAGGTCGCGGACCTTGCTGGCACCCATGCCCACGAACATCTCCACGAACTCCGAGCCGGACATGGAGAAGAAGGGCACATTGGCCTCGCCGGCCACAGCCTTGGCCAGCATGGTCTTGCCGGTGCCCGGAGGGCCTACCAGCAGGATGCCCTTGGGCATGGACGCGCCGATCTCCTTGTATTTGCCGGGGTCGTGGAGGTAGTTGACGACCTCCTGCAGATTCTCCTTGGCCTCGTCCTCACCGGCCACATCGTCAAACCTGATGCCCTCGGCGGACTTTACATAGACCTTGGCGTTGGACTTGCCCAGATTGAACATCATGGAGTTCCCGCCGCCGCCCATTTTCTTCATCATGCTGCGGGAGATGATCTGCCCGATGCCGATAAAGATGATCAGCGGCAGCACCCAGCCCAGAATGTCCACCAGCAGCGAGCTCTGCTGGATCTCCTCACCGGTGGTGGAGACGCCTGCGTTCAGCAGCCGCTGCACCAGCCCGTCGTCGGGCACGATGGCGGTCTTGTAGACGGAAGTCTCGTCCTTGTCGGTAAAGAGGATGCGGTTGCTCTGCTGCTGGATCTCCACACGGCCGATCTGGCCCTGCTCGGTCATGGACACAAAGGTGTTGTAGTCCACGTCCCTGATCTGGTGCTCCTCCAGCCATGGCATGGCCAGCAGATTGAACAGCAGCAGCACCAGCAGTGCCATTATATAGTAGTAGAACAACGGCTTCTTAGGGGTCTTTACTTCATTCATGCTGTCAGCTCCTCGTTGGCATATTTTGCAAGTTATTATAGCCGTGCCGCCGCCCAAAGTCAAATGCCAATATGGCGGAAATGTGTGAATTTTCCCTGAACGACAGGTACACCGGCAACTTATTGCATATTTTGTGAACAGACTGTGCTTCTTTTGTGAACATTAGCACTCTCCTATTGACAGTGCTAAAATCGGCGTTATAATAAAGCCGAACCTTGAGAGAGGGGAGCGAAAGAGGCCCCTCGGAGAGGTTCGGAAATGTTGATACAATGAGGGTAATGTAGAGACGGCGCACCCCCGGCGCGCCGCAGTACGAATGGAGGTATGACATATGTTGCCCAGCATTTTTGGTGAGAACCTGTTTGATGATTTCTTTTCTGATCCTTTTGGCATGATGGTGCCCCAGGGCCGCGATCCCCTGTATGGCAAGCACGCCAAGAACCTGATGAAGACCGATGTCCGCGAGACGGAGGGTACCTACGAGCTGGATGTTGACCTGCCCGGCTTCACCAAGGACGAGGTGAACGTGGAGCTGAAGAACGGTTATCTGACCATTCAGGCCGCCAAGGGCCTGGATAAGGACCAGTCCGACAAGAAGGGCAAGTACATCCGTCAGGAGCGCTATGCCGGCGCCTGCAGCCGCACATTCTATGTGGGCGAGGGCGTGGAGCCGGAGGATGTCACCGCCAAGTTTGAAAACGGCATCCTGCAGCTGTCCATCCCCAAGGAGGCCAAGAAGCAGCTGCCCAAGAACACCAGCGTCACCATCGGCTGACGCGGAGAGCAAAAAAATGACCGGCGCGAGCCGGTCATTTTTTTGCTCTTTTTTACCACATCTGTGCCGCCACGATGCTCTTTTTGTAGCTGGCCCGGAAGTAGAGGTACTCCGCGATGCCGGTGATGACCCACGAAAAGATGTACAGCAGGTACAGCGACGGCACCGTGTGGAAGTAGGCGAACACCGTGTAGATCCACACCACGCGGAACACGCAGGAGCCCATGATGACCATGACGGTGGGGGCGATGCTCTTGCCGATGCCGCGGGAGGCGGCGATGCTGGCATCCATCAGTGCGCCGATGCCGTAGGAGAAGGCCATGATCCGCAGCCGGTCCATACCGGCGTCGATGACCTCCGGTTTGTCGGCGAACAGCCCCAGGAACTGCCGCCCGAACAGCAGCATCAGCCCGCCGAATATGGCGCCGGTGAGGAAGGCGTACAGCATGCTGATAAAGTAGCTCTTGAGGATGCGCTCCTTGCGGCCCGCGCCCCAGTTGCGGCTGACGAAGCTGGCGCAGGCGGTGTAGAACGCCGCCA